>JBEBFV010000262.1:0-8700 GCA_040081795.1 Limisphaerales bacterium | reverse complement strand
CACTCCGCACTCCGCACTCCGCACTCCGCACTCCGCACTCCGCACTCCGCACTCCGCACTCCGCACTCCGCACGTAGCCGGAGCCATTCCCCTCGCCGCCCCCTGTGCCACGCTGGCACGCCTCCGTTACCCTCTCCCGCCACTCCTGACCGCTCAAGAGCCGGTTCCGCGTGGCCGGAACCCATTTCCAAAGCTTCAGAATCCATTCTTGAGCACCCGGAAATCGCTTTGGAGCAGACTTCCCCCGCCTCCGAGCAACCCGGAGCCGGTCTCGATCAATCGTCCTCCTTCTCTGAGCATATGGTTCCCGTTTCAGACGAACCTACCTCCGGTCCTGACCGCTCAGAAACCCGCCCTGACTGACTAAACCCAGGACCCCAGCGCCCAGAACACATCCCCAAACCCGATTATGGCCAAGAAAACCTACCTCCCCGTCAAGGAAGCCGACCGCAAAACCTTCCTCGGAAACCTCGACGACAACCTCCCCGGCACACTCGCCACCAAATACAGCATCACCACCGCCGAACTGGACAAGATGCACGACTTCCGCCTCTGGTATGACTGGACATTCGCCGTGCTCGACGCCATCCGTGCCAAGGCCGAGGGCTACACCGGCTTCCGCGACGACCTCGCCTACGGCAAGAGCGTGCCCCAAGGCCCGCTCACGCCGCCGCCCGCAATAACCCTCCCCGCGCAGCCCACCAAGGGCACCCCGCCGGTGCCCATCGTTCCCCTCGCAGATGGATTTGGCTACGTCGGCTCCCTCGCCAATCGCATCAAAGGTCATGCGGACTATTCGGAGGCGGACGGCAACTCTCTCGGCCTCGAAGGCCCCGAAATCCCGGAACCCGACCCCGGCACCACAAAGCCCGCCATCAAGGCAGTCATCGCGACGGGCGGAAAGGTGGAGATTCAGTGGAAGAAGAGCGGTTTTACGGGCGTCCGCATCGAAGTGGACCGTGGCAGCGGGCAATGGGGGTTCCTGGACATGGACACTAAGCCCCACTATCAGGACTCCGCCAGCCCCGCCTCCGGCGCGACCGTCCTCTGGAAATACCGCGCCATCTACCTCCGGGGCGACCAGGTCTTCGGCCAGTGGAGCGATGCGGTGAGCATCGCGGTGACAGGTTAGAGATTTCGGGCCTGTGCGTCCGGAAATAGGCAGTCAACACAAACACAAAACAAAGCAATGAAAGAACTAAAACGATTGGTCAAACCGACGGCGCTTGCGGTTGTCGCCACGATGATGCTGCTTCACGCAGCATTCGCGGATGAAGGCGGGGGTGGAGGTGAAGCGACACCAGAACCGCCAGCGGCGTTCAACGTGACCGAAGGCAACGGTGCAGATTGCACAAGCCTCTTGGAGAACACCTACTGTATCGGCTGGGACCAGTTCAACACCATGTTTTCGTGGTGTTGTAGGTTGCCGTCTGAATGCGGCACGGTGTCGACAGTTTACGAATACCCGCTAGACCCTGTGACCACCGCAACCTGCGTGCTGGCCCCTTGACAGAAGCCCAGGTTGTTTTGCGCCGGGCGGTGCGGGCAAGTCCCGCATCGCCAGGATATACCCAATGAGGCCATGATGCTTGCCCCGATGCGTGAGACTCTACAGCAGGGGATATTGCTGCTGTCCCTCTTCAGTCTCACTTTCGTCGCGCGGATTGCGCTACAGGACCAGATTCGGCTCGATCGAGAGTCGCTCGTCCGCAAAAACATGAAGCTTGGCATCAAGCAGCGACTCAACCAGTGGTCGCAATTCAAGTATGAAATACCAGAGCAAAATTTGCTGACGCGTTGGGCCGAGCTACACGTAAAAGACTCGACGCTTTCGTTGACCGCAACTCAAGTCGAAAAGCTCAGGAAAACTCTGCCCCGTGTGTTTGCATATTTGGCTGCGCCATCACCGCGCTCCTTTCTCGAAGCATTTCCGACTCTGACCCAGCACGCGAAACTGCCCGTGCAGAAGGGCAGTAGCGACGCAACAGCGTCAGTCCGCGTGAATGCACCGTCAGGTTTAACACCACTGGCTAGCATCGTGAACCAGCAATCATTCGAGGTTTGGTTTGAACAGCAGAAACGCCCTTGTCTGGTGGCTCTAGCCCCAAATACATTACAACTCAGCCGTTCGGGAAAGCGAACCGTGGACGGTGGTGTGGTTTCGCTGGCTCACAGAATCTGCACGCTAGCAGCTCATGCTGCGTCATCGGATCTCGCGGTCTCGGCAATGCAGCGCCACAAAGCGGATGATGTGCTCGTGATTGTCAGTTTTCTCGGGAAAGTTGACTCTTCCTCGACATGCGGTCCATTTATCGCATCGCTTTCGTGGGACGCGTCGGAGGCGGCCTGGCTCCCTCGGAAGATGTGCTTCGATGCTCAACTCCATTTCCAAGTCCTGTTTTGACCAGACTCGCATGACGCCATTCCTTGGAAAAGGGTTTTGGAGCTGGCCGCTGCTAATAGTTTTGGCTGTCGCCAGCGTCTTTTTCACTGCGGCATTTCATCATGTGGTCAATCCAGCGCAGGCGGAGGTGGCGTTGGGCGCAGTGGGCGTCTCCCCAGCGGCCGCGCGTGTTTTGGTTTTCACTCTCGGCCCAGTAGAGTTGCATCTCGGTTTGCTACTTCTCGTCGGCAAGTGGCGTAGGGTCGGGATGAAATTGAGCGGCCTAACACTTTTCGTTTTTTCGGCATTCCTGTGGAAACTGAGCGCACTACCCGAGCCGCCCGCTTGCGGGTGCCTCGGCCTAGGCCCAGTCCTTCGCGATTCGCGGCACGAATTGCTTTTAGGTCTGCTGCGGAATGTCGTCCTGCTCTTCGCGCTTTCTTACGCGCTCCACCGCACAGGGAGCCATGGTCGCCCTGACGGACAACCATTGGCTGCCAATCCACTCAATCAAACATGAAACGAGGAATCCTATTTGCCGTCTGCGCCCTCGTATTGGCGTTCGGTTTAATCTCACTAGGCCGGCGTGGTCCAAAACCGTCCATACCCTCTACCGGCCCGCCGGCGGATAATGATCGCGTTGTTGCGAAGATGCCCAAAGCCAAACCGCAACCGGTGATGGAGGCTAAACGTTTCTCCTGGCGGGAAGTCGAATCGGATGATTACCGCCAATATGTCGTGAACCTGCGTCGAATTAACGTTCCGGAGCAGACGTTGGTTGACATCGTGGTGGCGGACGTGAACCGCCTCTACGTGGAGAAAGCCAACAAACTCAAGGTCGATAACTGGCATACGCTGCAATACAAGTATTGGCAGGTTGTCGGCGCCGGGACTACGAATCGTGCGGCCATTCGGCTGATTGGCGCAGCGCTGGAGGCGTTGGACCGTGAGCGCGTCCGCCTAATTGGCGATTTGCTCGGGAGCGAAATCAAGGACCCGCTCGCTTTACAGAAGCCGGAAGCGTTCAAAATTGGAGCCCCGACCTCAGTTTTTACCGTTGATTTCTTGCCGGAGCCAAAGCGCGTTGCATTTAAGTCTTTACAAGATTCCGCACTTGCGGAAGCGCGCGCGACCATCGCGGATGGAGCGACCGATGATCGATCGATGCAATTGAGGAGGACGTTACAGGCGAAACTCGACGCGGAGCTGACCAAGATTTTGTCGCCCGAAGAGAAGCAAGAGTATGATTCCCGCTACTCGTTTGTCGCCCAGCACCTCCGCTCGGCTCTGAACGGATTTCAGCCCACGGAGGCGGAATTCAACCAAATCGTCGCGTTGAGCAGGCGTTTCCATGATGAGTTTGAAAGCCCATACACCAAGGATGACGCGATGCGGATTCCTGACAAGCTCAGGGCGAAGCGCGAGGTAGATGCGCAACTTTCTCAAGCCTTGGGAGTCGAGCGGTTCCAAGAGCTACAGCGCGGTCTGGATGTCGATTACGGCCGTGACACTCGCTTTGCAGCCGAGGTTGGTCTGAGGCAGGAAACTGTGAATGGTCTCTATGACTTGCGGGAGAGACTGCGGCAAGCTGCGGCTCCGAGCAACCCGCCTGCGACTTGGGAACAGGACCTACAAGCGGCTCGGGGCGCTACGCTCAACCTGCTCGGAGAGGACGCTTATCGCGCTTATACAAACCGGCTTGATGGCAGGTGGCTTACCGGCACCCCTAAATCGCTTGCGCCGCTCATTATCGGCAAGGGCGTTTTGATTCGAGGAAGATAGACAACCAAGGTCGCCTTTCTCAGGATTGTCTGACTAGACCCAATTCGCACGCAACGGACTGTCCGCACGTTCCCCACCAACGGAACTTCACTTCCCCAGCTTCTTCACCAGCACCTTCGAGTTGCGGCCGCTCTGCTCATACTTCTCGCGGCGGGCGGGGGGCAGGTTGTCGGGCGTGCCTTCGGTGAAGCCGCCCTTGCTCTGGAAGTAGGTGAATGCCTGCGTGGAGAGCGTGACCAGTTCGCTGAGGCCGAGGTCGCGGGCCTTGTTCTCGACGAACTGGATGAGCTTCTTGCCCAGGCCCTGGTTCTCGTGCGACGGCGCGACGAAGAGGAAGGCCAGTTCGCCCGTGTTCGCCTCGGGATAAACGTGCAGCGCGACGCAGGCTACCGGGTTGCGGTCGATGTCGAAGACATAATAGTCGCCGAGGTGCTTCTCGATGCTGGCGCGCGTGCGCTTCATGAGTTCCTCGCTGAGGACGGAGTTCTTCGTGAGGCGCAGCAGGGCCCGGATGTCCTTCTTCTGCGCGGGCCGGATTTGCTGAAACTCGTCCGCGTAGATGAGCGTGCCGACGCCTTCGTTGGAGAAGACCTCGGCGAGAAGGGATTCATCAGTGCCGCCATTGATGAGGTGGACGCGGGGGATGCCTTGCAGACAAGCGGCGGCGGCGGCGCGGGCGCGCGCGGTGTCCTCGGCGGAAAGTTCCTTGCGCTCAATCAACGCGCTCAAGTCGGCGGCGAGCACTTGCTTGAGCAGCTTGCCCTGATGGAACAGCCCGTCGGTCGTGGTGATGAAGAGGATTTTCGCCGCCTTGAGCGCGGTGCCGATGGCGAGCGCAATCGTGTCGGAGCTGACGCGGTAGGTCTTGCCGTCGCCGTCGAAGCCCAGCGGGGGAATGACCGGCGTGATGCCGGCGGCGAGAAGCGTCTGGAGCAGCTCGGTATCGACGCGCTCGACCTTGCCGGTGAAGAGATGGTCCACGCCTTGGATGATGCCGAGCGGCGAGACGATGACGGCGTTGGGCGTGGCGGCGCGGAGGTCGTTGTTGGTCAGGCCCTCGAGGATTTCGTGCGTGAGGCGGTTCGCGGCGGTGAGCGAGAGCTGGAGCGTGGCGGCGTCGGTGATGCCGGTGCCGTCGAGGTTCGAGGGCGTGACGCCGCGCTCGGTCCCGAGCGCCTGGATTTGCGCCGCCGCACCGTGGACGATGACGACGCGGATATTCAGCGAGCGCAGCACCGCGACATCGAGCAGGAGGTTGGCGAAATTCTCGTCAGTGACGACCGCGCCATCCACGGCGATGACGAAGGTCTTCTCGCGGAAGCGGGGGATGTATTGGAGGATGCCGCGGAGGTCGGTGGGTTTCACTTTGATTGGCGCTGTCTGTCGCGGCGTAAATAAGGGGCAAGCAGGCGGCGGGTTTCAACGAGAAACTTCGCCGGGGACGGAGCGGGCAAGACTGGTTGGAGAACCGGCAAGAATTGGGCGGCGGAAAATTGTCCCTTGCGCGATCGGGATTCGTGAACAACTTACAAGAAGTCCCTTACAAGAGATTGCTGACATGAGCACACAGCCGTCATCGTCGCCGTCGCCCGACGCGCAGCCCGCTGTCGCCTTGTTCCCGCTGAGTGTCGCGCCGCCAGAAGTCCCCGTCGCCGAGGCGAGCGCCGCTGGTGGAACGCGCAAGCTCTCCCGCTGGGAGGAGCAGGAGGAGATTTGGTTCCCGGAGGAGACGGACTTCTCGCACAGCGGCATCAACGAGTAGCGGAGGGAGAAGACGCCGGCAGCTTTCACAGAATCATGGGCACAGAATCATGATTTTGTGATTCTTCGCTGTGCGGGACAGTCAGCGGACTACTTTCCCAGCACTTGCCTCAAGCCTGCAAGGAACCGCTCGTTCTCCGCCAGCGTGCCCACGCTTACGCGCAGCCACTCGGGCAACTGGTAGCCGGCCATCGGGCGCGTGATGATGCCGAGCTTCTGGAGTTCGCTGAAGACACGCGCTCCGTCGCCGACGCGCAGCAGGATGAAGTTGCCGGCAGTCGGAACGAACTCGATGCCGAGTTTCTCGAACTCGCTTTGGAGATGTCGAACACCCGCAGCATTCGTCCCGCGCGTGCGCTGGACGTGCTCGTCGTCGTCGATCGCGGCGAGGGCGGCGGCTTGGGCGAGGCTGTTCAGATTGAACGGCTGGCGAATCTTCTCCAGCGCACCGATCAGCTCCGGGTGCCCGATGCCGTAGCCGACGCGCGTGCCGGCTAGCCCGTAGATTTTGGAGAACGTCCGCATGAGCAGCAGGTTCGGGCGCGTGCCGGCGGTGATGAGGGGGATCAAGTTCACAGGTTCGTCGAGGAACTCGATGTAGGCCTCGTCCATCACGAGCAGGACGTGCGGAGGGACTTCGTTGACGAGTTCGATGAGGTCCGCGCGCGAGGCGAGCGTGCCCGTCGGGTTGTTCGGGTTCGCGACGAACAACACGCGTGTCTGCGGCGTGATGGCACGGAGCATCGCGGGCAGGTCATGGCCGAGGCCGCTCGCAGGGACGGTGATGAGGTTCGCGCCGGCCATCTTCGTGATGATGGGATAGATGGCGAAGCAGTATTGCGAGACGACCACGTCCGCGCCGGGGGCCATCAGCGCGTGGCCGATGAACTCGATGATTTCGTTCGAGCCGTTGCCGAGGATGAGGTTGCTCGTCTCGACGTTGAGTTTGTCGGCGAGGCGGCGTTTGAAGTGGAAGGCGTTGCCGTCCGGGTAGAGATGCACGCTGGCGGCGGCAGCCTGAATCGCAGCGAGTGCTTTGGGCGAGGGGCCGAGCGGGTTCTCGTTCGACGCGAGCTTGATGATGTCGCTGGCAGGCAGGCCGATCTCACGCGCGACTTCCTCAATGGGGCGGCCCGGCTGGTAGGTCGGGAGAGTGGCGAGGGTGGGGTTGAGGTGGAATGCGAGTGGCATGAAAACGGATTTCGAGCAGTTCGATATGACTTCTTGGCGGTCGCGTTTATGATGCGCACCGCCGCTTGAAGATGGGGGAGAAGGCGATGCGCGTCGAGCGTTTGGGCGTGTGCCCTGGGCCACGACGGATGTGCTTACACGTTCTGGAGCCTGGGCCGGGGGGCGCTTGCTTAGAGCAGTTCGCTGATGGGCGCGCCTTCGCAGACGGGCGTGGGGCGGCCATCGGAGGCGAGGAAGTGGAGGTTCGCGGCGTCGTAGCCGAGCGCGGCATAGACAGTGGCGTGGATGTCCGCCGGGCTGACGGGGCGTTCCTTCGGGTAGGCACCGATGGCGTCGGAGGCTCCGACCAACTGACCACCGCGAATGCCGCCGCCCGCGAGCAGGACGCTGTAACAGCCGGGCCAGTGGTCGCGCCCGATGTCGGCGTTGATCTTGGGCGTGCGCCCGAACTCGCCCATCCAGACGACGAGCGTGGAGTCGAGCAGGCCGCGTTCTTCCAAGTCATCGAGCAACGCGCAGTAGGCCTGCTCCATCGGCGGGACGAGGCGGTTCTTGAGCGTGTTGAAATTATCCTTGTGCGTGTCCCACGTGATGCTTGGGCCATTGACGGTGGAGACGAAGCGCGTGCCCGACTCGATGAGGCGGCGCGCGAGGAGATGCGACTGGCCCCAACTGTGGCGACCGTAGCGCTCGCGGACGGAGGCAGGTTCTTTGCTTAGGTCGAAGGCGTTGGCGGCCTTGCCAGACTGGAGGAGGTCGGCGGCCTGCTGGTTGAAGACGTCCATCTCGGCGGCTAGCGGCGAGTTGAGCTTGGGCGCGGTGATGGTGAGTTCCTGCAACAGGCCGAGGCGCTCTTGAAGGCGCACCGGCGTCAGGTCCGCTTCGAGGCCGAGATTTCTGACCTTGAAGCTTGCGGCATTGGGGTCGTCGTCGAGCACGTAGGGATCGAAGCGCGCTCCGAGGCAGCCGCCGAACTGGCCGGGCGTGAGATAGACTTTGCTGTCGCAAGTGGGGAAGGGCGTGATGACGTAGGGCGGGACGCCGCTGCTGAAGCCGTCGCGCTGCGCGAGCCAGCCGATGAGCGTGCCGAAGCAGGGGATGTCGGTGCGGCTGGGCGTGACGAGCGTGCTGTCCACGGCGTAGGGCCGTCCCACAGTGGCCCAGTGCATGCCTCCGTTGTGGCTGCTGTGCTTGTGATGGACGGAGCGGATGAGCGCGACCTTGTCCATGCGCTTCGCCATGCGCGGAAGCAGCTCGGAGATGTGGATGCCTGTGACGTTGGTCTTGATCGGCTTGAACGGGCCGCGAACGTCGTCGGAGGCGTCCGGCTTCGGATCCCAGAGGTCAAGGTGGCTCGGCGCGCCGCCGTTGAAGATCATGATGACCGACTTGGCCTTGCCCGGCCGGTTGGAAGCAGTCGCCGCCGCGCGCGACCAATCCGCGCACAAGGGGAAAAGTGAGGCACCCATCCCGCGCAGGAGGCTGCGGCGGGAGAAGCGATTTGCCGCGAACTGGGATGCGGCGGTGGCTTTGCGATCGGGCACGGAAGAAAGACTCGGTTGAGGCGCGCTGGCTTCAAGGGA
>JBEBFV010000639.1:0-2227 GCA_040081795.1 Limisphaerales bacterium | reverse complement strand
TCACGCGCTTCGAGCCGCTCACGGGCGAAGTGCTGGAGCAGCTCCAAGCCGTCGTCATCTATCCCGGCAAGCAGTTCGTC
The DNA here is from genome assembly GCA_040081795.1 of Limisphaerales bacterium. Lineage (GTDB taxonomy): Bacteria > Verrucomicrobiota > Verrucomicrobiia > Limisphaerales > SXTU01 > SXTU01. The sequence continues at coordinate 2,147 of JBEBFV010000639.1, read as the reverse complement.
ACCACGAACGAAAAGCTCAAAGCGGCGCTCCTGACCATCCGCGCGGAACTCGGCGACCGCATCGCGTGGTTCGAAAAGCACGGCAAGCTCCTCGAAGCCCAGCGCATCAAGATGCGCACCGAATACGACCTCGAGATGATGGAGGAAATGGGCGTTTGCTCCGGCATCGAGAACTACTCGCGCCACATCGCCGCGCGCCCGCCCGGCTCGCGGCCCACGACGCTGATTGATTTCATGCCCGACGACTTCCTCCTCGTGATGGACGAGTCGCACGTGAGCGTGCCGCAGATTGGCGGCATGTATGCCGGCGACCGCTCGCGCAAAGAAGTGCTCGTCCAGCACGGCTTCCGCCTGCCCAGCGCGCTCGACAACCGCCCGCTCGACTGGCTGGAATTTCAGTCGCTCCAAAAGCAAACCATCTACGTCAGCGCCACGCCCGCCCCGCGCGAGCTGGAGTGGGCGAAACAAAGCGCGCGTAGGGGGGACACTCCTGTCCCCCAGCCAGCGTCTGCTGTGGCAGCGAAGGGACTGGGGGACAGGAGTGTCCCCCCTACTCGCGCCGACGGCATCGTCGAACTCGTCGTCCGCCCCACCGGGCCTCATCGACCCCACCATCACGCTCAAGCCGCTCAAGGGCCAGATTGACGACCTCATCGAGGAATGCCGCAAGCGCGTCGAGAGGAAGGAGCGCGTCCTCGTCACAACGCTCACCAAGCGCACCGCCGAGGAACTCACCGATTACCTCCGCGACATCGGCATCAACGTCCGTTATCTCCACAGTGAGGTGGACGCACTCGAACGCGTCGAAATCATCCGCGGACTGCGCAAAGGCCAGTTCGATGTCCTCGTCGGCATCAACCTCCTCCGCGAGGGCCTCGACCTGCCGGAAGTTTCCCTCGTCGCCATCCTCGACGCGGACAAGGAAGGCTTTCTCCGCAGCGAGACCAGCCTCATCCAAACCGCCGGTCGCGCCGCGCGGCATCTCAACGGCGAGGTCATCCTCTACGCCGACGTGAAGACGCAGAGCATCCAGCGCTTCCTCGCCGTCTGTGAGTATCGGCGGAAGAAGCAAGTCGCCTACAACACCACGCACGGCATCACCCCGCGCAGCGTCACGCGCGTGATGGAGGAAAGCCTGTCGTCACAGAAAGAGCTGCGTGACGTCGCCACCGGGATGCTGAACGAAGCCGCCGGGGACTTCGACGTGACCGAAACCATCCGCGAGTTGGAAGGCCAGATGATTGAAGCCTCGAACAACTTGGAGTTCGAGAAAGCCGCGCTCTACCGCGACCAGATCAACGAGCTGAAACGCATGGTCAGCGGCGAAGCCCCGAGCCGCACAATGAGCTACGGCAAGAAGCCCGCGAAGTCCCGCAAGACTGGCAAGCCCACCTGGACGCCGAGGATTTAACGCAAGGACGCAAGGACGCGAAGACGCAAAGCCAGCGAGAAGTTCTTCCGTCGAAGCCGGCCTTGTCCTGTCTCCGCGTCTTTGCGTCCTTGCGCCTTAGCGTTGAATTCTGCGCCCGATTCACGGCACGCTGCGCCTGTGACCACCACTGGCAAACGCATCCTCCGCTGGCTGGCGGTCCCGTCGCTTCTCATCGCGGGTTGCGTCTGCCTGTTCCTCAGCTCCTGCTCCACCGTCGAGCGCACCGTCTCTGCGCCGCCGACGATTGAAGGAGCTGCGTTCGTCGGCAACCAAGCCTGCGCCGATTGCCACACGAACTACACCCGCGCCTTCGCCTCCAGCGCGCACGGGCGCTTCCACTCGGACAGCCCCCGCCTCGCGGGCCAGACCGGCTGCGAGTCGTGTCACGGTCCGGGCAGCAAGCACGTGCAGACCGGCGGACAGGGCCGCGACAAGTTCATCGTCAACCCACGCCAGTCCCCGGAGACGTGCCTCGCCTGTCACGTCCAGACGCACGCCGAGTTCCGGCTACCGCATCACCACCAAGTCCTCGAAGGCAAGCTCCACTGCGGCCAGTGCCACGACGCGCATGGCTTCGACATCCACAAACCCAAGGGTGGCCTCGCGCTCTCGCGGTTGAACGAGTCGTGCGCGAACTGCCATCGCGAGCAGAGCAAGACGCACGTCTTCGGCCACGAGGCGTTGCGTGAGGGCTGCGTGGCCTGCCACACGCCGC
>JBEBFV010000013.1:0-30632 GCA_040081795.1 Limisphaerales bacterium | reverse complement strand
CGGCTCCGCTGTGCCTGTGCGACGAGGCTCACGATTTGCGCCAGCATCGTTTCGCTGCCGACGCGCGTGGCCCGCATCACGATGCCGCCTGTGGTGTTGACGGTGCCCCCGGAGACTTTTGCGCCGACGGTCTTCTCCAACGGAATTGGCTCGCCCGTGAGCATGGATTCATCCACCGACGTGCGGCCTTCGACCACTTCACCGTCCACGGGAATCTTCTCGCCGGGTCGCACACGAAGGAGGTCGCCGGGATGGACCGAATCCAGCGGCACGTCCACGTCCCCTTCGGGCGTGACGCGGTGCGCGTTTTTGGGCGCGAGGCCCAGCAACGCCTTGATGGCCCCGCTGGTGCGCTGGCGGGCGCGGAGTTCGAGCATCTGACCGAACAGCACCAGCACGATGATAACGGCGGCGGCCTCGAAGTAGATGGCCGGCTGGCCACCGTGGCGGGCGGCGGGCGGGAACACCTGTGGGAACAGCATTGCGACCACACTGAAGGCGTAGGCCGCACCCACACCCAGCGCGATGAGCGTGAACATGTTCAGGCTGCGGTTCACCAGCGAGCGCCAGCCGCGCACGAAGAACGGCCAGCCTGCCCACACGACGACCGGGGTGCTGAGAATGAACTGTCCCCACCGCGACACGGGTCCGCCCACCCACTCCGCGTGACCCAAGGCGGGAACCAGATGCGCCATCGCCACGATGAAAACCGGCAAGGTCAACGCCGCTCCGATCCAGAACCGCCGCGTCATGTCACGCAGTTCAGAATCGTCCTCCATCACGTCGGGGGTGACGGTCTTCAGCTCCAAGGCCATGCCGCACTTGGGGCAAACACCGGGATGGTCTTGCTCGACCTCCGGGTGCATGGGGCAGGTGTAGAGATTCTGCTTCGGTGGTTGCCAGGCCGGGTTCAGCTCCAGTGCCATGCCGCATTTCGGACACGCGCCCGGCTGGTCACTCTCCACGCCCGGACACATGGGACAGAAATACTTCGCGGCGGTGGAAAGCGTTACTGCCATCTCTCCCTGATGATGGTGATGCGCGTGGCTGTGAGCACCGTCGCGCAGCTTGCCGCCGCAACACGAGCGCTCTCCACCGCCGGGCTGGTGCTCATGACTGCCCTCGACGTGGTCGTGAGGGTTGGGCGGTATGTGGCTCCCGCAGCAATTGCCTTGGTCACTCGGCGCGGGGTGGGACTGAGCCAGAAATTTCGTCCGGCAATGTTCGCTGCAAAAGTAGAAGGATGCTCCATCGCGCTCGGCACGGAGAGCCGTCGTCGGGTCCACGGACATTCCGCAAATCGGGTCTTCGGTCATGGTTTAGTTCCTTTCAGTGCCGGGCGGTCAGATGGCGAGCACAAGCTGCGCGAGAATGATCTTGAGCACGACGGCCAGCGGGTAAGCGGTGGCGTAGGCGGTGTTGAGTGGGCCGGAATCCGTCCGGGTCGCGGCGAAGCTCAGGAGGGCGGGCTGGGTTTGCAGCGCCGCCATGGTTCCCAGGATGACCGGTTGCTCACGCTGGCGGAAGATTGCGAGACAGGCCAGCAGCGCCAGTTGAGCGGTCACGACAAACGCGGTGCTCCACAAAATCATGCCGATTCCGAAATGCCGCAGATGCTCCGGCAGACTCTGCCCCGCCTTGACTCCGACGGCGGCGAGAAAGAGCAGGATGCCCAGATGCCGGAGAGCCAGGTTGACCTCGTTGGGAATTGCCCACACAAACGGCCCGGTTCGGCCACGAGCGCCCAGCCACAGGGCGGCCACCAGCGGCCCGCCGGCAATGCCCAGTTTGATGGGCTGGCTCAACCCCGGGATCGGCACGGGAATCTGCCCGAGGACCAGGCCGAGGATGATGCCGAGGGCAAAGCTGAAGTAGCCAGTCTCTGTCAGCACCGTGAGCGAGTTCCCGAAGAAGGCGCGCACCGCCGGCTCTTTTTCACGGAGGGAGACCACCCGCACGCGGTCGCCCATCTGGAGCACCGTGTCCGGGTGGACGGGCAAGTCCACGTCGCCGCGCCGGAGCCGGACGAGGGCGGCACCGAGCCGGCCAATGCCCAGGTCGGCCACGCGCCGCTCAGTGGTCGCCCGGTTGGACACGAAGTAGCGATGAATCTCGAACTGCGCCAGTTCAGCCGGCAACGAATCCTGGCTGGCCCTGCCCAGCAACGCTACGGCGGCGGGCAGGCTCTCGGCGCTGCCCACTGCCAGCACCGAGCAGCCTACGGTCAGTGGTGTGGTGGCGGGGATGGGCTGGACTGCCTCTCCCGGACTGCGCCGATGGGTCAACAACACACCTGCCGTTGCCTCTACTTCATGAGCCAGCCATGCGACGCCCGTGGGGCTGAGTTGCTCCACCACGATGGTGAGGGAAGCGGGGCCAGCGGGAAGCGTTGCGGATGCAACCCGCGTTTCCGGCGAGTGACGGGAAAGGAATCCTGCGATTACCAGAACCACGAGCAGTGCGATGGGATAGCTGACGCCGTAGCCAACGACCGCAAGGTCAACGTCGCCAGATGAACTGCCATTGCGAGCGAGCGTCTCCGTGACGGCTCCCAAGCCTGGCGTGGTGGTCAACGCCCCGCAAAACGCCCCGGCGACCATGCTAGTCGGTCGGCCGCTCCATCGCGCACACATGGCGACGACCGCAAAACTCACGACCAGTGCAACGACGACGGCACCGTTGAGTTTCAGTCCATCTCGCCGGAAGGACTTGAGGAATCCCGGCGCGGCTTGCAGGCCGATGCAATAGACAAAGAGCACGAGGCCCAGCGTCTGGAACTCACCCGGTAAACCAAGCGACGGTGAGAGCGCCCCGCAGGCCAGCCCGACGAACAGCACACCCGCCACGCCCAGCCGAAACCCACCGGGAAAGCGGACTTCTCCCAGCAGATAGCCGACGGCGATGATGACAAACAGACGGACAATCGGGGTCGCGAATAGCCAGTCGTGAAGCAGGTCGAGCATCGAGCGTTACGGATGTTTCCGGCTAAACAGAACCCACGCGGAAGACTACGAAGCTGAATCCGATATGGAAATGCCATCCGGAGTGGGTGCCCGTTCGAGCATTTCGATGCGTCGCACGTGAGCGTCGGGCTTGGCTTGAAAGACTTCCACGCAGAGCGGGCAGCAGAGCGCCAGCATGCGCTCCGCGTGGCGCAGCCGCGCAAACCATCTGCCACCGCGAATGGCATTGTCGCACACTGCACACTGCACATAGTTGCAGTCCATATTGTCGGCGTCGTATTGGGGCATAAAACCTCCTTCTTAGTTGTTACTGGTTTCGGGTTGAAGTGGGCGGCGCAGCAATTGGCGCGAGCGCCACACGTAGAAGATGGCGGGATAGACGAGCAGTTCCATCAAGGTCGAGGTGACGACACCGCCAATCATGGGCGTGGCGATGCGCTTCATCACGTCGGCTCCGGCCCCGTGGCTCCAGAGAATCGGCAGCAGGCCGGCAATGATGACGCAGGCGGTCATGGCCTTGGGCCGGACGCGCTTCACCGCACCGTGGTAGATGGCGTCGCGCAGGTCGGTGACGTTGCGCATCTTGCCCTCCTTGCCCCACTGCTCATAGGCGAGGTCGAGATAGAGCAGCATGACCACGCCCGTCTCGGCATCGAGGCCGGCGAGCGCGATGATGCCAACCCACACGGCGACGCTGAGGTTGTAGCCGAGCCAGTGGAGAATCGCGAAGGCCCCCACGAGCGAGAACGGCACGGCCAGCAGCACGATGGCGGTTTTGATGGCCGAACGCGTGTTGAGGTAGATGATGAAAACGATGATGAGCAACGTGAGCGGCACCACGATCATCAGCCGTTGCTGGGCGCGGAGCATGTATTCGTATTGGCCGCTCCAGAGGATGTTGTAGCCACTGGGCAGCTTGATGGAGCCGGCAGTCACGGCCTCATTGACGGCCCGCCGCGCCATCTGGACGTAGGTGCCGATGTCCACGCCCTTCACGTCCACGTAAATCCAGGCGTTCGGCACGGCGGCCTCGCTCTTGACGCCCATCGGGGCACGCACCGTTTCGACCTTCGCCAACTGCCCCAGCGGCACTTGTGCGCCGGTTGGCGTGGGCACGATGATTTCGCGCAACGCCTCCAGGTTCTCCCGGTAGTCGCGGTCGTAGCGGAGATTCACCGTGTAGCGTTCCAAGCCTTCAACCGTGGTCGTCAGTGGCATGCCGCCGAGGGCAACTTCGAGGACTTCCTGCACGTCGCCGAGCCGCAACCCGTATCGGGCGATGGCGTCGCGGTCGATTTTGAACTCGATGTAGTTGCCGCCCATCACTCGCTCGGCAAAGACGCTGGTCGTGCCGGGCACCTGACGCACGATGACTTCAATCTCTGAGGCGATGCGCTCCAACTCGGCGAGGTTCGCCCCTGCGACCTTGATGCCCACGGGCGTCTTGATGCCGGTGGCGAGCATGTCGATGCGCGTCTTGATGGGCATCGTCCACGCGTTGTTGAGGCCCGGAATCTGGATGGCTGCGTTGAGCGCGTCCACGAGTTCGTCCGGGGTGCGACGGCGATGGGCGATGACGTTGCCGCGTTCGTCCTTGATGTCCACCACGGGCCAGTCCTTTTCGTCCTTGAGCATGATGGTTGTCTCCACCATGTCGAAGGGCGCGGGGTCGGTGGCCGTTTCGGCGCGGCCGATCTTGCCGAAGACGTGATGCACCTCGGCGAAGCTTTTGATGATGCGGTCGGTGGTCTGAATCAGCTCGCGCGCCTTGGTCGGCGAGATGCCGGGAAAAGTCGTCGGCATGTAGAGCAGGTCGCCTTCATACAACGGCGGCATGAACTCTGAGCCGAGGCTCTGGTAGGGAAACAGTCGGCCGGCCTTGGTCGCCCAAGTTTTCGCCGGACCTTCCGGCAACCGCTGCGTCACCGCCCAGTTCCACGGGAAGAAGACCCACGCAATCAGCAGCGCTGCGCCGGTGATGACGGCCCAGCGTCGGCGAATCACGAAGTCAATCGCCGGGTGGTAGAGCCAGATAAGCAGGCGGTTAATCGGGTTCTTTTCCTCCGGCAGCAGTTTGCCCCGGATGAAGTAGCCCATGAGCACGGGGGCCAGCGTGATGGACAGCAGCGCAGCGGCGGCCATGGAATAGGTTTTGGTGAAGGCGAGCGGCTTGAACAGCCGGCCTTCCTGCGCCTGCAAGGTGAACACCGGGATGAAGGACACCGTGATGACGAGCAGCGAGTAAAACAGCGTCGGCCCGACCTCGACCGCCGCGTCGCGGATGATGTCCCAGTGCGGCTTCTTGCCCCCGTCGCGCTCGATGTGCTTGTGGGCGTTCTCAATCATGATGATGACCGCGTCCACCATCGCGCCAATGGCGATGGCGATGCCGCCCAGCGACATGATGTTCGAGCTGAGGCCCTGCCCATACATGACGAGGAACGACATCAACACCGCGATGGGCAGAATCAAGATGGCCACGAGCGCACTCCGTAGGTGCAGCAGAAAGGCGAGGCACACCACCGCGACGACGATGCTTTCCTCGATGAGCTTTTCCTCCAGCGTCTTGACCGCCCGGTCAATCAGGGCGCTCCGGTCGTAGGCGACGGTGTAGGTCACGTCCGGCGGCAGGCCCTTCATCGCCTGTTCGAGCCGCTGCTTCGCGTCAATGATGACCTGCCGCGCGTTCGCTCCGTAGCGCACCACCACGATGCCGCCCACGGTTTCCCCTTCGCCGTTCAGCTCGGCAATGCCCCGGCGCATATCGGGACCAAACTGCACATTCGCAATCTGGCCGAGCAGGATGGGCACCCCCTTGTCGCCCAGGCCCACGGCAACTTTGCGCAAATCATCCAGGCTCTCGATGTAGCCGCGCACGCGCAGGATGAACTCTTTCTCCGCCATTTCGATGGAGCGCCCGCCCTTTTCGCCGTTGCTGCGCTGGATGGCCATGCTGACCTCCGCGATGGACAGGCCGTAGGCACGGAGCTTCGTCGGGTCCACCGTCACCTGATACTGCTTCACGAAGCCGCCAAGCGACGCGACCTCGGCCACGCCCTCGACGGACGTGAGCTGGTATTTCAAATACCAGTCCTGCATCGAGCGCAGTTCGGCGAGGCTACGGTTGGTCGAGCTGAGGGAATACATGAACGCCCAGCCCACGCCGGTCGCATCGGGGCCAAGCGACGGAGTGACGCCCTTGGGCAACTGGCTGCCAATGGCGCTGAGGTATTCGAGCACACGGCTCCGCGCCCAATACGGGTCGGTGCCGTCCTCGAAAATCACATACACGAACGAGAACCCATAAAACGAGTAGCCGCGCACCACCTTCGACTTCGGCACGGACAACATCTTGGTCGTGATAGGATACGTGACCTGGTCCTGCACAATCTGCGGGGCCTGGCCCGGCCATTCCGTGTAGATGATGACCTGCGTGTCCGAGAGGTCGGGGATGGCATCCAGCGGAATGTTCCGCAGCGCGAACAACCCGCCGAGCACGAGCGCGCCCGTGGCGAGCAGAACGATGAACTTGTTCCGCAGCGAAAAGTCTATGATGCCTTTGAGCATGGCGGTTCCTTCGGCTCAGTGCTTGTGACCGGCGGATGAGGCTGGCGTGGCAGCCGGCAGCGGCGCGGCTTGCATCACGGGAATCAGCGTCATGGCGCACTTTGGGCATTTGCCGGACTTGTCGAGCTTCACATCCGCGTGCTCCGTCATGGGGCAGGTGTAGTGGAGCACCTTGCCGCCCGGCAGGAGCCTCGCCAACGCCTCAGCGCTCACGGGCACGAGGGCCATGCCGCATAGCGGACACTTGCCGGGGCGATTGTATTTGATGGCGACGTGCTCAGGCATCGGGCAGATGTAGGCCACGGTGCCGGTGGGAGCTGCGGGTGCATTGGTGGCCGTGACTGCGCCGTGCCCCGCGTGGGCGGCGGCTTCAGCCGGGTTTGCGCTCGTCGTCGCTGGCTGGAGCATTTTCTGAATCGCCTCCCGAAGCTGGCTTTCGGAATCCAGCATGAACTGCCCAGACGTGACGACCCGCTCGCCCGCCTTCAAGCCGCTCAGGACTTGATACATGTTGCCTTCCGCACGCGGCCCAAGCGTGACGGTGCGCGGCTCGAAGCGGCCACCATCCAGCGCCACGAAGACGGTGTTGTGCTCGCCGCTGCGGAGCACTGCCATGTCCGGCACGAGGAGGGTCGAAGCTTCCAAGTCCGAAGCCAGTTCGACCGTGGCGAACATGCCGGGCTTGAGGAAGAAACCGGGGTTGTGGAATTCCAGCCGCACGCGCGCGGTGCGCGTCTTCTCGTCGAGCGTCGGATAAACGTAGGTGACGCGGCCCCGGAACTCGCGGTCGGAGAAATACGAGAGCTTCACGACCGCCTCCTGGCCGAGTTTCACGAAGGGCAGGTCCTGCTCATACACCTGCGCCAGCACCCACACGAGCGACAGGTCCGCCAGCCGGTAGAGCTTCATGCCGGCATCCACCATCTGCCCCTCAATCGCCATCTTCTCGACCACGATGCCGTCGCGCGGCGCGGACACCCGCAGCGTCTTCGTTGCCTGGCGCGACTTCTCCAGCTCGGCAATCTGCTCCGCCGACACATCGAAGAACTTCAGCTTGGTCAGCGCGCTCGCCCTCATGGAAGCCGCGCCGGTCCCTTCCTGGTTCAACGCCAGCACATACTCGACCTGCGCGCTGTAAAGGTCCGGCGAGTAAATCTCGAAGAGCGGCTCGCCCTTGTGCGCCTGCTTGCCCGTCGCGTCCACGTAGAGTTTTTCAATCCAGCCTTTGAACTTCGTCGTGACATCCGCGAGCGAAGTCTCATCAAACTCGACCGTGCCCACCGTGCGAATCACGCGGCGCAACGGCCCGTTGGTGACGATGCCGGTCCGGATGCCCATCGTCTGCACCGTGGCCGGATTCACCGAGATGGTGGCACTGTCCTGCGCCTCGTCCTCATACACGGGCACCATGTCCATGCCCATGCTGTCCTTGCGCGGCGCGGGGCTGATTTCGCCGAGCAGCATGGTGGACTTGTAGTATTTCACCTTGCGCTCGCCGCCGGTTGCTCCGCTCTGGGCATTGGTCGAAGCGGTCTTGTCGCCCGGTTGCTTGCGGACCGGCGTCAGCTTCATCCCGCAGATGGGGCAGTTGCCCGGCTTGTTCTTGATGACCTGCGGGTGCATGCCGCAGGTGTAGAGCTGCCCCGCGTGCGAGGCATGCTGGTCGCCACCGGGATTTGAGTTCAGAAAGAAGACTGCGGTGCCGGCGGCGAGCACAATCACCGTGAGCAGCAAGACTAGTTTTGGGCGAGTGAAGTTCATTAAATGGCTATGGGTTCAATGTCCTTGTGCCGGCACATAGTCGCTGCTCAGAACCTGCCCCGTTGCATCGTCAACCTGAACGTGAACATTGCTGCCGATTTCTGCGTATTGAGTGTTGGTCGTCACCCGCCAAGAACGTCTGCCGAACAGACTGAATTGCCGCCTGCCCTCAACCAGCAGCGGCCCGACCCACGGCCAGCCCCTTTTCACGGCTTCTGCGTGCGCAATCTGAATTACCGAGTCGTGTGTCATTTGGCTTTCGGGTTGGAAGAGTTTGGATTCAGTTCGGTCCGAGCGGGATTGAGCACTGGCGCGTTGGCCGGCGGGGTTCCAAGAATGACGAGCGCGAGTTCGGCCAGGGCCAGCTCGCGCTGGATGCGCGCCTCGATCTCGGCGAGCCGGAAGTCGAGCAGCGTGCGCTGTGCGTCAATCAGGTTGATGAAGTCCACTTTGCCGGAGGCGTAACCGGAGCGCGCAACTTCGAGCGATTGCCTGGCCCTGGGCAAGAGGCGCTCGTTGAGCAGTTCCAAATTGCGCGTGGCTTCACGGAACATGAAGGACTTCTCGGCAAACTCCACGGCCACCATGATTTGCTCGGCGTTGAAGCGCGCGGCGGCGGCCTGCTTGTCGGCCTGCGCGGCGGCAATCAGGGCCGCAATCTTGTCGCGCCACACCGGCAGCGTCACACCTGCCTGCGGGGTGAAGATGGTCGGCACGGCTTTCGCGTCCGCCTCCAGCCCGAGCGAGAAGTCCGGCACACGTGCCTTGTAAGCCAGCCGGATGGAGGCATCGGCGCGGCGCACCTCGGCTTCCATCGCCTTCAAGCGTGGATTGCGTGCCAGCGCGTCGGCCAGCAGGCGGTCTGAGGTTAAATCCAGGGGCGTGGTCTCCAGTTTCGTCGGGACTGGTGGCTCGGCTGCCTCCGCTTTCAAGCCCAGCGCGCCCTTGAACTGGGCCAGCAATGGATTCCGCGAATCCTGCAAGTTGGCGATTTCGGTGGTCAGCCGCTCCTGCTCGATTTGCGCCCGCAGCACGTCCTGCAACGTGACGGCACCGACCTCGTTGCGTGCCCGGGCCAGCTTCTCCAAGTCCGTCAGCAGCCGGTGCGTCTCCTGATTGACCGCGACCTTCGCGTCAAGAAAGTGAAGCTGGTAATAGGGTTTCTTGAGGTTGTAGGCCGTCCGCAGCACGGCGGACTCGAAGGCGAAATACTTCACGTCGCTCTCGGCAGCCGCGACGTTCGCGGCGGCGCGCAGCTTGCCGGGACCGGGGAAGTCCATCATCAGCCCCGGCATCAGCCCCATCACCACGTCCTGAATGTCCGCCGAGAAGGTCAGGCGCGGGTCGGGCAATGAACGCTCCACCGTGATGCGCCGCACGGAGGCCGCCCAGTCGTAGTAGGCCGCCTCGACCTGCGGCTGGGTGAACATGGCGTGCGTCAGAAAATCACTGAGGGGCGACTCTGCCTTCAGCACGGGCAACAGTGGCCGCGCGTCGCCAGGGCGATACGAGGCGGCCACGGCTTCAAATTGCTGGCGGGCTGACTTCTCGCTCGGAGTCCGCACGCCCACGCAGCCAGCCAGCAGCACTGCGACAAAGCCCGTCAGTGTCAGGGGCACCAGAATGGAGCGCGGAGAGTTCATGGTTTTCCTTGCTTGCAAGTCGCGTCCTTGGAACTGACCTCGCGGAGCACGTTCTGCCCGACTTCCCGCCGGTAGTAGATGCTCACGACCCGTCCGACAGCCAGGCTGCACTGCGCACAGCCGGCGGACTTGGTGAAGCGTGTGCGGTCGTTCCAAGCCAGCACCAACGCGGAATTGCCGTCTGCCGACTTGAGCGAGATCTGCCGGCTCGTCCAATCAACGCTCTCGATGACGCCGTTGACGGAGTGCTGGCGTGGTGGCAACGCCCAGCCACTGACCGTCGCGGCGAAAAGCAGACAGGCTACGACCACGCTGGGGAGACGGTTGGTTTTCATATCAGAGTTGGAGAGAGGGAGGTGAGTCACGGTTGGCGGAGCACCTGCGACAGCGCGGTTTTGGCGCTGGATGAAAGCCGCTGTCTCCGAGGAGGTGCCGTTTGGGGAGCCGCAACGGTCAGCACGGCATTCATGCCGCCAAAGGGATTGGGAATGTAGTCCGCTGCCATCGGGTCATCCACCCACTCTCCATCCACAACGAAGCGGTATTCGTAGCTTCCCGGTGCGAGGACCAGTTCCTTCGCCCAAGTGCCGTCGCTCAGACGAAGCATGGGCGTGACGCCGGGATGCCAGTCGTTGAACGATCCGGCGATGCACACGGATTCGGCACCGGGCCAAGTGAGTTCTACACACACGCGTTGCAAACTGCGTCCGGTCTCGGCGCGCGTGGCTTTGCGTTTTGCACTCATAGCTTCTCAAGGTTGAACCATTCCCGCTTCGGGCTGGCCTGAGGGCTGGGACAGCCGCTCTGGCACAGGCCCGGAGCATTCTCCGTGGCGGGCTTACTTCAGCGGCGCGACGCGGAACGAATTCAGCCGCCAAGGTTCATTGGCCAGCAGCCTCGGCGAGACGGGCGGACCCCAGCGCACGATCATGTCCGGCGTGGTGCCCGGCACTCGGCGGAGCGACTCCACGAAGGCGATGTGCTTGGGCGAGCCGTTCTTGACCGAGCGGTCAATCATGTCCGCCGTGGTTCCCGGCACCCTCGCCAGTGAATCCGCCAGCACCTTGCCTTTCGGCGAATGCAACGGTTCTGCGGCAGAAGCGGTGCCGAGGGTGATGAGGAGCGCTGCCGTGGCAGTCGCGAGTAACATTGTGATTTTCATAACTAGCCTTTCACTTTGTTTGTTGTTGTTGCTGCATCGGTCCAACAGAGGCGTTGTCCCGAAATCTGGTGGGCGGTTCGTTGTCATGTTCTGGCCTTTCGAGTTGCTTGACGGACCCTTGCGATGGCCCGCGTTCACTCCTGCATACGTCCGCCCTCATGTCGTTCCCTTGAACATTGGTTGCCGGTGGTTCTCCTGATTTTGCTCCAGCCAGCGCGGGACCGGGGACAACCGAGACGGTGGGGACGGTGCTCACCCACCGCCTCGGTGCCGGCGGGGCATTACTTCTTTCCCTTCTCCATGCCCTTGGTGGCCTGGCCGGGCTTGGTGGCGCAGCAGAAGACCTCGCCGCCGCAGGCGTTGCAGGTGTGCTTCAGCTCGGTGATGTCGCCCTTCTTGTGGCCGACCACGGTGATGGTGTCCTTGCAGCCGGCACAGGCGTGGGTGCCGATGATTTCAGTGGGCTTGCCGTGCTCGTTCAGGATTTGCGCGCCTTTGGCATCGGCCTTCACGCGCGTCACCCAGACGGTTTTGCACTTCACGCAGACCATCGCGATGGTGTCGTCGGTCTTGAGCGCATCGAACTCCTTCTTGGTGTTGAGGCTCTGGAGGTAGAGCATATACTGCCCGCCCTTCATTGGCTCGGCGGCGCTCGCCTTGGTGGGAAGCCAGGCCGCGAAGGCGATGGCTACGGCTGCAATCGCGCTGAGCACGATTCCGGTCTGGAGTTGCTTGGTGGTCTTCATGGTGTCTGCCTTTCTTTCTGTTTGTTTGTTGTTTTTTGCTTCCTGGGGCAACGAGTGGGGTGCTCCGAAATCTGTTCGTGCTGATTCAGCCTACGCATCCTCTGATTCACCTGGTTCGGGCTGCGGCTTCCGGTTCTTCAGCGATGCGCGGACGACCTCAATCAGTCTTCCCGGCCCATCCTGCTTGGCGACGAACGCCGACGCGCCTGCCGCACGGGCGAGGCGTTCAGTGCGCCGCACGTCAAACATCGTCATGGCAACGACGGGCAGCGCCGGGGCATGCGCGTGGACGGCCTTGATGAAGTCCAGGCCGCTGGACGACTTGAGCTGGATGTCGGTGAGCACGAGGTCCGGCTGCACGGAAACCACGGCGGCAAAAGCCTGCTGCGCGTCCTCCGCCTGGCCGCACACCGTTAGATCCGTCTCGCGCTCGATGGCTTCCACGAGGCTGCGGCGCATGAGCGGATGGTCCTCAACCACGAGCACCCGGCTCCTGATTCCGGCCAGCGGCGTGAGCTGGCGGCTAGGCTTGGCGCTTCGCGCGCGTCCGCCTGCCGGACTGGTTGAACTTCGTTGGGCCTGCACTTTCATTTACGGGTGTCATTATCCTCGTCCTGAACGCCGGGGCCATTGGCAGGAAAGCCGTCCGCGCATAGGGCTGTGTTGTCGCAGCCAATAAGGGAAAGGCTTATGCGCCGGGGGCAGACACACGGCTGATTTGAAGTCTCCGTCATGCCCTGAAGGCTAGGAGGAACGCGGCTCACGTCCCTAAGGTCTTCACCGGCCTCCGACAGGGCCGCCGCCGAAGCGGATGCCAAGGGTGAGCGGTGGAGGAGGATTTCTCCATAGCCAGAAGCGCGCACCCGATGTGGAGGCGCACCGCAGACGAATGACTACCCGAACGAGGCGCTGTCAGGTCTTCGGTCCGCCTTGTGAGGCAACCCAGCGGATGGCGAACCGGGTGAACTCAGGTGTCGTTTTCAGGCCGAGCTTCTCTTTGATGTGTCCCCGATGCACGTCTACGGTCTTCGGGCTGAGGTGGAGACGCCCGGCAATTTCATCCGTGCCCCAGCCTTCGCCGAAGAGCCGCAAGACCTCCAGCTCACGGTCGGTCAGCTTGGCCTCCGGCCCGCCGGTGGTCTGTCCCGCCGGGCCGACCATCGTCTCCAGAATCTTCGCCGCCATGCGCGGACTGAGCGCGACCTGGCCGCTCAACACGGTGCGGATGGCCGCCGCGAGCAGCTCCGGTCCCTCCTGCTTCATCACGTAGCCGCGTCCGCCGGCCCGCAGGACACGCGGCGCGTAAAGCGACTCGTCCTGCATGGACATGGCCAGCACGGGCAGTCCCGGATGGAGCGCCTGAATGTCCTTGATGAGTTCCAGACCGTCCTTGTCCGGCAGGCTCATGTCCACCACGACCAAGTCCGGCTTCAATTTCGCAATCGCCTCCATTGCCTCGCGCGCCGTGCCCGCCTCGCCGCACACGGCGAAATCCGATTCACGATGCAGCAGGTCGGCCTGGCCGCGCCGCATCAGGGGATGGTCGTCCACCAGCAGAATCTTCTTCCGCCGGGCTGGGTTGGTTGCTGGCTCTTTGCGTGGCATGGCGTGTCGGCGCTCAGACAGGGCGCGTTCTGGTTCGCGGCATCATCCGGCATTGACCCTTTCGACGACCGCTCTCGGCACGGCACAAAGCACCTGGACGCCGCCGTCGGGATGCGATTGCACTTTCAATCGTCCACCCATCAATCGCGTGCGCTGTTCCATCGTGCGCAGGCCGAGTCCGCGTGCCGCCGGGCCGGTCGAAAAACCGACGCCGTTGTCGCACACTCTCAATTCCAGACCGGGAGGGGAGCACCGCAGTTCGATGTCAATGCGGGTGGCGTGGCTGTGCTTGAGCGCGTTGTGCGTGGCCTCCTGCGCGATGCGGTAGAGATGGCTCGCCGCCGCCTGGTTCGGCACCAACACCGACTTCTCCCCCGGAAAAGCGCACTCAATGCGGCGGTCGGCATTGACCCGTTCGGCCAGGCTTTCCAGCGCCTCCACCAGTCCTTCCGGCGTGGGGGCCACGGCGTATAGCTCATGTGCAAGGTTGCGGGCCAGGGCGAGCGCGGTGCCGAGTTCGGTGCAGAGCTGGCCGACGATTTTGGCCTGGCCCACTTTCGCGGACTGCAAGTCTTGGTGCAGCCCCTTCATCATGAAGAGCAGCCCGCCGATTTGCTGGCCAAGCCCGTCGTGCAACTCCCGCGCGATGCGCGTCCGCTCTTGTTCACCCGCCGTCGCCACCGCCTGCTCCAGCCCCCGGCGCTCGGAGATGTCCCGGATCAATCCCGTGAACAGCCGCCGGTCGCCGAGCCGGACTTCGCCCACCGACAACTCCATCGGAAACACGGTGCCATCCTTGCGCTGGCCCTCCAGCTCCCGACCGGTCCCGATGATCTTCGCCAGCCCGGTGCGGAGGTAATCGGCCAGATAGCCGTCATGGTGCTCGCGATGCGGCGGCGGCATGAGCAGGCTCACGTTGCGCCCGACGACCTCCTCCGGCTGATACCCGAACATACGGCACGCCGCCGAGTTCAGGGACTCCACCAGGCCGCGCTCGTCAACCGTGATGATGCCCTCGGCGGCGGTTTCGACGATGGCGCGCGTGCGCTGCTCGCTTTCGCGCAGGACCACTTCCATCCGTTTCCGCTCCGTGATGTCGGCGCGAATCGCGATATATTGGCGGGGTTTGCCCGCAGCGTCGAGAAAGGGAACAATGGTCGTGTCCACCCAGTAGTGCGAACCATCCCTCGCCCGGTTCTTGATTTCGCCGCGCCACACCTGTCCGCGCCCAATCGTCGCCCACAGCTCGCGCATGAACTCCTTGGAATGGTGACCGGAGTTGATGAGGCGGTGGTCCTGCCCCAGCAATTCCTCGCGTGAATACTTCGAGATGGCGCAGAACTTGTCGTTGACGTAGGTGATTTTGCCCTGCTTGTCCGTGATGGCGACGATGGCGTGCTCGTCCAGCGCCGCCTTGAACTCGGCCAGCTCTGATTCGAGGCTTGGATGACTGGGATCTTTCATGTCTTGCGTCGTGCCAGCGCGCTGGATTTCGGCGGCTGAACTTACTTGAGTTTCGCGAGGTATTTCTGCGGCTCGGCGTTGAACTTCTTCACGCAGGGCTTGCAGCAGAACTTCACGGTCTGGCCTTCATGCACGAGCGTGACGGGCGTGCCCATGGAGCCGAGCTCGTTGTCGGTGACGATGCAGACCTTCAGCGGATAGGCTTTTGCACCGGCAGCGGCGGCGGACTCGGTGGAGGCGCAGGCGGCGAGCAGCGCCGCGACGGTGCTGACGGTGAGGAGGCGGAGTGTTTGTTTCATGGTTCGTGTTTGTTTGTGTTTGCGTTGGTTCGCGCGGCGGAACCCCGCCGCGAAAGGGTCAGAAGCGAAAGTTCAGGCCGGCCCCCAGGCCGTGGTCGGAGTGATACTGGCCGATAAGGGACCAGCGCTTGCTCAGGAAATACTTCGCGCCCGAGGTCCACTCCCAGCGCGTGTTCGTGTCGTATTCGCCCTCGGCGAACACGGAGAAGCGGCTGGTGATTTGAAAGGTCTTGCCCAGCCGCAAGCGCACGTCTGCCTCCGTGTCCACCAGCACTTCGCCTTGAATCAGGTAAGGGAAGCGATAGTAGAGGCCGAAGATGCCCCGGTCCCTCGAAGTGTCGTAGTTCGTCAACCGCAGGCCTCCGAAGGCGGACAGGTTGGGGTTGAAGTAGCGGGAGTAGGTCAGGTCCACTTCATACTCAGCAGGCTGGCCGTGGGGGTAGGGTTTCGCCGTGCTGCCCCAGGCGACATCCCACAGCGCATTGAAGTTGTTGCGGGAATTTTGAACCGTCGCCATGCCTGCGCTCATGTGCGTCTGGAGCGAGCCTTCGAGCATGAAGTAATACGGGTCGAGGCTCTCCGGCCCAAGGTTGACCTGGTGCTTCGGGCCTTGTTCCTGATAACTGAACACCCGCGCCATCCCAGCCTCCATGTGGTAGAGCAGGTGGCAGTGAAAGAACCAGTCGCGCTCCTCGTTGGCGAGGAACTCGATGGTGCGCTTGCCCATCGGCGGCACGTCCACCGTGTGCTTGAGCGGAGAGAGCGCGCCCTTGCCTTCCAACAGGCGGAAGAAATGCCCGTGGAGGTGCATCGGGTGGTGCATCATCGTGTCGTTGATGAGTTCCAGCCGCAGCACCTCGCCGCGCCGGATGGGGATGGTGCTGTCCTCCTTGAGGGTCTTGCCGTTGATGGACCAGATGTAACGCTGCATGTCACCGGTCAGGCGCAGGGTGAGCGTGCGGGGCGCGTTCGTGGTCGGGAGCGTTGTGAGCGCGAGAGCTTCGAGGCGGCGATACGGCGAGAGCGGACGCAGGTTCTCGGCTGCCAGCGCGGCCTCGTCCGTCAGCTTGCCCGATTCCTCGGCGTCGCTGATGGCGGCCAGCAGGGTTTCATCCATCCGGTAGAGGTCCGGCTTGGGCACATCGGGAGCGGCGTGCTCCTTGCCCTCGCCCAGCAGCACCGACGCGTGGCCGGAACCGTCGTGCGCGGAGGCCCGCACCTCCCAGGCCCCAGCCGGCGGCAGGGTGACCAACACGTCGTAAGTTTCGCCCATGCCCATGAAGAGGCGGTTGACTTTGATGGGCTTCACCGCCGGGCCATCAGCCGCCACGATGGTCAGCGGGCCAGTGGCGGACTGGAGGTGGAAGTAGCTGGAAGCCCCCGCATTGATGACGCGCAGACGCACGGTTTCGCCGGGTCGGGCGGCCAGGGTGGAACGACGCTGACCATTGATGAGGAAGGCATCATACGCCACATCCGAAATGTCCATCGAGGGGAGCCGCGACTTTTCCCGGTCGAGGTATTCACGGAGCGCCCCGGTGCGAATGGCTCCGGAGAGGGACTGCAAGTTGCCCTTGCGCACAGCGTAATACTCGCTGCCGCGCATGAGCGTTCGCATCACCTCCTGCGGGTTCTCGTTCGTCCAGTCGGACAGCACGAGCACATGTTCACGGTCGGCCCGCTGGGGTTCGCCGCCCTTCGGTTCCACCACGATGGAGCCATAGACACCCCGCTGCTCCTGCAATCCGGTGTGCGAATGATACCAGTAGGTGCCGGCGTGCGTGAGCGGGAACTCGAAGGTGTGGGTGGCCCCCGGCAGGATGGGCGGCGTGGTCAGATACGGCACGCCATCCTGCGCATTCGGCAGCAACAGGCCGTGCCAGTGAATGGAAGTGGTTTCCTTCTGAAGCTGGTTGCGAACCCGGATGCGCGCCACGTCACCTTCGCTGAAACGCAGTGTGGGGCCAGGGATGCCGCCGTTGATGGTCAACCCGCGCACCTCCTTGCCGGCGGGGGCCAGACGTTGCTCGGCCACGGTCAGGTCATACTCGACGACAGCGGCTGACGCCGGGGCGGCGGCCATAAGCAGGAGCACCAGCGCCACTGTTGGGGCCAAGTTGAGTCCGCCACGGACGGACGGGATGAGCAGAGCAGGCTTCACAAATTGACAAACTGGAATTGGGACAACGAATCGGGACAGGGACTCTCCCCTCAACAAAGTCGAGCGGGAGACACGAAGACGACGTGGAGGAGAGCGACTCAAGGCCGCACACTCACGTCAGGAAACCACGGGCGGAGCGAGGCTGCGGAACGCCGGGCCAAGACACACTTCGGGCGTGAATACCCAGTCGCGGGTTTTGGCTTGGCGGCGGAAAGCGGCATCCAGTTCGGCCTCGGGAGCGTTCAACACCAGCGAGGACGGGGCGAGGAAGTCAACGGGCTGGAGGACAGGCGCGACCAGTGTGTAGGCATCGCCACCGGCCACAAGTGTCTTCAGCGTGACGCAGGCGACGGAAGTCGCGGGGTCGGAGGGCGCTGGCGAATGAGGTTCATGGTGCGACGCCTCGGCTGCTCCTACGCCGTGGCACGATGGACCAGCCTCACTCCCGTGCCCGCCGCAGAAGTAGCAATGCGCGAAACACGCCGCCTGGGCCGCCACAAACAACACCAGTGTCAGTGCCGCCAGCGAGCGGAGCAACGGACGCAGGGTTGTTTGATGAAAACGCATTTCAGGATGCCACGAGCTTTGCTTGTGCCGCGCGGCTTCTGCCACGCGACGACCGTAATACGCCATACCTGATGAAGTCCCGCAAACCTTTTAGCAAATTCGCAATTTGCCAGGTTCATCGGCGCAATCGTCCCGCGTCGTGGCCGATGGCGAGGCGGGCCGGTCGGTTCAATGATGATGGCGACCGGCCACGACCTAGCGCAGGCGGGCTACTTTTTGCCCTTGTTCGCGTCCTCGATCTTCTTGAGGTGTTTGGCCGGGTCCGCCTTGAAGTCCTTCAAGCAGTCCTTGCAGCACAGTTTGATTTCTTGCCCTTCGTGGGTGAAGACGTAGGGCTTGCCGTGGGCACCAAGCTTCTCATCGGAGACAACGCATTTGTCGAGCGGGTAGGGTTTGGCCTTTGCCGCCGGTTCCGCTGCCAGGGCTTTGGCGTGTTTGTGGCAACCGTCGGCCATCGGCAACCAAAGGCCGGCGATGACGAGGATTCCGATTAGCGTTCGCACTTCGCTTCGTTGTGTTTTCATAGGTCTTTCCTTTTCTTTGTTTTGGTTTGTCTGGTCGTGAGATTCAGATGGTCGCCTCGCTCGTTCCTTCCATGGTCACTGAACTTTGATTCGCGCTGTGACCTGGTTGTTCGCCAGCAAAGGCGGCCTGGCAGGCGGCGCGCCGCACCAGACTTCGCCCTTGACCGGCGTGCGGAGGGCGGCGGCCTTCTTCAAGTCCTTCGGCAGTTCGATGCCGTCGCGTTTCAGATCAGCTTCAGGAGCAAGTTCTGCGAGCGTGCCGGGCGGACTTTTATACCAGCCGGGATCGGAGCCGTCGGCGGGCAGTTCCTTGCGCACCTTCACAATCGTGAACATGCCGCCCATCGTGATGTAGTCGTGCTGGCCGGGAGCGCCAACCATGGGCAGCGAGTTGGGCGGGACAGTCATGCCCATTTCACCCATGTCGCCCATGCCGTCCCGGCCCATCACCATGTAGCCGGGGATGAGCTTGCGGAGTTTCTGGTTCAGGCCCTCGGTGTTGATGCCGATCATGTTGCCGAAATTATGCCCCATCTGCGTCATCACATGATGGAGCATGTGGCAGTGCAGCACCCAATCGCCCTCGATGGCAGTGAACTCCACCGTGCGCGTGCTGCCGGTCGGCATGAGCGTGGTGGTCTCCGGCCACTGGCCCGCTTCGGGAATTTCACCGCCGTCGGTCGCGACGATTTTGAAGTTGTGGCCGTGCAGATGAATCGCGTGATGACTCATCGTGCTGAGATTGCCGATGCGGATGCGGACGCGGTCGCCAGCCTTGGCAAACAACGGCTGTGTGCCGGGGAAGCTGCGCCCGTTCATGGTGAACACGTTGAAGTCCGTCATCTCGCTCGGGTCAGGACGGCGGGCACCGACTTCGATTTTCCACTCGCTCAACAGGAGGGCGTAATCGCGGTCGGGCGGCTTCGGAGGATTCTTCGGGTGAATGATGAACAATCCCATCATGCCGAGTTGCATCTGCGTCATCTCGTCGTGGTGCGAGTGATACATGAGCGTGCCGTGCTGCTTGAGGGTGAACTCGTATTTGAACGTCTCGCCCGGCTGAATCGCCTTCTGCGACACGCCGCCCACGCCGTCCATGCCGCTGGGCAAAAGCACGCCATGCCAGTGAACGCTCGTCGGCGCGGAGAGGCGGTTGGTGACGTAGATGCGAACGTGGTCGCCCTCGACGGCCTCGATGGTCGGCCCATGGACGCGACCGCTGTAGCCCCAGCATTCCGCGACGAGTCCGGGGGCAAACTCATGCGTCACCGGCTCGGCAATCAGATGAAACACCTTCACGCCATTGACCAGCTTCCACGGCAACGTCAGGCCGTTGGGCGTGATGACAGGCTGATAGCCTTTCCAATCCGCCGGAGGAATGAAGGGCGAGGTCTGGCCGGAACTGACGGGCTTTTTGGCAGGTTCAGCGGCCTGGGCAGTGGGCACCATGCGGGCGGCCAGCGCACCGCCAGCGGCAGCGGCGGCTCCGGTGAAGAAGTTGCGACGATTCATAGCTGTGTCTTGGTTTGGGAAATCAATGCTTGTGCTCCTGATGATTGTCTTTGCGTGCGGCCGGCCTTGCGTGCGGCGCGGGCGAGGTCAGGGGCGGGATTGCGCGAGTCAGGCTGCCGCCCACGGCATGCTCCAACTCGGCGCGGGCAATCCAATAATCGCGCAACGCTTCGATGGCCTCGCGCTCGGCCGCTTGTTCGCGTTCCTTGGCCGCGAGCAGTTCAAAGCTCGACTTCTGCATCGCGTTGTATTGCAGCAGTGTCTCCCGAAGGATGCGCTGGCGTTGCGGCAGGAGAATCTTGGCGAAGTATTCGGCGGCATCGCGGGCGGCGATGAGCGAATCACGGGCCTCGCGCACTTCGGAACGGATGTTGACCGCGAGCGCCTCGAAGTTTCGTTGTGATCGGCGATATTCCGCTGCCAGCCTGGCCACGCTGGCCTGCCCCTGGTCGAACAGCGGCAATTCCACTGCGAGCGTCGGGCCGACAACCCACGAATGGTCGAGGTCGTGCTCGGCATTTACGCCCAGGGTCGCGCCGGGGAGATAGCGGAAGTTTTGCTTCAACTTCAAGGCGCTCGCGACGGCCAGCACTTCGCCGCGTGCCGCCGCCAAATCGAGCCGGCGGCTGACCGCAAGGGCTTCGAGATTTTCCAACGGCAGTTCCTTGCCGGGAAGCGGCGGCAGTTCATCGGCGGTCTGCCAGGTCGTCTGCCTGCCCCACAGACTGAGCAGGCGGTTGAGTTTCTCGCGGTGGGAGCGGACTTGCGCCTCGGCCCTCGCCAGGTCGAGGCGTGCCTGGGCATAGGCGGCCTGCTGGTTATGCAGTTCGAGATTATTGATATTGCCTGCGTCATGCTGGCGTTTGGCAATGTCAGCGGCGGCTTCGTTGATCTCGACGATGATGGCCAGCCGGTTGGTCAACTGCTGCCGCGCCTGCGCCGTGTAGAACGCAGTCTGGGTTTCGTTTGCCAGCCGCAGGACTTCGTGGGCGACGCGCAGCTTGGTTGCCGCGAGGTTGCGCGCCGCGATTTTCTTCCGCGCTGGCAGCATGAGCAGGTCAATGAAATCCCCTGCTAGCCCAAACTCGGCGTTGAGGACCGTGGGTGCGTGCGTCGGCAATCGCCAGCTCGTTGCGAGTTCCGGGTTCTTCAAACGCGATGCCTGCGCCAGTTCCGCCTGCGAAATGCCGATGGACTCGAACTCCGCTTGCAGCGTGCGGTTGTTGAGCAGCGCGATGGCCACGGCCGACTGCGCCGTGAGATTGGTTTGCAGGAGCACCTCGACCGCCTTCTCGATTTCTTCGCGCGCCGCGTCATCTTGCATCCAGCGGACTTCTTGGCCTGTGCGAGTCGAGACGTGCTTGCCCACGTCTTCAAAGGCTGCGTTCGGATTCGGACTGATGCAGCCCGCGAACGCGAACGGCAATACCGCCAGCCACCCCACCCGTTTCATCAGCGCAGTCATTTCTTTTCCTCCGTCTTGGGCTTCGCCTGCTGGCCGTGACCGTGTTGATGTTCCAGCGGGGCGTTGGTGGAGGGTTTCAGCATCACCAGGTTCGTGAGGGTGAGCAGGTCCGGCTGCATCGGCGGCACGGGCGAGGCGGTTCCTTGCGGGTTGGCGGGGTGCGACGCGGACGAATCCGGGGGCGGAGGCGTGCTCACGCAGCCGGCCAAGGCGGCCGCAATGAAAATCGAAAGAGCGTGGATGGGTTTCATAATTGGTTGTCCATTGCTGGCAATAAGGCCGGCAATGGAGGGTGCGTTTCATTTCTTCGCCAGCCGCGCGAGGTCGGCGATCTCGTCAAACCGGTAGCGGATTGTCGTAAAGGCATATATTCCTATTTGTCCTCTGGTTCCCGCATCGGAACTCCGTTCAATTCGTGCCGCCGGGCAGCAATTGCGGCGTAAACTTCTTTGCGCGTTCGATTGATTCCCCCCAATGGACGATGGTCGAGCAATGAGTGCCAAGGCGTAAACGATAGATTCTCACCGAAAGCCATCTGGTCTTTGGACTCAAAGGACTGCACTGGAATCCTGATACTAGCCACTTTGATGTAGGGTGACGCGGTTTCATCCCAAGGCACAGTGGGGTCTTCCACAGGCATGGCTACGGGATCGATCTGAATCTGAACGAGAAAATCGAAGCGAGCCTCGTGTAACATTAGGTGCTCCGACATCGCGAGTCGGAGTTTGTCCTTGGAATCCAATCTGGCCGCAGGACGAACTCCGGTCAAATCGGGACGCACGGAAAACTTCATGGCTAAAGGCCCGAGCTTCGACGGCGTCGTGCTCCAATACCGAATTGCGAGCGGACTATCCGGCCTCTTTGCTCCCGTCTTGCGCAGGATGCGGTGCTTGTAATCTGGCGAAAACAGAAACTTCAATCCAGTCGCACTCTTGCTGAAGATATTGCCCATGGAAAGCCTGCGGAAATCCTCCATGAGTGGGACATAATCGGCGACGTTCCTGACAAAGAAAACCGGGTGGTCGATCATGATAAAATCCTGGGTCTGCGTGTGATTTGCGGCAGCAAGAACCTTTTCGCCTTCGACGCCGAGTAATTTAACAGCCATCCCATGGGCATCGGGCAGGCGATCATCGAGCTGTTTGCCATTCGAAAAGCGTATGAAGGCATGATAAGAACGCGGCTCAGAGAAAACGCCATGTCTCAGGTTTGCCGGCAGGTTTGGATCGACTACAAAATCGGCTCGAACACAGCCATGCTGCTTCGGATGCTGGCCGCGCGGAACTGGTGTAAGCTTGCGATCGACATGTTCCTGAACTTCCCGATCAATCGTGACGATTTGGTCTATCTGATCCGCCTCGCCCGATGGAATGAATTCCTCGCCTACTTCAATATGAACCGATCTCTGTTTCATAGGTGTTGTGCTCATGCATCCCAGCAGGAAGGCACATGTGACGATGGGCATGGCCTGGAGAGCCAAGCCACAGCCCGTGCGGCCTAGCCCGATGACGCTGAACTCCTTTTTACTTGTTCGCTTGGTTGTTTTGTTACTCATGCAATCTTCCCTGATTGGATTCGGGTGCTCACGCCGCTTCGGCCACTCTCAACCGAGTGGAGCCGGCATCCCATGCGAACTGTCGCCGGCTTTCGTCCCTGCCACGCGCAAACAGTCCCGAACACACTCGCTAAACGAGCCGTCTCTTCGGTCTGTTCAAAGCCGGCAGTGCGAACGAATTGTGGGAGCGCGCCACTGACGTTGTCGGAAATAGTCGCGAGACGATGCGAAAGGCGTATCCAGACGAGCGCCAGGCGCATCAGCCAATTCTGCGGGCGGCCAAAGTCCGCGATGTGCAATGCGCCGCCGGGCCGAAGCACACGGATAATTTCCCGCAAAGTTTGCTGTTTCTGTTCCCGGTTCAGATGGTGAAAGACAAACGTGGAGAAAGCGTGGTCGAGGCTGGCGTCGGGAAAAGGAAGTTTGGCACTCGTCCCTTGTTGGAAGGTGACAACCACGCCGGTCCGCGCGGCCCTGACTTTCGCGATGTCCAGCGCGTCTGCGTCCCAGTCGATGCCAAACACATCAGTATGCGGATGCAGTCGTTTGGTGAGGACCGCCAGTGCGCCAGTGCCGCAGCCGACATCCAGCACCTGTTCCCCTTCGCAGAGTCCAGCGGGCTCAAGCAGCAGCCGCTGAAAATCGCCGATGGGCATCGCCAGCCGAATGAACGGGTCGAAACACTGGCGAATCACGCGCTTAATAGTTCGTTTCGACATTGGCACGTTGGTTCAGCGGTGTCATAACTGCGATCCAGACAGGCGTGGAGACCCTTGCTCGGATTTGTCCCGAATCATTTTATTGAGGGCAATGCCTTCCTGGCCGGTCGCCTTCTCCGCTTGGTCCTTGAGAAGTTCTAACTCCTTGGTTTTGGCGGGGAGTTGTTCAAACGCTTTCAGATCTTTGCCGAAATCCTTTTCGGTGTTTTGTGGTTCTGGTTTCATGGTTTGTTGTTGTTTTCGGTCATTTTGCAGAGAGAAGGCTCTGGCCACTGCTGCCGTTTTGTTCATACTGTTTTTGGGTGTTGATCCAACGCAGCAATCTCGACCTGGAAATCTTTTCCCTCCCATCCCTCTTCCCACCGAAATGTAAAGACGATGCGGGCGCCGGGCTTGAGTTGGTCCGATGACAAATCTCCAAACCAGCATCCGAATCCCGCATCACGCGTTTCCAGGTCATTCGCCGTCGTCCAGCCATCAATGCTCCAATGAATCGCCGCCTCTTTTTCGGTGATGATGCGCAGCGTTTTCCCTTGAGTGATCCGCTGCGGCTGGTGAGCAAGCGTCCACATTTCAAACTTGCTGCCCGTCTTGGCCTTGGCGTAGCGCTGATGAACCGGCTCGATGCGGTCAAAACAAACCCCCTCTTTGTGACTGCGCACCAGGGTTACATACTCCGCGTGCGCCCAACACAGCGGCATGGCCGAGCCGGTCGGTCCACCGCGCTTCATCCTTCCCTCCGGCAAATCGTCTGCGTCCCAGAGTTGTTCCGGCAACATGCCGCCCTCGTTGGCGAATTTTTCCAGCGCTTCGATGAACGGCAACGAATCGCGTCCGGCAGCCAGTTCGTAGTGGGCGCGTTCGCCCGTGAGAATCGGCCAGCAGCGACCTTCACCCGTCCCATTGTAGGCGCTGCCGTCGAACTTCTGGCCATAGCCATCGTGATTGTAGCGCCGCCAACACGGCCCTTGCGGCAGATCGCGTTTGAGCACCTGATCAATCACCGCGAGCGAATCGACGATCAGCGGGTCATCCGCAGCACGAACTCCCAGCCGCACAAGCTGGAGAAAATCGCCGCCGACGATGTTGCGTGCAGGATGTTTGCCGCCGCCGTTGGCTAGAAAAATCTCGGCTGCATCCGGGTCAGGCGAAGCCACGGCTTGTTTCGGATCGGCGGGCGTGATGCGGACGTAGTGTCGCGGTTTGCCCTTCACGAGTTCGCCGCGACTGGTGACCATCCATTCTTCCAGGTGCGACGAAAGCCAGTCCGCGTAATCGAGCAGGAAGTCCGTAGCGAGTTGGTCCTTTCTGGCGCGCGCAAATTCCGCCGCGCACACCAAGCTCGCGATGATTATCGCCAGCGTCGAAGGTGAGTAACCGGAATTCTCCTCCCAACGTTCCTGCGCTGTCACCGGCCCGTGCAGAATCAAATAACGCGCCGCGCGCGAAACCAGCGTCCAGGGATTGAATTGCCGGAGGGCGTCCGCCTCCTGCAATCGCCAGGCGAGCAGAATCGGCACGGCCACTTCATCCAGTTGAATTCCTTTCAAGTGAGCGTCGCCAGCAATAGAGCTATTTTGAGGCAAGCTGCCGTCGGCTTCCTGGACACACGCCAGCCAGATCAGCGCACGCAAGGGCGACTCTGTTTGCCCGCAGGCCAACAGCGCCGTGGCGGTTTGCACCATGTCGCGCGTCCAGACCAGATGATACCCGCCGCGATCGCTGTCGTCCTTCGTATCGCCCCACGGAATGCTCAGCGACGCCACGAAGGCACCCTGGAACGTCTTGTCTTCATGCGCGAGCAACAGGCACTGGCTCAAGCGCATCATCGACCCGCCGTCTTTGGTGTGCGTGCTCAAATCGACCTCGGCACGAGTGCGCTGCCATTGGCTGATATATTTCTCGCGCTGGTCCGAGAAAGGAGTGGCGAACGCTTGCAGAAGGTGGGCTGAAGCGCTGTGCCGAGTGCGCCCGAAGCCCACGCCCAGCGTGAACTCCAGTCCGTTCGATAAATCAATCTCCCCGATCAAAGCGATGTTGCCATCCACGGCCTCGTCGAATTCCCAATCCATTTTGAAGTTGTCCATCAAGTCCTGCCAGCCATCGCTGAACCCGACGTAGCCGACGGAGCGCCGCGTGAAATCGGGCGTGCAACCGAACGACATATCAATGTCCTCCCGTTGCACGTCGAAGAGCTTCCGGCCATCCATTCCACACCACCAGGCCGAGTTGTTCTTGCCCGTGCCCTTCATGTGTGGGGCGAGCAGAGCGTAAAGATGCAGTTTGCCGCGCAGCTTCGGGTCCAGGATTTCCAGCCGCGTGTGCATCAGCAGAACCGACGAGTGCGGATCAACGACGATTTCTTTGACGAGATGATAGCGGTTCTCGCGGTCGGAGTTGGTGAGGCGGTAGAACAACGCATTTTCCTCCGGGTATTCGGTTTTGTGTTCCATGTCGCGCCGTTCCTCGTGGCAGAACGTCTCGCCATCCGTGATGAGAAATTGCAGGTCGCGCGTGTTTGGCGAATCTACATGCGGAAAATAAATCTCGTTGATGATGCCGTGGCTGAGCGTGAACCAAATGCAGGACGCACTGTGATACGCCGTGCCGATGCCGTCCTTGGCACTGGAAGTCCAGCGTGGCTCAATGCCCGGTGCGCCGAAGGCGATGGAGTTTTTGTTCATAGCTTCAAATGGATTCCCAGCTAAGCCTGTCGGAGAAAACTGGAATACAAGGTCATCCCGCCATCAATGAGGAGCGTCGTGCCGGTCACGTAGGCCGCTTCGTCGCTCACCAGATACAAAACCGCTCCCGCCACTTCTTCCGGCTCGCCGATGCGACGCGATGGAATCAGCGCCAACACCTGCTTGCGCCTGGCTGGGTCGTGCAGCCACGCCTTGTTCATGGGCGTAGCGATGGCGCCCGGCGCGACGTTGTTCACCCGCACTTTTTTCTCCGCCAACTCCAGCGCCATCGTTTTCATCAACAGGTCCAGGCCGCTCTTCGACGCGCAGTAATGAGCATAACCGCCCCACGGAATAATTTGATGGACGGAGGAAATATTGATGATGACCCCGCCGCCGTTCTTCACCATGCGCCGCGCCGCCAGTTGCGAGCAGAGAAACACGCCGCGCAGGTTCACCGCCATCACCCGGTCCCAATCCTTAACGGGCATTTTGAGGAAGGGGCTTTTGTTCTCGATGCCGGCGTTGTTGACCAGGATATCAATCGCGCCAAACTCCCGAAACATCCTGGCAAACATGGCCTTAATTTCTCGCTCCTTGCTCATGTCCGCATGGACCGCGATAGCCTGGCCACCGGCGGATTTGATTTCGGCGACGATCTTTTTGGCTTCCTTCGGATGCGACCGATAATTGACAATCACCGCCGCGCCCGCCGCGGCCAGACGCCGCGCCACCACTTCGCCGATGCCGGAACTCGCGCCCGTGACCAGCGCGCGGCGCCCATTCAGAGGTTGCACAGTGGCTTTCATTTCACAGTTCCCTTCCTTCCGGGTTTCTCCGATTTCTTGTGAAGCGGATGACCGCCGAAACCGTGGCGCAGCAGGGCGACGGCCTTGCCGGCGACGCTGTCCGCATCGCGGTAGCGGTAGAAAGCCAGTTCCGTCTGGGCAATGACCGGAATCCACGCTTCCTTTTCCAGGGCGTATTCGACGGCCCATTTCACCTCGCGCGTGTCTTCGACATAGCTGCTGAGTTCGTCGAGTTTGTTTTCGCGCAAGCCGCGCTCCATCAATTCGACCAGCCAACTGCGAATCACCGACCCACGATTCCAGGTGTGAAACAGGGCGGGCAAATCGAGTTTGTAATCTGAACGCGTCAGCAGATCGACCCCTTCGGCCATCGCCTGCACCATCCCGAACTCGATCGCGTTGTGGATCAGCTTCACGAAATGGCCGGCGCCTGGCGGCCCCGCGTGAATCACTCCTTCCGGCACGGCCAGATCGCGCAACACCGGCTCGACCTTGGCAAAAGCCTCCTGGTCGCCGCCGACCATGAAACAGGCGCCATGCCGCGCGCCGTCCACGCCGCCGCTGGTGCCGATGTCGAGAAACGAGATACCGTCGCGATTCAGTTCAACGTAATGCTGGAGGGAGTCGGTCCATTTGGAATTGCCGCCGTCGCACACCACATCGCCTTTCTGCAAACAGCCCTTCAATTTGGCGATCATTTGGCGGGTGGGATCGCCGTGCGGCACGTAAATCAGGACGATGCGCGGTGGTCGTAACTCGCCGACCAACTCCGCCAGAGACGACGCGGCCACCAGCCCTTTCCTGGCCAAGGCACGCGTTCGTTCCGAGCCGCGATTGTAGCCGGCCACGCGCCAGCCTTTTTCGATGGCTTGGACAGCCAAGTCCCCGCCCATGCGGCCCAGACCGATGACGCCAAACTCTTTTTGCTTTTTTCGTTTGATTGATTTGCTGCTCATGCAAAGGGATTGAGGCACCAACGCGGCCCACACGGAGGTTTGGCTTCGGTGTCGCCCTTACTCAACTCACTTCCAATACGCGGTTCATCGTGCCGAACGAATTCGCGCAGCAATTGGGATCGTCGCGGGATTCGTCTGGGGTGCCCGGTTCGCAGCACCATTGCCCATCCACCACGAATTTATATTCGTGGCGGCCGGGTGGGAGCGGCACCGTGCCGGTCCACTCGCCCTTCGGCAGGTGGTGGTGCAGTGGTGCGGCGTCCGGCTTCCAATCGTTGAAGGTGCCGGCGACGAACACCGCCTTCGCCTCCGGCGCGTGGCAGGACAAGTGAACTTTATGAACGTGATTATCCGCCTGTGAGTGGCGGCACGTTTGGCTGGATTCATTCTTCTTCATGTATTGGTTCTTTCTTGGTTGATGACGCGGGGTCATTTTGCTTCGGATGAACTATTTCTTGAACCAGGCTGTCTGCCAGCCTTTCATCTGCTCGATTTCTGCCGTTTGATCCTTGATCACCTTCTCGGCGAACTGGAGCAGTTCGGGACGGGTGCTCCTCTCTTTGACCAGCCCCGACATTTGCACCGCGACTTCGTGATGTTTGATCATCATTTCGAGAAACATTTTGTCGAACTCGGCGTCTTTAGCCGCCTCAACCTTTGGCATCCCTTCCATTTTCATTCCGGCATGTTCGCCAGCCATGGAGTCGGCATCCGTTTTGTGCCAGCCCTTGTGCCATTGAGTGAGTTCACCGATCTCCTGCTCTTGCGCCACGATGATGCTGACCGCGAGTTGGTTTAGTTCCGGGCGTTGCGTGCGACTGGCCACCATCTTCGCCATCTCGATGGCGCCGCGATGATGCTGAATCATCTGACTGAGAAAGCTCATTTCAAATTTTTCGTTTTTGAGTGACCGAAGACTTGCCGTCATTGGATCACCGCCAGGCTTGCTGCAACTGGCTAGAAGTGCGAGGAGGACGGAGACGACGACGAGGTTGACAGATAAGTTTTTCATGGTGATTAGTTTTGAGGTTTGAGTGCGTGACTGTGAGCCTGTGAGTGGCGGCCCGTTTGGCTGGATTCATTCTTCTTCATGGTTTTGTTTCTTTCTTTTAGTGGATTTACTTGCAGCTCGGAAGGCTGACGACGAAGGACGCTGCCAGCACACTTATGATTTGTTTAGCTTTTGCGTTCGCCGGATTTGGCAGCCGCCATTTTCTGACATTCATCAGCGCACTTGTGACAGGTTTCAGCGCACTGGCGGCAATGCTCCATCTTCTCGTGTTTAGCGCATTCATCGCCACACGCCTGACAAATCTCAGCGCACAACGCGCAGATTTTCGCGGCGGACTGCGAGTCGCGTGACATGAATCGGACGGCCAGGCTGCAAATATCCGCGCAGTCGCGGTCAAGTCCGATGCACCGCGCCATCATTTTGATGTCTTGTTCGTGCAAACAAGATGCCGCGCAATGTTCGCAGGCGGTGACGCATTCGTTACATGAGTTAATGCAGTGTTCATATTTTGCGTGTGGCATACTTTTCCTTTCGTTACTGTTTCCTTGTTTGTTGTTCGAGTTGCTCCAGGGCTTGTTCAAATTCCTTAAAGCGCGTTTTCATGACCGAATCGCTTCCAGTTTCCGCTGAACCTTTTAATTCGTCGAGCGCCTGATTGATTTTGGTGACGCCGCTCTCGACGACGGGCTTGCGGTCGGCGGGAGCAACCTCAGCCAACTTTTTGGCCAGCGCGCCAATCGTCTTCGCGCCAGATTGAGCCTCCTTAAACTTCTTGGCATTCACCGCGGACTCCAATTCGCCGTGATACGCCTGGATTGCTTTCCAGACGCCTTCGGGAGTCTCCGGCATAGGAATTGTTTCAGCGGAGGCTTCGGAGGTTGTTGTTTCATGTTTATGCCCACTTGCATCGGCGGACTGCATCTTTCCACCCTTCGGCATTGCCATTTTGCTATGATCCATCGCAGCCATTTTGTCACCGCCAGGTTTCGGAGCAGTCTTGTCACCGTCCTTCGCCATTTTGTTGTGATCCATTGCGGCCATCTTGTCACCGCTGGGTCTCGCGCCGTCCTTGTCGCCATCCTTAGCCATTTTTCCATGATCCATCGCAGCCATCTTGTCACCGCCTTGTTTCACCGCACCCTTGGGCATATTGCCATGCCCCATCGCAGCATGGCTGTCATCGCCGGATTTCATCCCGCTCTTGTCGCCGCCCATCTTCATCGAAGCGCCATCGCCTTTTCCCTTTTCGCTATGTTCGTGGCCTCCGGCTTCGGACGAGTAGTTGCGGAAATACGCGACGAGGAGCGCGGCGGGCACGATCAAGAGCAGCAATACCGCCAGGAACAACTTGAGATTGATCAGTAGACTCTATGCGTAATAGGTGAAAAGGCGTATGAATGAATTGGCGTTATTTTCAGGTGGTCGCCCGTGCCGTCGTGCGGAGGTTGTGCAAGCCGC
>JBEBFV010000261.1:0-8728 GCA_040081795.1 Limisphaerales bacterium | reverse complement strand
GGCTGCAGCCGCGCCACGTCGTGCTCCGCACGTTCATGGTCGCCAACGGCGAGGACTACCGCGTCATGCCGGGCGGCCTCGCGCGGGTCGCGACCTCGCGTGAGTCGCTGGTGGTGTCGATGCAGCGCGGCGGCGGCAGCAAGGACACCTGGGTTCTCAGTGATGAACCGGTCGAGGCAATGTCCCTCCTCAGCACGCGCGGCCAGCCCATCGAGCTGCGGCGCGTCGGCAACAACCTGCCCAGCCGCATGGCGGACAATTTCTACTGGCTGGGCCGCTACGCCGAACGCGCGGACTTCACCACCCGGATGTTGCGCGCGGCGCTGTTGCGTTTCGGGCCCGAGGCCACGGGCGGTTCGCTTCCGTTCCTTGAGCCACTGCTGCAAACCTTGGAAACTCAGGGCCAGCTCACGCCCGGCGACGCGGGCCACGACATCCGTGCCAATCACGAGGCGCTCGAAGCCGACTTGCTCGCCGCCATCTTTGACCCGAAGCGTCCCGGCAGCCTGCGTCGCATCGCGGAGAACTTGCAGCGGCTCGCGATGCTCGCGCGCGACCGCACCTCGAACGAAGTCTGGCGCGTGCTCAGTTCGCTCGATGACCTGCTGGCCCGGCCCGCATCCGGTGTGATGCTCACGGGCGACGCCGTCGGCATCCTGCATCAGGCGATGATTACGCTCGCGGCCTTCAGCGGCCTGGCCCGCGAGAACATGACGCGCGCACACGGCTGGCGCTTCCTCGACATGGGCCGGCGCATCGAGCGCGGTGTTTATCTCTGCACCTTGCTGGAGAACGCGCTGGCCTCGTCCGAGGCGGACAACCCCAGCGTGCTGGAATCCGTGCTGGACGTGTGCGACTGCGCCATCACCTACCGCGCGCGCTACAATCTCCTGCCGAACATCGCCGCCGTTTACGACCTCGTGCTGCTCGACGACACCAACCCACGTTCGCTGCTCTTCCAGCTCAACCAGCTTGAGAAGCACGTGGACCGCCTGCCGCATGAGCGGGAGAGCGCGCTGCCGAGCGCGGGGCAACGCGTGCTGATTGAGAGCGTCGCGCGCCTGCGCCTGCTCGACGCGCGCGAGTTGAACACGCTCTCCGGCGGCTGGCACGACTCCGAGACCGGCACCGTCGTCAGCTCCACGCTGCGCGACCTGCCCCGCTTGAGCGATGCGATTGCCGTGAGTTACTTCGCGCACTCCGCGATTTCACGCGCAGACCAGGGAGGTGGGGCGTGAACTATCGGATACTCCATCGCACGGTTTACGACTACAGCGAGCCGGTCACGGTTTCGCACCACGCGGCGCGTTTGAAGCCGCGTTCGCTGGCGCACCAGCAGCGGCTTGAGTTCGCCTCACGCATCACGCCCGAGCCAGCGGTGCGCAAGGTGCGGCGCGATTACTTTGGCAACGGCGTCTGCTTTTTCAGCATCCAGGAGTTGCACCAGCGTTTCGAGGTCGTCGCCGAAAGCCTCGTGAGCGTGACGGAGACGACCCCGCCCGCCGCCGCGCTCTCGCCGCCGTGGGAACAGGTGGTGACGCTTTTCTCCGACCCGGTTTCGCCCACCGTCGCGGAGCCTTACCAGTTTGTCTTCGATTCGCCGGGCGCGCGCGCGATGCAGGAGCTGGCCGACTACGCGCAGAAAAGCTTCTCGCCCGGCACACCGCTCTTGCTTGCCGTCGCCGACTTGAACCGCCGCATCCACGCGGATTTTACTTACGACCCCGTCGCCACAACGGTCACGACACCGCTGGAGGAAGTCATCGCGCAACGGCGCGGCGTCTGCCAGGACTTCGCGCACTTGGCGATTGCCTCGATGCGGTCAGTGGGACTGCCAGCGCGCTACGTGAGCGGCTATTTGCGCACACGGCCGCAGGCGGGCAAGGAGCGGCTGATTGGCGCAGACGCGTCGCACGCGTGGTTCTCCGCCTTCTGCCCGGACCTCGGCTGGGTGGACTTCGACCCGACGAACAACCTCCAGCCTGCGTCCGAACACATCACCGTCGCGTATGGCCGCGACTTCGGCGATGTCAGCCCCGTCAGCGGGATTTTGACCGGCGGCGGCGAGCACGTGGTGAAAGTGTCCGTGGACGTGGCTCCCGCGTGAACGCTCGCCGCTTATCTTCATGAAGTGGGAAATCCTCCATCGCACGCGCTTCAATTACTCGTCGCCGGTCCGCGACAGTTTCAACGAAGTCCGGCTTCAGCCGCAGGCGAGCGACCAGCAGTCGCTTGACTCGTTCCTCCTGAAAGTGCTGCCCGCCGCGCGATTGCGGCACTACTCGGACTTTTACCACAACACCATCCACCACTTTGAAATCCCCGAGCCGCACACGTCGCTGACCGTGGAAAGCCAGTCGCGCGTGACCACGCGCCCCGGCCCGACTCTGGCGTGGGACGCGACGCCATTCCCGCTGAACCGCATTGACGAGGCCCTGCGTTGGGAGCGGAGCTACGACTTCCTGCAAGCCAGCCGCTTTGTGGACACGACACCGGAGACGTGGCGGCTCGCGCTGGACGTGGTGGGCGACCGGCAGGACACGTGGCAGGCGGCGCTGGCGCTGATGCACTTCGTCCACACGCACCTGAAATACGAGACGGCCTCGACGCATGTCCACACGCACATGAAGGACGTGCTGGCCCAGCGGCGCGGCGTGTGCCAGGACTTCGCGCACGTCCTGCTGGGCTTGTGCCGGGCCGTGAGAATCCCCGCTCGCTATGTGAGCGGCTACCTGGCCACCGAGACGGCCAGCGCGACGCACGCGTGGATGGAAGTCTTGATTCCCGACATCGGCTGGCGCGCGCTGGACCCCACGCACAACTGCCAGCCCGGCGAGACCTATGTGAAAATCGGCGTGGGCCGCGACTACGCAGACGTCGCGCCCGTCAGCGGGCACTATGTTGGTAACACGCAGCGCTCGATGGAAGTAAGCCTGTCGATCAAGGACGCAGCATGAGAATTCCATAGGACTGTGGGTGATCCACCCGGCACCCGCGGACGTTGCGGTGTGTCCACGACGCCTTTCGTCGTCTTCCAGCGTGGCGTGTGCCCAGAGTGGAACTCCTTCTCTCGCACTGAGTGCCGGGAGAGCGAGCGTCGCTTTGCCCACGATGCTTGGCTGTGTTCCTTTCGAGTTCTTGGGGAGTAACCCCCTCGATCTTTCGCGGTAGCAGCCCGCAGCCAGCGGCGAACGCCACCAAAGTGTCCACACAAACCGTCTGGCTCAACTCTGCGCACTTCCGCGCCCTCTGCGTCTCGGCGTTTTAAAGGGAGCGCATCGTCAACTGCATCGCTCCGGCTAGGCCATTCGCCTACGAGCGATTGGACACCGTTCCCAATAGCCGGAGGGAGTTCGTTCACTAGGCTGGCCTCAGATGCTTTCCGCACCATCAACCGTGAGGTGACTATGAAAACCAAGACGCTCCCCTTCTCCCGCCGGCCCGCACCTGTGTTTCCCTTCGCGCTCGCGCGGCTCAGGCCGGTCCTTCTCGCCCTGTTGGTGGCGGTGGCCGCCCCGGCACAGGACTTCCAGATCAACTCGCTGACCGCGAACAACGCCTTGGTGACGGAGGTGAACAGCCTCACCGGCGATGACCGCGGCGGCATCGCGGCCAGCGGCTCGCGTGTGTTTCTGACCGGCGACGCCTCGACCGCGCGCCTTAACCGCGCCGACCTTTCCAGCGGCGCGCCGCTGGGCGCGGTCCGCGACGGACTGGTCTCTGACTTGAAGACTGAGACGGTCTATCTCCTCGCGAACGGCACCACGCCGTTGGCCCCTTACAACGTGGCCGGCACGTTCACGGTCAACTCGCTGGTGCGGCTGGACGGCCTGACCGGACAGCCGGATGGAACGGTCATCAGCCTTTCTGCCCCGATCACGGTGCCGGGCAACGACAGTTCAACCGTGGGCATCTTCGCTGGGTGGGGCCGGGCAGTGATTCACAACGGCACGCGTGTCTATGAAATCAGCCTGCCGTCGGGAGCGGTGATTGACCTGGGCGCGCTGCCCGTGCCGCAGCGCACGGCGTCGGAGAGTTGGGCCTACTGGGGCGTGGCGGAAACCATCGGCGGGTTGAACCACCTCGCCTATGTGCGCAACAGCACCACCATCGCGCGCACCCGCGTGTCCGATGGGACAGTGACGACCGTGGCGAGCTTCTCGAACCTCGGAGACATGGCCAGCTTCACCGTTGTGCCGAGCCTGAACCGTTGGTATTTCCACCATGAGAGCGGCTCGCAGTTTGGCTCCTTCGCCGAGGCACTGGGTTTCGCGGACGCGACCCTCACCACGCCGGCCAACCCGCCGGTTATTTCCTCGCAACCGCAAAGCGTGATGGTCATCGCCACGGAACCGGCCGCGTTCTCCGTCTCGGCGAATGGCACGCAGCCGCTTGCCTACCAGTGGCGCAGGGCGGGCGTGGACATCATCGACGCGACGAACTCGACTTACTCCATCGCCTCCACCGTGGTCGCCGACGCGGGCAGTTACTCGGTGGTCATCACCAATGTCCACGGGTCCGTGACCAGCGATGCCGCCGTGCTGACGCTGGAGGCCGTCACCGCCGACCTCTTCAAAATCGCCAGCCTCAGGACGAACAACTTCCTCATCGTGGACCCGCTCAACGCGGCTGGAGACGACCGTGGCGGCCTGGTGGCATCCGACTCGCACGTGTTCCTCCGGGGCGATGACTCGGTGGGCAGCTTCAACATCACGAACCTCGGCAGCGCCGTCCGGCTGGGCACCAACGACGGCGCGCTGACGGTGTTCTTCAAATACGACTCGCTCATCAGCGATCTGCGCAGCCAGAAGGTTTATGTGCTGGGCAACGGCTCCACGGTCATCACCGAGACCGGCGGCACGGCGACGACGCTCATCGAAATCCACGGAAGCAACGGCGTGCCCGTCGGCTCGCCCATCACACTCAGTTCCAGCATCGCCCTCGGTGCGGGCGGACTCTACACGGCGAACGTGGGCTTGTTCTCTGGCTGGGGGCGGCTGGTGATTCACAACGGCACGGCTGTCTACTCCATTGACCCGGCTTCCGGCACGGTCACGAGCCTCGGTGCGATGGCGCGGCCCACGCGCGCGGTGTCCGAGAGCTGGGCTTACTGGGGCGTGGCGGAGTATTGGGGCGGCAGCGTGCGCCTCGTCTATGCGCGGGATGCGCAGTCCATCGTCCGGGCGAGCGTCCCCGGCGGGGCGACCGAGGCGGTCGGCTCGTTTGCGAACCTGAATGACCTGGCGAGCTTCACGGTGGTTCCGGGGATGAACCGCTGGTATTTCCACAACGAGACCGTCAACCAGTTCAGCACCTACAACAACTACGGCGGCGAAGTCCTCGGCTATGCGGACGCGAGCTTCATCTATCAGGCCCCGCCAGTCAGTGGCGTCGCGTTTAGCGCGAGCACGGTGAGCGTGCTGGAAGATTCTGGCGCGGCCAGCGTGGCAGGCTTGGTGACCAATGCGCCGGGAGGCACCGTGAGTTTCTCCGTGGCGAACAGTTCCAACTCGCTCTTCATCGTGCAGCCTGCGGTTTCGCCGGCGGGCATGCTCACCTTCACCCCGGCAGCCAATGCCAATGGCTCGGCCACCGTCACCGTCACCGCGCTGGATGGTGGCGGGAGCAGCCTCGGCAGCGGCACGTTCACCCTCACGGTCGTGCCGGTGAATGATCCGCCCGTCCCGGCCTTCGCCACGAACAGCATCGTGGTGCTGGAAGATTCCGGCGTGTTCTACTGGACGAATTTCGCCGCCGCCACCACGGGTCCTGTGAACGAGGGCGGCCAGGCCATCATCAACTTCACCACCAGCAACGACAACAACCCGCTCTTTGGCATCCTGCCCGACATCGGCCTG
This sequence comes from Limisphaerales bacterium, assembly GCA_040081795.1. Classification (GTDB taxonomy): domain Bacteria; phylum Verrucomicrobiota; class Verrucomicrobiia; order Limisphaerales; family SXTU01; genus SXTU01. Next base: position 2,870 of record JBEBFV010000261.1, on the reverse strand, counting down.
GACGGGACGCTCCGTCTGGCACCCACGGCCAACGCACACGGCACTGCCATCGTGACCATCGTCACTCAGGACGACGGCGGGCAGGCCAACGGCGGGATGGACAGCGTCACCAACACCCTCACCGTCACGGTTGTCGCCGTGAACGACGCACCCACGGTCACGCTCACGAGCGCCAACGTCGTGGTGGCCGAGGACAGCGGGGCTTACAGCGCGAACATCTTCGCTTCGACCTCTGTCGGCCCTGCGAACGAGGTCACTGCACCGCAGGCGATCACGAACGTGACAATTCTGAGCGTCACCAACCCGGGGCTGTTTGCGTCGGGCCCGACGCTCGCGATGGACGGCACGCTCGCCTTCACCCCTGCGGCCAACGCCTACGGCACCGCGCTGGTCACTTTCACCGCGCAGGACAACGGCGGCACGGACAACGGGGGCGTGGACAAGACGACGAACACCTTCCTCATCACTGTGACTGCGGTGAACGACGCGCCGGGTTTCTCGCTCGCCCCGAGCGGCAGGGAAGGGCGTGTGGTGGCGTGGGGACTGAACTCGGATGGTCAGACCACCGTGCCCAATCCGCCGCTGCTCGCAGTGGCCGTGTGCGCCAAGGGCAACCGCACTCTGGCGCTGAAGAGCGACGGGACCGTGGTCGCGTGGGGGCTCAACAACCACGGTCAGGGGGAGGTTCCGCTTGGGTTGAGCGGTGTGGTGGCGGTGTCCGCGGGTGACGACCACAACCTCGCGCTCAAGAGCGACGGCACAGTCGTTGCGTGGGGGCGGAATCATGTGGGCCAGACGGATGTGCCGCCGGGCTTGGCCGGGGTCGTGGCCATTTCAGCCGGGAGTTTGCACAGCTTGGCATTGCGGAGTGACGGCACGGTGACGGCGTGGGGTGGCAACAACTATGGTCAGGGCGTCGTGCCTCCAGGCCTGACCGGGGTGGCGGCGATCTCGGCCGGGAGCCGCTTCAATCTGGCCCTGCTCAACAACGGCACCGTGGTCGCGTGGGGCGACAACGCATACCATGAGACCGAAGTTCCTGCGGGCTTGAGTGGCGTCGTGGCCATCGCCGCGGGCGCGGAACATGCGCTGGCGCTGAAAGCCGACGGCACGGTCGTGGCTTGGGGACGAAACACATTCGGCAGCTCCAACGATGGGACCGGCCTCAGCGAAGTGCCAGTGGGACTCGCCGGAGTCGTGGCCATCGCCGCGAACGGTGAACACAATCTCGCGCTCAAGTCGGATGGGACCGTGGTGGCCTGGGGCCGCAACGAGGAGGGTCAGACGAATGTGCCCTTGGGATTGGGCGGCGTGATCGCGGTCAGTGCGGGCTTCTACCATTCCGCCGTGCTGGCGGACGCCACTGGCAGTCCGCAACTCACGGTGCTCGAAGATTCAGGATTGCAGACCGTGCCGGGCATGGCCCGGAACATCAGCGTGGGTTCGCCGCAGGAGAGTGCGCAGCAGGTGAGCTTCACCGTGACGAATGACAACAACGCGCTCTTCCTCGTGCAGCCTGCGGTTGCGGCCAACGGCACTCTCACCTTCACGCCTGCCGCGAACGCCAACGGCTCGGCCATCGTGACAGTCATCGCTGTGGACGACGGCGGCTTGCCGGGCGTGGACACGAGCGCGCCGCAGACCTTCACGATCACGGTCACGCCGGTGAACGATGCGCCGAGCTTCAACTTGAGCAGCACGAATGTGACGGTGTTTCCGGGTGACGGTGGAGTTGTCGTCCGGCCCAACTGGGTGGCAAACCTCTCGGCCGGTCCGGCGAATGAAGCGGGCCAGACGGTCACGATCGAGCGGACCAACAGCAGCCCCGCGATGTTCATTGACCAGCCGGTCCTCTTGGCCAACGGGACGCTGGAGTTCACGCCCGAGCCGACCGCGTCCGGCGTGGTCACCGTCGGCGTGCGCGTCGTTGACAACGGAGGCACGACCAACGGGGGCGCTGACACCAGCGGCTGGCAGCTCTTCACAATCACCTTCGCCCCGGTGAAGGTGTTCGTGAGCGATTCGCCGGTGGTCATTTCCGGGACAACAGTCGAGGTGCCCATCTGCCTGGCAGGCGTCGGCACGGAGGGGGCCGTGTCGTTCACCCTCACCTACGACCGGCCGACGCTGTCTTTCCAAAGCGCCGCAGTGGAAGCCGGGAGTGGCCTGTCACTGACCTGGACCGAGCCTTACCCGAGCTTGAACAAAGTGGGCATCATCGTCACCAAACCCGCCGGTTCCAACTTCACCGCCGGCACGAACGTCTTGGTGCGGATGACATTCCAAGCCCCCATTGGCACGGCCCCAACGAACACGCCGCTGGGCTTCAGCAGCGCGACGGTGATGCAGCAGGTGTCTGACACCAACGCGAACGTCGTCACCCCGGTGCTCTACGTGCCCGGCTCTGTGACCATCATCGCGGTGCCACCGCTCGAAGGCGACGTCGCTCCCCGGAACGCCGGCGGCAACGGCGCGGTGACGGTGAGCGATGCCGTGCAGATCACGCGGTTCGTCGCGGGCTGGGACGCGATCACGGACTTTGCTGCGAACGGCGAATTCCAGCGCGCCGACTGCGCGCCACGCGGGACACTGGGAGACGGGCGGGTGACGCTCATTGATCTCGTGCAGACGTTGCGCTACGCGGCGGGCCTGGATCCCGCCACGTCCGCTGGGGGGCCGACGGTGCAGGCTGCGTCCTTGGCGGCGAGCAGCGCGCGAGTCGCGGCGGGCACCCGCGTGGTGCGCGTCGTGGGAGGAAACCTCCTTGCTGGTCGCGCCAACACTGTGAGCGTCCAGCTTGATGCGCAGGGGAACGAGGCTGGCGTTAGCCTGAGCCTTGGCTTCGACCCGACGGCGATGACGTTCGTCAG
>JBEBFV010000260.1:0-8751 GCA_040081795.1 Limisphaerales bacterium | reverse complement strand
CGGCTTGCACAACCTCCGCACGACGGCACGGGCGACCACCTGAAAATAACGCCAATTCATTCATACGCCTTTTCACCTATTACGCATAGAGTCTAATGTTTCCGAGACAGAGATAACCGAGAGCCTCGAACCAACGAAGTCGGCGCTCAAGAAAGGCGAAAACCACGCTCTTGAAAAGGACGGTTGCCCCAAGCGAAGCAAGGGCCACGACACCAGGTCCCGCATAAAGCACCGTGAGTTGAACGATAGGAGTGCATGCGAGAGCGGAAAGAGGCAGACCGACTAGTAGTGCAATCAGGACGAAGAGCTTCGCGCTGAAGCGAGCGCGACTTGGGAGTGCGGTTGGATATTCTTCAATCCACATACACAAACTCGTTCACGTTCAGCAGGGCGCGGCAGAACTCTGGCAGCGCTGCCTTGCCGTGCTTGGCGAGGAACGCGGTGGCTTGCTGGCGCTCGGTGGCGGAGGGCGCGCGGCTCAGGGTCAGCCAGACGGCACGCTCGATTTGTTTGGCGGAGTCGTCGCCGGCTTCCTTCGCGACACGGGCGGCGAGGGCCTTGGCGGCGCGGAGGGAGAAGTCGCTGTTCAACAGGTTCAGCGCCTGCGGGGCGACGGTCGTCACGTCGCGGCGCGCGCAGGAGGAAGCGGTGTCGGGCAGGTCGAAGACTTGGAGGAATGGCAACGGCACGCAACGCTTCTGGATGAGGTAGAGCGAGCGCACGTCGCAGTCCTCCTCCTTGTCCGCATACCAGCCCTGGCGACGGCCGCTGTCCTTCCCTTCGAGACCTTCGAGCACGCCGGGTTGGGCGCGCAGGATTTCCTCAGGCAACGGCGGCCAGAGCGGCTTGCCGCCCGCGCGGGGCCGGAGCTTGCCAGACACGGCGAGCAGGGTGTCGCGCATCGTCTCGGCGTCGAGGCGGCGGGGGCTTTGGCGCCAGAGGAGGTGGTCGCCGGGGTCGAGCCGTTGAGCAGAGGAGTGATTAGTAATTAGTGATTGAGTGCTTAGTGCGGACTTGGTGGCTGTTGGCGACTGATTACTAATTACTAAATACTGACCACTCGCCTGCCGATAGGCCGCGCTCGTCACCATCAGCCGGTGCATGGCCTTCACCGACCAGCCGCGCGCGACGAACTCCGTCGCCAGCCAGTCGAGCAACTCAGGGTGCGTGGGCTTGGGGCCGGCGTAGCCGAGGTCGTTCGGGTTCGCGAAGAGGCCGGTGCCGAAGTGGTGCTGCCAAAGCCGGTTCACCAGCACGCGCGCGGTGAAGGGATTTGCCGGCGACGCAATCCACTCGGCCAGCGCGAGGCGGCGGCCCGTGGTGTCGGAGCGCGGGGCCTTCACCTTCGCCGGGTTCGGGTCCAGCACGGAGATGAAGCCGGGCGCAACCTCGTCACGCGGCTCGGTGAAGTCGCCTTGGAAGAAAAGCTTCGTCGGCTCGGCGTTGCCGTCGCTCACGGCCATCGCGACGGTGAACGCGCGCCGCTGCTTTTTCACCTCGTCCACCTTCGCCATCAGTTCGGCGTGGCGCTTCTTGCCCGCGTCATCAAGCGCGGCGAGGGCGTCTTTCTCGCTGACCTTTATCTTTTCGAGATGCGGCGCGACCTTCTTCTTCGTGGCCTCGTCGCGCTTGGCCTCGTCGGTCTTGAGCAGCTCCTGAATGTCAGCGGGCAGCTTGGCGATGCGCTCATCACGCAGCTTTTTGCGGGCGGGCCAGAGCGCGTCGTCCACGGGCTTTTGCGCCTCGTCAATCTTCGCGTCCACGCCGGCATTGTGTGCCTTGATGGCGTCCTGCTCGGGCGCGAGGTCAATGGCCGTGTCATCCCGCGACTTCACGGCGGCGAAGAAGGCGCGGAAGCGGAAATGGTCCGCCTGCGAGAGCGGGTCGTATTTGTGGTCGTGGCAATTGCAGCAGGAGAAGGTCAGGCCGAGGAACGCGCTGCCCGTCGTGTTGACGAGGTCGGCCATCAAGTCGTTCCGCTGCTTACGCTCCTCTTGGAAGATGCTCGCCGTGCTGTCGTAGGTGCCGAGCCGGAGGAAGCCCGTGGCGATGAGCGCGTCGGCCTCGGCGGGTGTGCGCGGCGCGGCGGCGAGCAACTCATCGCCGGCGAGTTGCTCGCGGATGAAGCGGTCGTAGGGCTTGTCCTCGTTGAGCGAGCGCACGACATAATCGCGATATCGCCACATCTCGGGGCGGAACTCGTCGCGTTCGTGGCCGTTCGAGTCGGCGTAGCGGACGACATCGAGCCAGTGCCGCGCCCAGCGCTCGCCATAGCGCGGGGAGGCGAGGAGGCGATCCACGAGGCGCTCGTAGGCTGTGTTCACACTTTCCCGCTTTCCGGCCTGCTCACCTGACTGCGCCCGGGCAGGTGTGAAAGTGGGAGAGTGGGAAAGTGAGCAGTCGCGCACGAACGCCTCGATGTCTTCGGGCGACGGCGGGAGGCCGATGAGGTCGAAGTAGAGGCGACGGATGAGCGTGCGTGGGTCGGCCTCGGTGGAGAGGGTGAGTTTTTTCTCGCCGAGCTTGGCGAGGAGGAAGCGGTCGATGGAATTGGCGATTTGCGATTGCCGATTGCCGATTGAAGGCACGGCTGGCCGCACGGGCGCTTTGAGTGACCACAGGTCCAGCCGCTCGCCGCGCCAGATTTTGCGGATGGGGTTTTCCGGGTCGGTCCAGGCATCGCCGAGATGTTTCGCCGGTGCGGCGACCTTCAACGCGAGCTGGCCATTGCCGGGCGCGTAGGCGTCGAGACTCTCCACGTCCGCGCCGAGCAGGATGCTGTCGAAGAAGGCTTCGTCGCCCGTATCACACGTCGGCGCGAGGCCGGTGAGCGTGCAATCGCCGAAGTCCTTCCACAGATCCACGGTCACGACGGTCCACGCGGACGGCGCGGTGTCGGCCACGGAGATGGCGGCCCAGCCGGTCGTGTTCGGGCCGGCGACGTAGCGGCCTTTCGGGTCTTTCGCGTCGGGCCACTTGCCGCTGCGTGCGAGTTCGAGCATGACGCTGCCGCCGCCGCGCTTCTTCCACGCGAGCCGCAGGAAGCGGAACTGCCCCGGCCCAGGATGCTCACGAACCATGAAGTGCCAACCCGGCACCTGCACCGCGTCGCGCTGGAGCGGCGTCATGCCGAGCGCGGCCTTGCCGCGAAACACGTCGTCGGTCACGAGCCGGGCCTTGCCGTTGCCGCTCGTGAGCACGCCGAGGAATTCCTCCTCGTCCTCGAAGAGCACGGCCACCGGCTCCGGCCAAAGCGCGCCGGCCTTCACCCAGGCTTCGAGCGCGGCGATGTCTTTGGCAGGGAGTTTTTCCTTCGGCGGCATCGCGAGGTCTTTGGTCGCGTGGCGGACGGCTTGCAACAGGAGAGATTTCGCGACGTCACCGGGGACGAACGCGGGGCCGTGCTCGCCGCCCTTGAGCGCGGCGGCGCGGGAGTCGAGGCGCAGGCCGCCCTTCTGCTTCTCCGGCCCGTGGCAGGAAACGCACTTGCTGTCGAGCAGAGGACGGATTTGATCGCGGAAGCGCGCCGGGTCCGCGCGGACTTCCGCACAAAGGAGCAGCGCGCCGAGGCAGGGCCAGAAAGTTTGCGCGCGCGTCATGGGCTTGAGAGAGACGAGGGAGGGAGAATGCCGCTTCAGCAGGCGAATCACAACTTGCGACGCGGCCCAGTGCGACGTCGCCCAGTCATGGAATTGCCCGCCCGGTTTTCGCCCTTGCGCGAGATGCGGCCCCGCCTACAGTCCGACCATGCCCGGTCAACCTGCTCTCACCAAGCGGCCCAAAGCTGCCTTCACGCTTATAGAACTGCTCGTGGTCATCGCCATCATCGCGATCCTGGCCGGGATGCTGTTGCCCGCATTGTCCAAGGCCAAGGCCCGCAGCCAAGAGTCGGACTGCTTGAACAACATGCGGCAGATCGGTCTCGGCGTGAACCTTTACTCGACTGATTACGCTGACAAACTCCCATTGGTGCGCAACTGGGGGCCTAACTGGACCACGACTTGGTCGATGCGGTCCGATGCAATCTGGCTGCCCGAAGTCATCGCGCCGTATGTGGGCGGGCACGCAGGCGGGAACACAAATCTGGTGCCCAAGGTCTTCAATTGCCGGGAGGGCCTCAAAAGGATGCAATTCTCAAAGAAGACAAGGCTCGTGGGCTACTACGCCGGCAACCGGACCAACACGTATGTTTGGAACCATCTTTACATACCCGGCCCTGGGAACCCACTCGGACTTCCTGCTGTCATGTCCATCCCAAGCACGGCCGTCACCGGCCGGCATACGGGCGCGATCCTCAAGCCCTCCATCGCCGTGGTGCTCTGGGAACTACCCTACTGGAATGATGCTCAATCAAACTTGGAAGACATGCCCCACCGCCTCGGCATCAACCTCACCTATGCCGACGGCCACGCCGCTCACTACAAAGGCGTGCCGGCCGAGACCGACTGGTGGGCGTTTCACAGCCAGGACGGCTGGGACTATTGAATCATGCCGACCCTGACACATTCTCGGACCACCACTCCCACCCTCGTGAAAGCCTTCGCTGTTTTGCTGACCGTTGCCGCCGTAGCCTTGACGGGTTGCCGGAAGAAACCTCCCACACCGAAGCCCGACGCCGCTGCACCTGATCCATCACTCAGCGGTGCGCCCGTGCCCGGAAAAGCCACCGGCGGCACCATGGATATCAAGGAGGACCCCAACATGGCGTTCGGGACTTTCCTGATGGCCAAGGGCCGCATGCCGACGAACATGCAGGAGATGGTCACGGAGAAATTCCTGCGCGCCGTCCCCGCTGCGCCACCGGGGAAAAAGTATGCGGTTGACCCGAAGGCGGGGCGTGTGGTGCTCGTCCCCGAGTGACCCGCGTCAAGCGGGTGCCCGACCCAGTGCGCGCTTCGAGTTACGTAAACCTCACGACTTCACGAGTTCGAAACGTGCGGCTGGAAGCATCTCCCGGATGAATTCTTCCAAGTCCGCCACGCTCACCTTGGCAGCAATCCCGTAAGTTCCAGTCGCTGCGTCGGTGCTGACGCGCAGCAGCGGATGTTCGGGCACTTGCAACAGCAACTGCACCACCCGGACTTTCTCCGCCAGATACCATTGAGCGTGCTGCCCCTGCATGACCATGAACCCCTTCCGGCTTACGGCGATGAAAGGCGGCCACCACCAAGAGAGCAGCAGTGGCACACATGGGAGCAAGATCGGCCCCAGCAGTCCGCCGGCAATCAGCCGAGGCATGGGCCACTCGATCTCAGGAAAGCGCCAAGCGAGCCAGAGCAGAACCCCAACAAGTGCGATCCCTACAAGCTCCAAGCGCACCCAGAGCCAAGGATTTCGAAATGGCTCGAACGCCTTCTCCAGCTTTGGGCGGAAGCTCCAGCGCGGCTCCCACCACGAGATTTCCTTCCTTGGCTTCACTTCCCAATTTCCAACGCAAAGAGTTGCTTCTTGTCGCGCTGGTAAATCTTCCCGTCCGCAATCGCCGGGTGGCTCCAGGTGTTGCCGCAGACCTGGATGCGGCCCAGCTCCTCGAACTTCTCCGGGCTGGCCTTGAGCAGCAGCATCGTGCCTGTCATGTCCTGCACGAGCAGCTTGTCGCCGGCGGCGATGACGGCGGCGTAGTCGCCGAAGCCGGGCTGGCTCCACTTCACCTCGCCGGTCTTGAAGTCCACGCAGATGAACTCTGTCTTGCTGCCGCCGGTGCCCAGGCCGTAGAGGTGGCCGTTGACCAGCACGGGCGTGGCGAGCGTGACCTTGATCTTGTCGTTCTTCCACGCCGGCTCGAGCTTGAAGCCGCCGCTGTCCTTGCTGACGGAGAACTTGGTCAGGCCGACGGACGAGGAGGAGATGGTCACGGAGTTGTCCGTGAGGACGGGCGTGAGCACGTGGCGCTTGGCTCCGGTCTTCACGGGCGTCTGCCAGAGGATCTTGCCGCTCGCCACATCCACACCCATGAGCGAATCCGCCGTGAGATGGACGACCTGCCGCGTGCCGGCCAGCGTTCCGATCATGAGCGAGGAATAGGCGGTGTTCTCCTTGCCCGCCGTCCACAGCACCTTGCCGGTCTTCTTGTCGAAGGCGACGAGCGTGCCCTTGGTCGGGCTGCCGACGGCGACGAAGATGCGGTCGCCGTCAATCACGGGCGAGCCGTTGTTGCCGTGGCGGCGCGACGCGGTTTCCTTGGCCTCGGGAGCGTTGCTCGAGTTGCCGAAGAACGGCGCGGCCCAGTCCTTGTCGAAGCTCGTCTGCCAGATCGTCTTGCCGTCCGCGAGCGCGAGGCAGCGGAAGTCGCCCTTGCAGGTCTGCACATAAACGCGGTCCCCGTCCACGAGCGGCGTGCAGCGCGGGCCGGTGCCGTAGGCGTTTGAGAATGCCTCCGACTCGCCGACGACGGCCTGCCACAGCTCCTTGCCGGTCTTGAGGTCCACGGCGTGGGCGACCTCCTGGCCCGGCTGCTTGTCCTTGCCCGGCTGCTCGTCGAGGTAAATCAATTTGCCGCCGGCGACGAGGGGCGAGGCCTGGCCGTTGCCGACGGGGATGCTCCAGAGCGTCTTAGGCTCCTTGGGCAGCGCGGCGATGGTGGCGCTGACGTGGCCGTCGCGGTTGGGACCGCGCCACTGCGCCCAGTCGGCGGCGTGGAGGCTGGCGGCGGCGAGAAGGGCGGCGGAGCAGAGCAGTGATTTCATTCGTGCGCGGATATTGACGGCAGCAAGTGCGCTGGCAATCAAGTTCCCGCGTGCGTCCCCCGAAGCCCCGCCGTTGACAAGCGCGCGGCCAATGCGGACAACTCCGCGCATGACGAAAGTCGCCATCGTGGGTGCGTCCGGTTACTCCGGCGAGGAACTCGTTCGCCTGCTGCTCAACCATCCGCACGCCGAGCTGGTCGCCGTCACCTCGCGCCAGCAGGCGGGGCAGACGGTCGCGCAGGTGTTCCCGAAGTTCGCGAACCATCCGCGCGGGCGGGCGCTGCGCTTCGTGGAGCCAAACGCCGAGGTGCTCGCCAAGCAGGCGGACGTCGTTTTCCTCGCGCTGCCGCACGGCGTGGCGGCGGAGTTCGCCGTGCCGCTGCTGAATGGCGGGGCAAGGGTCATTGACCTCAGCGCGGACTTCCGACTCAAGAGCGCCGCGACCTACAAGGAGTTTTACGCGCACGATCATCCCGCGCCGGAGCTGCTGGCGAAGTCCGTCTATGGTCTGCCGGAAGTTCACCGCGACGCCATCAAGGGCGCGACGCTCGTCGCCTCGCCCGGCTGCTATCCCACGAGCATTTTGCTGCCGACGCTCCCGCTCCTGCGCGCCGGCCTCATCAAACCGCAGGGCATCATCGCCGACTCCATGAGCGGGGTGAGCGGCGCGGGCCGCAAGGCGGAACTGGACTACCTCTTCGTCGAGTGCAACGAGAGCGTGCGCCCCTACGGCGTGCCCAAGCACCGGCACCTCTCAGAGATCGAGGAGCAGCTTGCGCTCGCGGCGGGCGGTCCGGTGACGATCCAGTTCACCCCGCACTTGATCCCGGTGAACCGCGGCATCCTCACGACGCTGTATCTCGCGCCGGCAAAACATTTCGCCACCGCCGACGAAGCCGATGCCCTCGGCGCGCAAATCGCCGCGTGCTACCAGGCAGCGTATGCCAACGAGCCGTTCGTGCGCGTGCTGGAAGGCAAGGCGCTGCCGGACACCAAGAACGTCGTCGGCACGAACGTCCTCGAACTCGCGTGGCGGCTCGATGCGCGCACGGGCCGGCTCCTCGTGATGAGCGCCGAGGACAACATCGTGAAGGGCGCGAGCGGCCAGGCCGTGCAGAGCTTCAACGTGATGTGCGGCTACGCGGAGACGGCGGGACTGCTCTGAATGCGAAGGCAGGGAAACGTCCGACGCTCAACTTTCAACGTCCATAGACTCGTTCGAGCGGTCGCTTTGGAAGTTGAGCGTTTTTGGTGAGAGGTCGGCCGCTCTTTCGGGCCATTCCCGAACTTCCCTGAACATCCCTTCCGAGGCCGTTGTCTGACATTGGCCGAGCGCTTGGATTGGTAATCCGTCTGTGCGTCCGATACACTCTTCCGACTCGTGACACGTAACAATTTGCCATCGCTAAAAGATCTGCCGGCACTCGCCGCAGCGGCTGCCGCCACGCTGCTGCTCACCGGGTGCCAGAAGGAGGAAATCACCGTCTATCGCGTGCCGAAAGTCCCGCCGGGTGCGGGTGAAGCCTCCGGACAAACTCCCGGCCTGCCTCCGGGGCATCCTTCCACCGGTGCTGCTCCCGCCGCGCCACGTCCGCACGCCCATTGGGACAAGCTGCCCGCCGGCTGGCGCGAGGAACCTTCCGCTGGTTCGCGCGCGGCGACCTTCGCCATCTCGGGCACGGCTGGCCAACGCGCCGAGGCCGCAGTCATCGCCTTCCCCGGCATGGGCGGGACGGACTTGGATTTCGTGAACCTCTGGCGGCAGCAGCTTGGCCTCACACCGCTCACCGAGGACGAACTGCCCAAGCTCGTCCAGCCCGCCATCATCGCTGGCGCGGACGGAAAACTCTTCGACCTTACCGGCACACCGAAGGCCGGGAGCGACCCCGCCGCTGAACGCATCATCGTCGCGTTGCGCAAGCAGGACGGCGTCTCGTGGTTCATCAAGCTCACCGGCCACGCCGCGCTCGTGGAGCAGCAGAAGCCCGCGTTCCTCGGCTTCCTCAAGACGCTGAAAGTCCACGCAGGCGCGGACGAAGCCGAACCCTCCGCTCCCGCCCCTGCC
>JBEBFV010000259.1:0-8756 GCA_040081795.1 Limisphaerales bacterium | reverse complement strand
ACCTGGCTCAATGGCGAGCTGGTCATGCTTGGGCCGGAGCAGACGGAACGCCGGCACGAAGCGACCCCACTTCGACTCGCCCTCACGCCGACGAGTCGCCTCCAGCAGCGGCCAGGTGCCGAGCCTCATCTCCTCCTGCTCGGTGGTGATGCAGAGCTGGCCTTGGATGAAGCGAAAGCCTGGCCGACGGGTTACGAGTGTAGAGGCGGCCTTGGGCATGGTGGCGAGATGCGCAGTGGAGACGCGCTCAACTTCAACGAGGGTGTTGGTTGCTGGCGAAAAGGCAAGCGAACGGTGAAATCTGTTCCCTCGGTGGGCAGCCGTTGTCCTGCCCCGTTTGGCAACATGGGCCAAAAGATGAACTCCATGGCTGCACTGGCGGAAGTTGAACGCGGGTTTTGAAAGCGGGGAATCCTTGCCCTTCCCAACCCAGTCGCCACAATCTCCACCGACAGCACTGAGGGATGAGAATGAACGTCTGCATCACCATCTACGGCCAAGGGAGCAACGCCACCACCCGCCTCCTCGCTGTGATGAACCTCGCCCTGCGTGGCATCAACGCCCATTTCGGCCCCGAGGACGCCAACACCTTCCGGCGCAGGCTCTACCTCGACGTCCGCGCCGACTACGTCCTCGCCAACCCACCCTTCAACGACTCCGATTGGTTCCGCATGGACCACGACGTGCGCTGGCAGTTTGGAGTGCCGCCCAAGGGCAACGCCCACTTCGCCTGGATGCAGCACTACATTTACGACCTCATGCCACACACAGCGATGCGCGACAGCGCAATCCTTCAACGCGAAGCCTCACCGCAAGTCGTGAGCGAAGCGAAGGACAACATGGCCGGTTTCGTCCTCGCCAATGGGCGCAATTCCTCCAACCAGTCCGACCGGTCCACTTGCACGAGCGCAAATTGTCACAAATGAAAGCGCGTCCTCAAAAGCCAGATGTCCAATTTCTTGGAGAGTTGACACTCGCAACTCTCATTAAGGGGTTCCGTTTCGGGATTTTCCGAGCGGGTAGAAAAGAGCCTAGTGATGAGTATCAACTTGGATGGAGGTTGGTAAAACCGAACGACCCTATAGTTGTTGCTTTTCGCACGTTGCGTTTCGCGACTGCCGAGGGAATCAATGCGGCGGCGGCAATGTGGGAGGCCCTCGGCGGAGATGCAAAGGAAAAACTTGTGCGCTTCGAATTTGACGAAGCATCGTCGGGTCTGGCGCAGGCTTTGGAATTTGCCAGAAAATCGCCCGCGATCGGAGTTCAACCACTGACACGCACATCGGCGCAAGCGTGGCATTGCGGACCGTTCGTCTGCAATGTCGAGAAAGAGATGGATGTCCTTGCAGCTGCGCGCAACATCGCAGAAAGTGCCGTGCTCGCGGCCGCTGATTGGTCCTCCGAAGATCAGGGGTTATTTCATGATGCGATTGAACGTATTGCACTCGAAGCGCTGTATAATGTCCATGAGCATGCTTTCAAAAGCGTTGCTGCGCCACCTCGTGCATTCATATGTCTGTCAGTTCAACCAGCCGAGCGCTGCTTAGGAGGGATGGATGCACAAGCACCGAGTGAGAGACAATGGTTGGAAGAGCAAGGCCAAAGGTTGGTATTTGAAATGGCCGTCAGCGATGCTGGCAAAGGCATTCCACGGTCACTCTGGTTAAAAGCTCGTGATCGCCGCCCTGAAGTCTTTGAAACTATCCGCAGTCTTGGTTCTGGGACGAACGCATTTGACCGTTGTCGCGCGCGGTTGCACGAGCATCTGACCGCAGATTCTTTCCGGCACGACTCGTCGTGCAAAGATGCTTCGGCTTTTGCCGATGAGTATCACGCAATGAACTGGCGTGGCCTATACCGTTGCCGCCAACAGGTGTCCGATTTCGGCGGATTTATTGCGGTTGCTTCCGGCCGAGGCCGTGCTGGTTATGCGAATCTTCGTGATGACGTTCCTGAGTTTTCATACGCGTTGCCCAAAGGCAACGACCTGCCGGGCACGACTGTCGTCGTGAGGATCGCATTACCTTTGAAGCGCTGTGGTCCGTCACATCAACCGCGCCCTGTTACCGAGGTTGAACGTTCGACTGCTTCAGTGTTTAGCCCCAAACTAGTCCCTTGGATGGCCCTTACAAGGAAGGGCACCGATTTCCAACACGAGAGTGAAACAAAGGAGCTCCAGCCTTTTGAAGTCGGCATCGTCTTCCCATTTAATCAAATCTCATCCGACAACCACTTGCTCCTTCGTGACCCAAGCCGTGTGTCAGTTCCTAAACTGCTAGAACAGTTAAAGAAAATACCGCCAGAGCTTGTCCCGATTATTTTCTTTGCCGACCTCGGCGAGGATACCCTGCGCGCACTCGGGCCGAGTTGGACCCCACTGTCCGGATATCCACGTTTAACCGCTTTTTGGAAACCACAGCAAGGCCAGCTTTCTTGGCGCGTAGCTGGGGTATTCCATCCAGATACTGAAAAGATGCTTCGCACTCTCGAGTACGCAGGTAAATTCCAGATTCCTCCAGATTCGCCACCCAGCGTCTCCTCACTAGCTCAAGAGCTTGCTACTAATTATCCGCGTTTCATCACCTTTGACCGGCTAACTGGTGGCATTCAGTTAACGCAGTTCGCAGCTCGAATACCCGATGAAGTCGAACGTAGTGCATTTCAATTAGCATTTCAGGAGGCTTGGCCAGAGCTTCGCACAAAGGCTATCACTGAAGACCCCGTCCGGAATATCCTCTTACATACGGGCACACGAGTTCGCAGATACCTCTGTATCCTTTCGTTGGCAGAGAGTTCAATCTTACTTTCCGAATCCCTTGGTCGACAAATTGTCGAAGCCGTGAGTCGGCCGCACGATGAACCCTCTTGCCAACTAGTGACTGATGATCATGGCAGTTCCTTCGTTGCCAAGACATTGTTGAGGAACCAGTCCTCAAACATCGCGCTCATTCAAAGAGAGCAGGCTCTTGAGCTCCCTCCGGGTAGCGAGGTGGTTTTATTCGTTGATGCCGTTTTTAAGGGGCGCACTGTGGGAAATCTCGCTGGCGTATTGCAGGAACGGGGCTTGCGTGTTCGCAGCATCTTGACGTGCGCAGACCTCCGTGAGCATTCCGGCTCGAAGATGTCTGATAGTATTTGCGTCTCAAGTCTCCTTGAGATTCCTTTGGATTTCCGGCCTGAGGAGGTTGCCACAAAAGCTCCTTGGGGAGGAGAGATTCAGATTGACCGCGTAACGCATATGCCTGTCGATGCTGAAGCGTCTCGCTTCGCTGAACTTTACACGACAAACAGTGCTAGGAAGCTCATGCAGACGGAACCGGAGTTGTTTGATCATGGATTTCACGAGAGAGGGGGGCGGCTTCATACGATTACAATGCCCGCTGGCAGACTCCTTGAGAGGCACCCGGTGGAAGGAATCGCGTGTGTAGTCGACAAACTTGCACCTTTTCTGGCTGCAAATGCACCTATGAATACGGACGTAGCTTTCTTCTACCGCTCCGATAGTGCTATTGGGCGGTATATTGGTAAGATTCACGGTGTGCTAATTGGGCAGAAACTCGTTGGTCTTGGAAATTCATTCCAAGTGTCGATGCCCATCGAACACCGAGGTGCCAAGACTGTGTTCGTGCATGCAGATTTAGGTTTGTTTACGAACTGTAAGCCGGTGGAAACCGGTCAACTTGCACTGCTTCAAGTCGGTGATTCTCGGAATGTTCCTCATACCGGATTTGTAGCAATCTATCTCGACGACGCTGCGGTCAGCGGAAAGGCGCTTCGAAGTTTCCTCCATCACGTGATGCGAGAACCTCAACGGCGTCCGCGTGCTGTGATTGGGGTCGTCCTTGTAAACCGTCTCAGCCCTGCTGAGATGCGCGCCTTCGACCTTTGGCGGCGGCTTTGGCCAGCGCACGAAGACATTTCTGGTAGCGGTGTGCCATTTTGCTTTGATGGAGTGTTTCGTTTACAAGTCCGGTCTCGCGAGGGTGGCTCCCCACTTAGCCATCCACTGCTGAGACGCATTCGTTCAAGCGGACCGATTCCCGCCCGAGAACTTCGCTCATACTTGCAGGACATTACACACCGAGCGGCAAATGAGCGACCCCTGAGACACATTTTCCTTCCGCCATCCGAAATCGCGACTGAGCAACCATTATCATCCGATGCCGCTCAACTCCGGCATCTCCTTTCGTTGCACCAGCAAAATGAACCAGTGGCGGCAGAGATTCTCAGTGTATTTACACGCCTTCGAAATGCCAAGGATTCCAGTTTATTGCATTTGCTCGCTCTGGAGCCCGAGTTACTCGATGAGGTTCCGTTTAATGGAATCTGTCAGCAAGATGCGATTGGTTGGTGTGTCGACACCCTCCGCGACACAAATGCGTCCCGTTGTGACAAGAGTGCCGCTCTTACTGTGCTTGCGTCGTATGAAATCGCATTCTTTGAGAGACTTCGCGAGATTGCCCCAGGAATTCTCGGTGACGACTTCCTGCGCCGACAGTTGCTCCTGTTCTTACTGACGTTGTTCACACGCACCTACACTCAATACCATCGTGTCAAAGAGGTGCTTACGGATGTAAGAGAGCCTGCCGAAGAATGCGCATGGGCGATTTCCGCTCGTGACCTAATTGATCGCTCACACCGGTTTCGAGAAACTCTTGCGCGTATTCGAACTGAAGACGATGCGGAATTGCTCCTTCGTGATCTCATCGGGCGCATGTCACGACACTCAACCGACTCGGAGGAGCACTGGGAATCGGTCTCAAATCAACTCATGACGATGCGCGCAGACTGGAATTCTTTTGCCGATGAAAAGGCCAGAAACTTCATCTATCATAATGTTCCGAGAGCGCTTCACCTTGCAACAAATACGTTTCTTCCATCGCTTAGTGCGTTAATTTTCCTCAGTGAATTACGAGGAGATAACGAACTTGCTGAGAGCACGCGCAATTCCTATGAGACCGCATCGTTGAGCATTACAAGATTGGGAGGTATCGCACCTAAATCAGCGGAAGACGTTACGCAGGAAACGGTTGGCGTGCTGTGTGACAAGCTGGAAGAATTACGCACCGCTACATGGGCTGGGGGATGGTCGTCGAACGATATCTTGAGTAAGGCGGATATTGGCGGGGGGCTCGCGCCGCTGTGCTCTGGCCTTAGGGAATTCTATTCCGCCCCATGGGCTATTTTTGCACGGCTTGCGGACGAAAACCGCGCACATCGAGCACAGGCCACCCTGCGTGTATCCATAGAGCCCCATTTTGTTGTAGCTCCCGTCCCCGTAGTTGAAATGTTCGGCATCTTGCGGCCACTTTTTAATAACGTCTTGGATCATGGAGAGTTCGGAACGCTACAGCTTTCCAAACAAGACGCGGCCCCGCCTCTTGTAATTGCCTTTTCGAATACTGTCTCCAAACCTGCGCAGGCTGGCGGTGTAGGAGTGGCGCTCGCAAAAGCTAAAGCGGCCCCGTTCAAGTTGACCATTGATTCCCGCCCACGGTCTGAGTCGGAATGGTTGACTGAGATCACTTTCCCTCACTTTTTCCGGGCCGACGGCATTCACAACCACTCTTGAAAGCCATGCAATTTCTCGTCATCGAAAACAACCGCAGTGCGCTGGACCTTCTGATTCTGGCTCTGAGAACGTCGTTCACAGGCTCGACAATCGCTCCAAAGCCAGGTAACACAACGGATAAATGGAGTAGCGCAGATGCTCTCCTCGCAAAAGAGGCCGTGGACGAAGCAGGCCAAATTATTTTTTGCGATCTCGCACTCGATAGCGACGATCCTGCTGACGCGCGAGCAGGCCTCGAGCGCGTCCGCAACCTCTTTGCCATCAAGCCAAATGCAACGTGGATTGCTTATACTTCTTTCACCGAGATTGTGGAACTTGACGAAGCTCGTGGGCTATTCCACGGCATACTGAATAAGCAGGATTTGAGTCGGTATCGCACTCCCGCTGAGCAGGCTGCATTTGTAGCGCGTATCGTCCAGTCATCCTCAGCCCAGAGGACAGGCGAAAAGCGTGCAGTGTATTTTGTCGAGGATTCATTGGGAATGCGCACTTTTTTTGCCGTATTTCCAGACCCAGTTCTCGATGAACTTATTGCCGCAGAGTGTTCCCAATGGAAGGAAATCAACATCTGCGCGTTGTCTGCTGGCTATTCAGGATCGAGTCTACTGGCGATTCGCGGCAAAAAGGAAGGTGTGCCGCGCCACATCGTCGTGAAGATCGCTCCCCGTCGTGACCTGATTGAGCGTGAGTCACGTGTATTGAACTCAGATGGGCAATTCTTTGGTGAGACTGAAGAGTTTTCCCAAAAGTGTGCTCGTGCGCAAGAGCCAAAAAGCCTCCCGAAACATTTTGGATATTACTCACTCCAAGGCGCTATTGCGGGGCCGACTCTTGCGGCTCTTTATGCGGACGAACCAGGAAGCATGGCTGCAATCGATGGTCGCGATTCTGGGCTGCGCACGCTCATCGATATCGAATTGGTGCAATACGCGCGCGGATGGAAGGACACCGTTAACGAAGCGAAGCGGAGGAGCCATCGCATGGGGCTGTCCGCCGTAGATAAACATCGTGCGAAAAAGACCTGCCACGATCTGCCAGAGATGGCTGAAGTGATTTCAGACCAAGGCGGATGGGCTGCTGACTGGCCAAAGCCTTCTGAGCTTTTCTCGCGTATTGACCGCATGGTTGACCGATGGGAAGTCCTACTGTCGTCGGTTTCCCCGTTGTGCTGGGTTCTTCAACACGGTGACCTGAACCCCAACAATGTCATTGTCGACGACGCCGGGCAAATTACGTTCATTGACTTAGCCCGCCTCGACCACTGGCCTGTCGGCTATGATCTTTGCCGCCTGATTATTCAATTCAGAATCCGGCTGACAGACCGCAATCGTGGAACTGATTGGATTCAGAACAATCTTGGGCGCTGGAGAAAGGAATCATTGTTTGCCCTAGATGGGACTGCCGATCCGGCAGTAACTCTTTGCACCCCGGCTACAGTTTGCGAGCAGCGTTTGTATTCTTGGATGAAGCAGCAATCTGACGCACAAGGTCTGATTCAGGGTGCGCGCCTCTGCGCAGTATTTGATTTGATACGAATCATTTCATACTCAGACCTTTCTCCATACAAACGACTCTGGGCGGCCCTTGAATTATGGAATCTTGCCGAGTTGTTGGGATGGCAAGACAATCTACTGGTATAGTGCGTGCATTCGCGCTGGTGGCCCCCGAACTGGTGGCGCATTTCGACTGGATTACCTAGGTATAGAGGAGCGTGACCAGCGACTGGACTATCTGTGCTGGCCCAAGCGCGGACTGGGCTTCCTGAATCGATTTCCAAGGCAACGCTGCCGGTAGACTTAGACCTGGACTTTTCTGGACGAAACAGCTCAGGTTGAAAATCGGAATCACCGCGAACAAGATTCCCTCCTCACGCCCAGCGTCCGGAGCTTTTCCGCAGCATTAGACAGAGGATTGTGTCCGCGCTGGGGACACAATTGAGCACGGCCATTGGGCTTGGGTTCATATTCAAGGACCGACCAGCCACAGATAGCTAAAAAGTTGGCCCCGCGAATTCATCAATCAGCCACCCTAGCCTACCCCGACGTTGAAGTCAGGATAGGCTGAGGAGTTGATGGAAGGTTTAGCGGCAACGACAACGATGGCGACACCGGCACCGTTTTCCTCCTCCGCTGCGGCGCTTTGGCCGACGGTGGAGCCAGACCACGGCAGCGACCACACCGAAAAGCAGCAGCCACGGGAGGATCTTGGGCAGGATGTAGAGGACCAGTATCACAGCGGCACCGTTTTGCAGGGTCTTCCAGTTGAGGTTCAGCATTCCGTGACGGCGAGGTTGTTGGGGTTGTAGCGCCGGAGAGGATCGGACTCTTCGGGCGCTGAGGATTAACAGGGCTGGCGTTGTTCGCGGCAGGCCAGGAATTCCCGATGAGCGAGCAGATTGCTTCGCCATTGAGGGATGCGGGCGAGGTCTTTGAGGATGTCGGCCCCAAAAAACTCGCGCAGTTTAACGGCGAGCTGGATTCGGTTCGTGTTGATCGTGGTGCTGCTAACTTTGAACTTCACCGCCACCTCCTTCAGACACCCGCCTTCAGCCAGCACGTCGAGGATGGCGCGGAAGCGTTCGTTGAGGGTGTTCAGAAACAACTCCCAGTCCACCTTCCTCGCCGCCTTCACCGAGGGATCTTCCTGCTCGTTGCTGAACACGTCGGACAGTAGCAGCGGATCTTCACTGCCTTCCTCGGTTTTCACGGCATCGTCGAGACCGTCCATCCGGGCACGTCCGTTCAGTTGAGTGCAGGGATGCAGCGGATCAGTCTTGCTCTGGCCATAAGCGCGACGTCCCGACTTGGCGTGCAGGATGGCGTAGTAGGCGATGTTGCCAGGAGTGACCGTCTTGCCTGCCTTCTCCGCGTTGTCGTAGAGCTTGGCAGCCATGGCGATGGTGTCTTGGATCAGCTCCTCGGCGTCTTCACAGCCGACAGTGCGAACACAGTAGGGCACGGCTGAACGGATGCGAGGGGCGACTTCATTGAGCAGCATTTCACCTGTATGGGGGGACATGGACTTTCCTTTCCGGTGGGGGTGGATGACGAAAGGCCCCGCCGTTGTTACACAGCAGGGCATTTGAGGAAGACGCAACAGCCAGCTACACAACCGGCAGCGACATTCTCTAAGCGTTATGCCACTTTTTTAGGCGTCATAGCAGGCCGGGGGGACGGGGGCAGGG
>JBEBFV010000258.1:0-8761 GCA_040081795.1 Limisphaerales bacterium | reverse complement strand
GTGCCGTCCTCGCCGGGCTGGCCGTAGTTGAGAAAATCCGTCGGCGGGAAGAAGCACGCGACCGCCTGCACGGCGCTGCTGGCGCGGTCCACGGGGTCTTTGGCGTCGAGTTTTCCTGGGCCGCCCTGCGTGCCCATCGTGAGCGAGAGATGACCGCCCGCGCTCGCGCCTGAGATGCCGAACTTGTCCGGGTTCACGCCCCACTTCGCGGCGTTGGTGCGGATGAAGCGCACGGCGCGATGGATGTCCTGGCTGATCTCGGGGATGGTGAACTTGGGCTGCGACCCGTGCACCACGGCGAAGACCGTGTAGCCTCGGTCGAGGAACGCCTTGTAAGCGCCGGCATTGATCGCCTCCTTCCGCGAGAACCAGCCGCCGCTGACCATGTAAACCACCGCGCAGCCGTTGTTCGTCTTCGCAGGCTGGAAGACATCGAGCGTCAGGGCCGTGCCGAACTTGCGGCCGTAAACGACGTCCTCGGTGCGTTTGAAGCCGGCGTCCTGCGCGGCGGCGGTGGCGACGGCGAAGCACAGAACGAGCAGCGCGAACAAGGGGCGGTCTGACATGGGCCGACAGTAGCCAAAGGCACCGCGCCGGGAAGCCGTTTCTCCCGTGCCGGGGCGCTTTCGCGCTCGCCAAAGCCGCCGCCGCACAGTCGAATCCGCGCATGGCGTTCGCGGACTTCCCAGCACAGCAGCAGGCCGTCGAGCTGCTCCAGCGCAGCTTGGAGCGCGGACGGCTCGCGCACGCCTATCTCTTCACGGGCGACGACCTCGACGAGCTGGAAGGCATGGCGCGCACGCTGGCCAAGACCTTGAACTGCCAGCAGCCACGCCGCGCGGGCCGCGCCGCGCTGGACTCCTGCGACGACTGCCTCGCCTGCCGGAAGATTGACCACGCCAACCACGCCGACGTGCAATGGATCCGGCCCGAGATGAAGTCGCGGCAAATCTCCGTGGACCAGATCCGCGAGCTGATCCACACCGTCAACCTCAAGCCCACCGAGGCAGAGTGGAAGGTCGCCGTCATCGTCGCCGCCGACCGGCTCAACACGCAGGCGGCGAACGCGTTCCTCAAGACCCTGGAGGAGCCTCCGCCACGCAGCATCCTCATACTGCTCACGGCCGAGCCTCAGCAGCTTTTGGAAACGATCCTCTCGCGCTGCCTGCGGCTCAACTTCGCCGGAGAAGGCGGTAGCCGGAAGTTTGCACCGGAGCACGTCGCGTGGCTGCGCGAGTTCGGTGCGCAGCTTGCAGAGCCGAAGCAGAACCTGCTGGGCCGCTATCGGGTGCTGGGCCAGATGCTTGCCCGCCTCGCAGCCTTGAAAGAGCAGATCAAGGAGACGCTCACCGCCCGCTCGCCGCTCCAGCGCTACAACGACGTGGACCCAAAGCTGGTCGAGAAATGGGAAGAGGAACTCGACGCCGCCATCGAGGCCGAATATCGCCGCCAGCGCGCGGAACTGCTGCTCACGCTGCAATGGTGGCTCCGTGACGTGTGGCTGAGGAAGCTCGGCACGGACGCGGAACTCGTGGCGTTTCCGGACCTGGCCGGCGCGGTCGAGACCATCAGTGCGCGCATCAGCGGAGCGGAGGCATTGGACAACCTGCGCGTGCTGGAGCAGACACAGCGGCTGCTGCGCACCAACGTGCAGGAGGCGCTCGCCCTGGAGGTCGGGCTGCTGAAGCTGCGGCTGTGAAAGCGAATCCCTCTTGCCGATTCGCAATGGTGGGAAGAATCTCGGCCATGACTTCGCCGCGTGCCTTGACCGAGCTGACCATTCGCCGCATCGGTGTCGCCACGCTCGCAGTGCTGCTGCTCGCCGCCCCGGTTTCCCTGCGCGCGGCCGAGGCATTAAACCTGACACCAGAGCAATCCCAGGCGCTCGAAGCCACTCGCAAAGGCTTCGGTAAGGGCAAGAAGTTGCAGGTCGAGATCGAGAAGATGCTGGGCCAGGCCACCGAGACCAACCGCGTTCAGCTCGCCCTGAAGATTGCCGCTGTCGTGTCAGAGAAGTGGCCTGATGAGGCGGCGGACGCCATCGGCAAGCTCGTCCAACTGCTCCCCGCGCAAGTCGTCCCGCTCGTCCACACGGCCTTGAAGGCCGCGCCGAAACAGGCGCGACCCATCGCCTCCGCGGCGATGACAGCGTCGCCGACCAGCACTGTCATCATCGCGAGCGCAGCCATCCAATTGGTCCCCGCCGAGGGCCACGCGATTCTGGAAGCGGCGTCCTGGCGGGTGCCGAAGGAATTGAAACCGCAGTTGGACCAGCTCAAGGCAAGCCTGCCTGCCCGAGTGGTGAAACCGCCTGCCAAGCCGGTCCGCGTCGAGAATCCTTTTTCGAAGTAGGCGAGGCGTTCTCAGCCCCGCAGAGTCTCGGTGACCAGCCGCGCGTTCTGGCCGTCCACCAGGGACATCTCCGTGCCGTTGCGCTTGAAGACGAGCTGCTTGTAGTCGAGGCCGAAGAGGTGCAGGAGGGTCGCGTGGTAGTCGTAGTGGTTCACGATGTCCTTCACCGCGTGGTGGCCGAACTCGTCGGTCTCGCCGTAGGTGATGCCGTTCTTGAAGCCGCCGCCGGCGACCCACATCGAGAAGCCGTAGGTGTTGTGGTCGCGGCCCACCTTCGTTGGCCCCACATCATTTTGAATCGTCGGCAGCCGGCCCATCTCGCCGCCCCAGTGGACGACCGTCGAGTCGAGCAGGCCGCGCGCCTTCAGGTCCGTGACCAAGCCCGCCGAGCCTTTGTCCACGTATTTGCACGCCGCAGGCAGGCTGCTTCGGATGCTGCCGTGGTGGTCCCACGACTGGTTGCCGGTGTAGAGCTGCACGAAGCGCACGCCGCGTTCGACGAGCCGCCGCGCGATGAGGCAGCGCGTGCCGAACTCCGCCGTGGCCGGCACATCAATACCGTAGAGCGCCTTCGTCGCCGCGCTCTCGCCGGTGATGTCCATCGCCTCCTTCGCGGCGGTCTGCATCTTCGCGGCGAGTTCGTAGCTCGCGATGCGCGCCTGCAAATCCGTTTCGGCCGGATGGTCGCGGAGATGGTCGCGGTTCAGCTTGTCGAGGAACGAAAGGTAGTTCTCCTGCGCCGTGCCGCGCAGGTGTGGTGGCGGGTCGAGGTTCGGGATGCGCGGCTCCTTCGAGCGGACGGCGGTGCCTTGGAAGAGCGAGGGCAGCCAGCCGTTCTCCCAGTTCGCCACGCCCAACACGGGCAGGCCGCGCGGGTCGGTGAGCGCCATGAACGCCGGCAAGTTGCTCGTCTCTGAGCCCAACGCGTAAGTCAGCCAACTCCCGAGCGTCGGCCGACCGCCGAGCACGCGGCCGTTCTGCAGCGCGTAGATGGACTGGCCGTGGTTGTTGACGCCTGTGTGCATGCCGCGCAGCAGGCAGACATCATCGACGATGCCGGCGAAGTGCGGCAGCAGCTCGCTGACCTCGGTGCCGCACTGGCCGTGTTTCTGGAATTTCCACGGGCTGGCGAGGACCTTGGGGCTGGCCTGCGCGGCGTTGTCGAACTTGATTTCGCCGGGAAACTTCTGGCCATCGAGCTTGTCGAGCGCGGGCTTCGGGTCGAACAAATCCATGTGACTCGGCCCGCCCTGCATGAACATGGAAATCATCGCCTTCGCACGCGGCTGGAAGTGCGGGCGACGCGG
Source organism: Limisphaerales bacterium (assembly GCA_040081795.1). Classification (GTDB taxonomy): domain Bacteria; phylum Verrucomicrobiota; class Verrucomicrobiia; order Limisphaerales; family SXTU01; genus SXTU01. Next base: position 5,102 of record JBEBFV010000258.1, on the reverse strand, counting down.
CAGGAGGTCGAAGCTCTTGGGGTCGAGGTCGGGCTTGGGCGGGCTGGCGAGCAGGTTGTCCTGCTTGAGCAGGCACGCGAGCGCGACGGAGCCGAGGCCGAAGCCGGATTGCGCCAGGAAGTGGCGGCGGGAGTTGCAGGCGTATGACTTCATGTTTTTAGTAAGGCTGCTTTCAGGGCGTTACGGCCGTCGCGTGGAGAGCGGGGACTTTGAGCAACAGCTCTTCCTGCTGGCCGAAGACCCACGGACAAGTCTTGGTAAAATCCGCCGCCTGCGCTTTGCCAAGCAGAAGCTCGACAAGGACAACCACCGATTGCCACGACACGGCCGGGCCCATCGTGGTGATGACGCGGTTGGAGACGAAGATGGCCGCGTCGTCCGCTGTTGGGCGTGGCCCAGCTTGCTTCGTGGAGTCGCGCCAATAGCGGCACTGGGCGTCCCCAGGCTTGAGCAGCCCCGCCTTCACCAGCGTTTCCCGGCCGCAGCACATGGTGGCGATGACACCGCCTCTGGCGTGGACCTTGCGGACGATGTCCACGACGGGCTTGCTTTCAAGGTCTGCCTGGCCCTTGCCGGTGCGTCGGCCGCGGCCCGCGCCGACGGAACAGGGAATTGCGACGGCGTCGAACGATTCAATTTCCTTGTCGGTCAACTCGCGGACCAGCACGTCCGGCACGATGCGCATGCTGCCCATGCCACCCACGACCTTGTCGAAGCCCGCGACCGTCACGTTGATGGGCGTGCCCTTAAAGCTGTAAACGCGCGTCCACGAGAGCACGCCGGAAAACGCGGCGAACTCCAACTCCTCGAAGTTTTCGCCGACGACAAGCAGGACGTTCTTCGCGGGCCGCGCCGGATCGGTGGCGTGAGTGCCGCGGGCCTTGGCTTCCTGCCCGTGCGCCGGCGCGGCGACGAAGGCGGCGAGGCCCGCTGAGGAGGCGATGCCGACGAACGCGCGCCGGCTGGTGGGAATGGATTGTGACTTCATGCGCGGTGCAGGCGATCCGACTTCCTCGCTGAAGGCCTCCTTCATGGATTCTTGGCCAGAGATTGGCCAGAGATTGGAGTTGCATCCGCACGGGAGCGGGACCACGTTCGCCACAACCCAAAAGGCTTATGAGCCAGCTTAACGCTTGCCGCCGGTCGCCGGTCGCTGCCTTCACTCTCATCGAACTACTCGTGGTCATTGGCATCATCGCCATCCTTGCGGGAATGCTCCTGCCGGCGCTATCGAAGGCCAAGGAGAAGGCCAAGGGCACCCAGTGCATCAGCAACATGCGGCAGATTTCCCTGGTGCATAAACTTTACACGGACGACCACGACGGCCTTTACGTCCAGTTTGGCCGCAGCGGCATCAATGCCAACAACCTGCTGCCTCACGCAACTGCGACATGGTGGCCGGACATCCTGCGCAACATGAGGTATCTGGCTTCCTTCAAAATCATTGAGTGCCCGAGCATCGCTCCCAGCGCCACCACCATCAGCAGCACGAACAAATACGCGATCGGCATGAACTACCCCGAAATTGGCACATGGCTCGACAACGCCAACCCCAGCAAAGTTCGCGAACTCGAAGTGGCCCGGCCGGCCGCCACGGTGGTGCTGGCGGATGCCCAGGACGTGGCGAACCCGATGGAGCCAGACCCGGACAAGTGGATTCCCACCAACACGGTGAACCAAACCGCGCGACCCTGGGTGTGCATCATCATCCGCGGTCCTGCCCAGCCCGACTACAACACTCTGCCCGACCGCCCGGTCAACCGCCACAACCAGCGCTGCAACCTGGGGTTTGTTGACGGCCACGCGGAGATCGCGCGCGCCAGCACGGTCGGATTTCAATTCACCAACGGCCACCCGCTGGCACAGTGGGACAAGAAGTAGCCATGCCGACCCTGCACCAAGCGCGCAGGACTTTCCCGGCGGCGGGAGGTCTGTGTTACCTCGTGCTGGCCGCTGGCCTGCTCGGTGGGGCTTGCCGAAAAAAAGAACCCCCCGTTCCGGTGCCTTCCGTCACCCCGCCTGCGCCTCCCGCCCAGCCCGTCACCGTCCAGCAGATTAGCCAGGCTCTGCAAACATACATGCAGGTCAGCTCCGATTTTCCAAAGGACCTCAAGGTGCTGGTGGACATGAAGCTCCTTCCCAATCTGCCGCCGCCGCCGCCGGGCAAACACTACGTCATAGACCGACAGGCGGTCCGCGTGTCTGTCGCGGACAAGTGAAACAGGGAGCTACTCCACGTATAGAAACCGGTTCGCCGTCAGCAGCGCCTGGCACAGGCTCGTCAGCGCATGCTCTTCGGCGTTCGCGGGCAATGGCTCCTTGCCCTTGGCCGTGGGCGGGGACTTCGGCGCGTTCGCGGTGAAGTGGGCGCGTTGTTTGGCGAGGAAATCGAGCGCGTCGGTCATCTCCGTGCTGTTCGGACGACGGCTGAAGGCCACCTGCCAGGCACGCGACACCTTGGATTCATCCGTCGAGTCGCCGGCCTCCTTCGCCACGCGCTCCGAAAAAAACTTGGCCTGCGCGAGCGCGAATTCCCCGTTCATCAGTGCGAGCGACTGCGGGGCGACGGTCGAGGCGTTGCGCAGCTCGCAGTTCGGCTCCATGCGCGGCGCGTCGAAGGTCTCCATCAGGCCGAGCGGCTTGCTGCGGCGCATCTGCACGTAAAGGCTGCGGCGGAACTCCTCGCCGCCCAGCGAAACGAACTTGCCACTGGGCCGACCCGCTGTGTCGTCGGTGTTCACGCCCACGACGACTTGCCCGGTCTCGTCGGTCATGATGGGCACGGGCGCGCCACCGGCTTTTGGGTTCAGTTTACCGCTCACGAAGAGCTGCGCGTCGCGGAGTTGCTCGGCATCGAGGCGGCGAATGGGGTAGCGCCAGAGGAGCTTCACATCGGGGTCGAGTGCGGCTGCGCGGGAGTATTCAGTATTCAGTGAGTCAGTGTTCAGTTTCTTGCCGGACACCGAGGAGCCGACTTTGCCCGACTGAACACTGGAAACTGAATACTGAACACTTGTCCCCGACGCCTGCCGGTAAGCCGCGCTCGTCATCACCAGCCGGTGCAGCTTCTTCAAACTCCACCCTTGCGCCACGAACTCGCTCGCCAGCCAATCCAGCAACTCCGGGTGCGTAGGCCGCTCGCCCAGCGTGCCGAAGTCCGACGGCGACGCCACGATGCCGCGGCCGAAGTGGTGCAGCCAGACGCGGTTCACCAGCACGCGCGCCGTGAGCGGGTGCGTGCCGTCCGTGAGCGAGCGCGCGTAGGCGAGGCGGCGGCCGCTCGTCGGCAGTGCTGCGTCCTTCTCGGGCAAGTCCGCCGGTCGCAGCGAGGCAAGGATGGTCAAGTCGCCGGGCTTGAGCTGCTGTTTCGGCTGGTCGGGGTCGCCGCGATGGAAGAGGAACGTCGGCGCGGGGCCGTCCTTCGCAAGCATCTCCGTGAAGACGGGGATGAACTGCTCGGCAGGCTTCTTCTCGCGAATTTTCCCCGCCTCGGCTGTGAGCTTCTGCAACTCGTCGGCCTTCTTCTGCTCGTAGAGATACAGCGAGCCGGGGCTGAGTTGCATCACGGTGGGATGCTCCTTGAGCAGCTTCACCTGCGCGGGCGTGCGTTTGGCGACGACGGTTTTGTAAGCCTCGCGCAGCGGTGCGCGGAGTTCCTCGGGCCGCTTGAGCAACTCCTTTTCCAGCACCTCGTTGATGAACGCCTCCTGCTGCTTGAGCCGCGCGTCCTCAATCACCTTCGCCTCCTTCTCCACTTCGGCGGCCTTGGTGCGGTCGGTGTCCGACATGAGCGAGACCAGCCGCGCGTTGGGCGTGCGCCAGGTGCGCAGGTCGAAGCCCGGCTCGAAGACGGCGCGCATCCGGTAGTAGTCCGCCTGCGGAATCGGGTCGTGCTTGTGGTTGTGGCACTGCGCGCAGCCGACGGTGACGCCGAGCAGCGAGCTGGAGACGACCTTGATGGTGTCAGCGACGACTGCGTTGCGCGCGACCTTTGCCTCGACGCCCGCGTTCGCCGTGCCGTCGGGAGCCATGCGGAGAAAGCCGGTGGCGGTGAGCTTGTCCACGTCGGCGGGCGCAAGATTCTTGTGCGGTGGCTTCACCAGCTCGTCGCCCGCGAGTTGCTCGACGATGAACTGGTTGAACGGCTTGTCCGCGTTGAGCGAGCGGATGACGTAGTCGCGATACTGCCAAGCCCACAGCCGCACCGAGTCCGTGTCCGTATAGCCGTCCGAGTCCGCGTAGCCCGCGATGTCCAGCCAGTGCCGGCCCCAGCGTTCGCCGTAGTGCGGCGAGGCGAGCAGGCGGTCGAGCAGCTTCTCGTAGGCGTCAGGCGAAGTGTCTTTCTCGAACGTCTCCACTTCCGCCGGCGACGGCGGCAAGCCCAGCAAGTCCAAGCTCGCGCGGCGGATGAGCGTGGCGCGGTCGGCGGGCGGGCTGAAGGTAAGTTTGGCGGCAGCGAGCTTCTGGCCGATGAACGCATCCACTGCGTGCGGAGCGGAGGAAGTATTCAGTTTCCAGTGTTCAGTATTCAGTGGGAAGCCAGTGCGTCCGTTGCCTGACTGAACATTGAACACTGAATACTGAACACTTGGAATTGCCGATCTCCGCACCGGCTGAAACGCCCAATGCCCCCGCTCCTCCGGTGTGAACTCATCCGCCGCACCGGGCTTCGCCGGCTCCGTGCGCGCGACCTTCGCGCCGCCGGCAATCCACTGGCGGAGCAGCTCGACCTTCTCCGGCGGCAGTTTCTTGCCCTCGCCTTTCGGCATCTCGCCGTCGCGGACCATGGTGAAGAGCAAACTTTTCTCCGGCTTGCCCGGGACGATGGCCGCCCCGTGCTCGCCGCCCTTGGCGAGAAGATGGCGAAGGCGAGCGTCGAGGCCGCCCTTGGTCTTGCCGTCCTCGCCGTGGCAGTGGAAGCAGTTCGCCTTGAGGATGGGCCGGATGTCCTTCTCGAACGTCAGCGGGCCGGGTGTGGCGGGCTTCGGCGCGGCAGCGAGTGAAGTCGCGGCCAGAACGGTCGCGGTAAAGAGACTGCTCGCAAGGAAACTGCGCGGTGATTTTGCGGTGCTGAACACGGATGAAAGACTGCCCGCCCGCAG
>JBEBFV010000257.1:0-8773 GCA_040081795.1 Limisphaerales bacterium | reverse complement strand
CCGGAGAGTTCTTTGCCGTCGGCGGCGTCCCAGGCATAGACCCGGCCCGTGAAGTCCGTGGCGATGACGCGTTTGCCATCGTGAGTGAGCGTGGCCCTGACGGGGACGTCGTTGGTGATTGTGAAGGTTTTGCCTTTGTTGCCTTCCTTGTCCCAGATCGAGATGGTCTTGTCCCGGCCGGCAGTGGCCATGAGGCCGTCCACGGTGAGTCGGACGCTGACGGCGCTGTTGTGGGCGTTCACCGTCTTGACCTGTGCGCCTTCCTTGACGGACCAGGTCTTCACAGTGCCATCCTCGCTCGACGTGACGAGAAGATCGGGGGTGCGCCACGCGACGGCGGAGATGGCCGCGCGGTGGCCGGTGAAAGTCTGGACCTCCTGGCCCGCGTCGGCATCCCAGACGACGACCCCGCCGTTGCGGTCGCCGGTCGCGAGATATGTGCTGTCGTGGTTGAACTCCGCCGCGAGCACCCAGTCCGTGTGCTTCTTCATCTTGTGGAGCTGCTCGCCCGTGGCGGTGGAGTAGATTTTGACGAGCCGGTCTGGCCCGCCCAATGCGATCCACTTCTGGTTGGAGGAGATGTCCGCCGCGAGGGGAACGTCAAGCTCGTCACCGGCCGTGAGGATGCGCTCGCCAGTGGTGATGTCCCAGACGGCGGCCAAGCCCTTGTTCGCGCCACGTCCGCCGCCGGCGAGGAGGAGCTTGCCGTTGCGGCTGAATTTGACGTCGTGCGGGAAGCCCTCCGGGAAGGGCAGCACGCCCGCGAGCTGCAAGGTATCGGTGTTGTAGATGAGAACCTGCTTCTGTCCGCCCAATGCGACGATGGGCGCCCAGGGGCTTGCGGCAAGCGCAGTGGATGCGCTGGTGCGCGCGGTGCGGATGACGGGCTCGAGAAGCAAGTCGCCGGGCATGGGAGGAGCGCCTTCGGGCTTGCCGAAGGATGCGGCTGTGAGGCTGAGGTCAACCTTGGGGCGATTGGAGGCGATGGCCTTGCTGCCGGAGTTCTCCAGAAGGCCCCCGGCGATCCACTTCTTGATGAGGTCGAGCTCCTTGTCCGCAAGCTTGCTCTTAGGCGGCATGGTCGGCTCCGCCGCGTGGGTGACGACCTTGAACAGGACGGAGCCGTCGGGATCGCCAGCGATGATGATGGTCCCGGAGCTGCCGCCCTTCATGGTGGCACTGAAGCTGGAGAGGTCGAGGTCGGCCTTGGGCTTGTCGGAGCCGTGGCACTTGAGGCACTGGTTCTTGAAGACGGGCAGGACGTGCTCGTCGTAGGTGACCTTTTGGGCGGCGGCGGTGAGCGGGAGGGCGAGCGCGGCGGAGACGAGGAGGATTCGGGAGTTCATGGCGGTGATCAGGTGCGTGTGAAGGTGGATGAGTCAGAGGCCACAGTCGTTCTCGTGATCCGTCGGCAGCCTTCCGGCCAGTCCGTCGCTCAGTGGTTGAAGATGAATTCCTTCGAGTTCAGCACTGCCCAGAAGAGGTCGTTGAGGACGATGGACTTCTCGGCGGGCGTCTTCGCGTCCTCGAAGTAGCTGGCGAGCTTGGTCTGCTCCGTCTGCGTCGGGGGCCGGGAGAGGCTCCGCCAATAGAACTCCTCGATGATCTGCTCCGGGGTCTTGCCCTCCTTGGTCATGGCAGCGACGAGGCCGCCCGATTGGATCTTGCTGTTGACGGTGTCGCCGTTGAGAAGGTGCAGGGCCTGGGAAAGGTTTGGCTCCATCTTGACCTCGCAAGCACAGACGGTGTCGCGGTTCGCGCGGCCAAAGGTGGTTAGGAAGTAGGTGGTGGTCCGTCCGTCCACGATCTCGACCGCGCGGGAGCCTTCGGGGAGGCCACGGAACTTGTTCCGCGTGGCGGTGACCTGCGTGATGGCGTCAAGCAGGATCTCGGCGCGAAGACGGCGGATGGAACCCTTGGCGAAGTTGCGCGTGTCCTCAGCGTTCAACGCGTTGGACTTGGGCGTGAGCTGGTAGGTGCGGCTGGCGCAGAGGTCGCGGACGAGCTTCTTGAAGTTGTAGTTGGACTCGGTGAAGCGCTTGCCCAACTCCTCGAGCAGTTCGGGGTTCGAGGCGGGGTTGCTGATGCGCACGTCGTCCACCGGCTCGACGATGCCCTGGCCGAAGAAGTGCGCCCAGACGATGTTCGCGAGATTGCGGGCGAACATCGGGTTCTGCGGGGAGGCTAGCCACTTGGCCATGACCTCGCGGCGGTCCTGGCCCGCCTCTGGCGTGCCACCGTCCGCACCGAGAAACTTCGGCGGGATGTCGCGGTTGCCGACGGGGTGCCGGACGCCGCCATTGCCACGGTTGAAGACGACAGTTTCACGCTGGTCCTCGCCGGTCTTGCGGCCCACCTGCGCGAAGAACGCTGCGAAGCCGTAGTAGTCATTCATCGTCCAGCGGTCGAAGGGGTGGTTGTGGCATTGCGCGCACTGCATGCGCATGCCCATGAAGACCTGCGCGACGTTCTCGGAGAGCTTGAGGACGTCGGTCTCGACCTTGTAGAAGTTCGCAGCAGGGTTGGCGAAGGTGCCGCCCTTGGCGGTGAGGAGGTCCTGCGTCAGTTTGTCCATGGGGACATTGCGGGCGAACTGGTCCTTGAGCCAGTCGTAGTATTGCAACGCGGACTTGTATTGGAACTGGTTGTTGTCGGTGCGGATCTGGAGAAGCTCGGCGAACTTCATCACCCATAGCTCGGTGAACTCCGGACGCTCGAGCAGTTCATCCACCTTCTTGTCGCGCTTCTTCGCGTCCTTGTCGGAAAGGAATGCGCGAACGTCCTCAGGAGTCGGCATGGTGCCGGTGATGTCGAGCGTGACGCGGCGGAGGAAGGTCGCATCATCCGCCACCTCGCTGGGCGTGATGCGGATCTTCTTCAGCTTGGTGTGGACGAGGGTGTCAATGTAGTTGTGCTCGGCAACCTGTGGAAAGGCGAACGTGGGATCCTTGGGGATCGCCAGGATTTGCGCGCCCACGGTGAAAGCGTCGAAGCGCGCCATGACAAACGCCTCGCCGCGCTTGTCGGCGGTGACTAGGCCGCTCTTGGTGACCTTGGCGCTGACGTCGTTGTTGCTGACAAAGTGCGCGGTCTTGGTCACGTCGCGGTCAGAGCCGTCGGAATACTTCGCGCGGACGGTGAACTGCTGGGCCGCGCCGGAGCCTTCGAGGACGGCCTGCTTTGGGAATATCTCGATGCTGGTGACTTGGGCGAGGTCCTTGGGATCTGCGGGCGCGCCGGCTTCGAGCCAGTTCAACACGGTCTTGTAGAGATCGTCTGTCTTCTCGAAGGACTTGCCGCCCGTGTGCTGCACAGCGCCGATGGCCTTGTTCAGCAGGAGGCTTTCCTCGGGCAGCGCAAGGTTGATGCGGCGGCCGAGCATCTGGCGGGTGATTTTGCCGTAGTCGCCCTCGGGGTCGTAGCCGAAGAGGGAGAGATGGAAGCCGTCCTTGCCGCGAGCCGAGCCGTGGCAGGAACCGGTGTTGCAGCCGGCCTTGCTGAAGACGGGCATCACATCCAGCGAGAAGCTGATCGCGGGGGTGAAGGAGGATTTCTCCACCTTGACGGGGACGGTGAGGTTCTTGCCCTCAAACTTGACCTGCAACTCCGTCTTGCCGTCGGCGACAGGGTGGACCGCTGCCTTGTCGAGACGGGCGAACGTCTTGTCCGCGAGCGCGAACTGCGCCTGGCCGGTCACGTCGCGAGTGGTGCTGTCGGAATAGACGGCCTGCACGACGACGGTCTGGAAGTCCATCTTCGAGGACAAACTGATGTCGGGCGGATAGACGCGCACATCCACGAGTGTCGGAGCGGCGAACGCGGCGAGTGGCAGCGCGAGCGTGAGGGTAGTGATGAGGGTTCTCATGGGAGAGTAATTAGTGATAAGTAATCAGCGGGCGTTCACTTGCCGGGCTTGGCCGGGGACTTCTGCGGCGGCTTGGAGTCGGGCTTCGCCTCTGCCAACTGCTGGCGGACGGGGTCAATGCGGAGCGCGCCGCCGCCGGCGAAGGTCTGCGTCACATCCTGGCCCTTGAGCTTGAGGTTCATCGCGACGAAGAGCGAACGGTGCATGCCCTTCACGGCGTTGGTGGCAGTGTTCACGTTGAAGACGATCTGCTTGTCGTCCTTCGTGATGGACTTCGCCTCAGCGGTGGTGCCGGCGGGGAGTCCCATGAGCTTCACTTCAGCGCGGCCCTCGAAGGGCGTCTTCTGGTCGAGCGTGCAGGTGAGAATCACGGGCGTGCCAACGATCGTGTTGGTTTGCGTGATCTTTCCACCGACGAACGATGGCGCGACCTCAAGATCAGCCAACTGAGTGGAGGCGTAGGCAGTGCCGCCGTTCACAGGAGCCGAGGCGAGGAAGGCAATCTTCCAATTCTTCGTGGGCGCGCCGCCGTTGGCGTTGAGCTGGTAAGTGGCCGATTTCCCGCCCTTCGGGATGGTGATGTCCGGCGTGCTTCCGGTGCCGGGCGGGTTGTAGAGGTTGATGACCTTGATCGCATCATCGAAGCCTTCCTTGCGCTCGACGAGAATTTTCACTTCCAGCGAGCCGCTCTGCACCAGCGGTGCCCGCAGCGGCTCGACGCTGATCTTGAACGGCAGCTCCTCCACCACGGCGACGGCGATCTTGTCCGTCCACGTCTGGTAATAGACTCCGTTGTTTCCGTCCTGCACGAGGTCGTAGTTCTGCCACATGCCCCCCTTGACCGGCGTCTTGGAGTCCGCCGGAGTGCGAATGGCGAGGTTGGCAAGGCGGCCTGCGATGGGCGCATCCGCCCGCGCCTCGAAGACGACAGGCCATGTGGTCTGGTCCTTGGGAATCGCCACGGCCTGCATGGCGATGCCGGAGGGGAAGTTCTCCATAGCGAACTCCAAGTCACTGACCTCGCTGGGCATGTCCTTCCGGCGGACGCTTTGGAGCGAGGCGAAGCGGTTGCCGCGGGCGACGACGATGGACTTGCGCGTCTGTGCGTCGTAACGCGCCGTGTCCGCGATGAAAGTGTTCAGCTCCGGTTGCACGGGGGTGAACTCGACGCGGTAGGTGCATTCCGGCCCGCCATAGCCGAGGTGATCGGACATCCTGAACGTGAACTCACCGTCCCTCGGCGCGGTGAAGCGCACATAGCTGTCCGCGCCGCCAGTGTCGTCGTTGCTGGCAAGGGTCTGCTTCCCTTCCGCGTCATAGATCGTGAGCACGGTGTCGAGCTGCGAACGGATGCGGCGGGCATAGACGTTGATGTCGAAGACCTGGCCCTTCTTGGCCGTGAAACGATACCAGTCCAAGTCGCCCTTCTGGTTGATGATGCCGTTGAACGCCAGAGGCAGCTCGCCAGTCGCGACTGTCGCTGACTTCGCCTCATCGTTCGGCTCCTTCTCGTTGGTGTTCCCGAACGGGGAGACACGAACGAGGTTGTAGGAGGGCGCGCTGAGACCCTTGCGCTCGGCGAAAACGCCATGCTTGAACTTGTTCGGCACCGGCAGGCTGAATGTCTGTGAGAAGATGCCGGCTGCGTCACCGATGAATTTCACTTCAAGGGACTCACCCGCCTTGCCGCCAGGAGGAAACACCGCGCTGGGCCGGGGGAAGCTGCCGATGTGGACGCGATAAGGATTGCCGCTGCCGCCGTAGCTGGTCTCGCGCACCTCGATCAGATACTCGCCATCTGCCGGCGCAACGATCGTGGCGTAGGTGTCCTGGATGAGCAGCGCGGTGTCGTCGGCCTTGGCCAGCACCTTGCCGCTTTTGTCGAGGATCGCGACGTATGGATCAAACATCGTCCGGCCCAAGCGCATCCCTTCGACTTCGACGCTCAAGGGTTCGCCCTTCTTGGCTTCTACCAGATAATAATCCACGTCCTCATTGCTGGTGGTCCCGAGCACTGTCGTGTTCAGCGAAATCTTCTGGGCCTTGTCAGGCGTGGTGTTCGGCTCCTTCTCCTCGACCTGCGGGAACGGGCCGACCGTGACCGTGCGCAAATCCGAAATGCCCGACTTGGTGCGGACGCGGATCTTGTGCTCGCCCAGCGGGCAGTCGGCCTCGATCTTGACCCGGGCAAGCACGTAGCCGTCCTTGATTTCCTTGAGCTCGAGAACTTTCATGCCCGGCTCGTAGAAAAGGATTTCTTCCGCGTCAGCCAGGCGGGAGCCGTTGAACTTTATCTCCGCCTCGGTGCCGCGCTGGACACCGTTCGGCGTGGCGTTCTGCAACGAGGGTGCGACGGCCCCGGCGGTGAGCACGGAGGCGACGAGGAGGGCGAGGGCGAGTGTGCGAGTGTTCATGCGCTAAAAGTCAGTGGCTAGTGTTTAGTAATCAATCTCTGGCCGGGCGACTCTCACCTGCTGCGCCAAGCCTCTTTCAAGAACAACGGGGCAATGCCGTGTGCCGGACATTGCCCCGCCATGTAATCAGTTAGCCGGTCGGAATCCCATTCGCGCTCAGGCGAGCAGGTCCTTTTCGACATGGCCGTCAAGAACGATGGCCTGCGGGCGGCTGCCCGGGGACATGAGCCGACGCTCCGGGTCGATTCCGATCAGGCTGTAAATCGTCGCCGAGTAGTTGCTGACCGTGAGCGGGTCGTTCTCCGGCTCCGCGCCCTGGGCGTCGGACGAGCCGTGGACGTAGCCGCGCTTGACGCCGCCGCCCGCCATGACGATCGAGAAGACTTTCGGCCAGTGATCGCGGCCCGCGGTCTGGTTGATCTTGGGCGTGCGGCCGAACTCGGAGGTGACGTAAACCAAGGTGCTGTCGAGCAAACCGCGCTCGTCGAGGTCCTTGATGAGCCGGGCGAAGGCCTGGTCGAAATTGGGCATCTGACCTTCCATCGCGCGCTTGATGTTGTCGTGATGATCCCAGCCGCCGTAGGTCATGGAGACGAATCGGACGCCGGATTCTACGAGGCGGCGGGCGAGCAGCATGCGCTGGCCGGCGGTGTTGCGGCCGTATTCGTCGCGCAGCTTCGCGGACTCCTTCTCGATGTCGAACGCCTCGCGGGCCTTCTCCGAGGAGATGAGGCTGTAAGCGCGCTGATAGAAAGTGTCCATTCCGGCGAGGGCATCGGTCTTCTCCAGCTTCGAGAAGTGCTCGTCCACCGCAGCACGCATTGAACGGCGCGTGGCGAAGCGCTTGTCGTCAATGCCGGCGGGCAGCGTGAGGTCGCGGACCTTGTAGCCGTTGCTCGCCGGATCTGCCCCGAGGCTGAAGGGAGCGAACGCCGAGCCGAGGTAGCCCGTGCCACCGTTGGCGGTGACGGACGGGATGGCCACGTAGGGCGGAAGGTTGTTGCGGGGTCCGAGCTCGTGCGAGACGACGGAGCCGAAGCTGGGATACACGAGTGCCGGGCTGGGGCGGACGCCTGTCATCATGTTGTGCGTGCCGCGCTCATGCGCTGCCTCGCCGTGGGTCATGGAGCGCACGACGGTGATCTTGTCGGCGACCTGCGCCGTGTTCTTCATCAGCTCGGAGAAATACACGCCGTCGAGTTTGGTCTTCACGGTGCCCATCGGGCCGCGATACTCGACGGGGGCATACATCTTCGGGTCGAAGGACTCCTGATGCGCCATGCCGCCGGGCAGGTAGATGTTGATGACGTTCTTGGCCTTGCCCTCCTTGGACGGCACCGCCTCATAGGCTTGCGCCTTGAACATGTCACCGAGCGTCAGCCCGAGCGTTCCCAGCGCGCCGACTTGCATGAAGTTGCGGCGGGAGGTGTAGAACGAGTGTTCAGACGAGTTGCACCAAGTGGATTTCTGATTGCTCATATTGTAAAAATAATTCGCGACGCATGGGTTGACGGCGGCGGGCGGGGGCACTATTCGACGCGAACCAGATTTTCTCAAAATAGTTTGCCCACACGGTGCCAACGCCACTCCAGCCCGACGCGCGTGGCCGGGAGAAGTTTGAACGCCTCGGCGATCCGCAGGCCCTCCACCCAGAACAGCCGTCCGTCCGCCGCTTCCGCCACAAGCAGACGGCGACGGGCGGCAGCCGGAACCTTCGCGTTCGTGAAGAGATCTTGAAGCTTCACCGGCTTCTCCATGCCGCTCGGTTGGAAACGGTCGCCAGGGCGCCAGTGCCGCAGAAGGACTCGCGAGCCGACTTGGTCCGCGTCGAAACGCTCGCGGTTCCGCGCTGGACGAACCACTGCGCCCGGACCAAGTGATTGGATCCGCCATGTCACCTCCACGCCAGCGAAGGACTCGGTGCCGCGCGCGTGACGCAGCTCAATCACTTTGGCATCCACGCTCGGCGTGTGTGCCGCAGCGGCCTCGAACCACACGCCGCCGGAGTTCTCATCTCGAACCAGCCATCCATCCCGCCACGAGTGCTTCACGCCGGGCTGGGTGCGGAGCCGCTCCACCAACTCGAACTCAGCAGCAATATCGAACGATGCAAGTTCCATGCACACGCACTGCCGTTGCACCGCGACGGGCAACCGCGCGAACGCGCCGCGCTCCTTTCGCCTCATCCAAGCCCTCGCGGCCTCCTGCGCGAACTCCGCCTCCTCACCAACAATCTCCATCGAGCGCAACACGGTTCGATCCAACCCAGGCTGGTAGTGTCTCCGAAGCAGCGGGAGCAACTTGTGGCGGACGCGGTTCCGCAAAATGTCCACGGACAAGTTCGAGCCGTCCTCGCGGAAACGAATCTTTTCCTCACGCGCAAACTCCAGCAACGCATCCTTCGGCTGGTCGAGCAGCGGGCGAATGAGCGCCACCGACTTGTCTGCCGGCGAAGCGCCCCGCCACTTCATCCCCGCCATGCCACCTCCCGCCC
>JBEBFV010000638.1:0-2261 GCA_040081795.1 Limisphaerales bacterium | reverse complement strand
AAGCCATTGAACGCCAGGCAGACCATGATGAAGCCGCGATAGGCATCGAGCGAAAGCAGGCGAGCGGAGGGGGCGGTGGGTGGTGGTTGTATGTTCATGGGGCGATGGATTGCAGGTTCTTGAGCGCCGCAGTGGAACACGCGCGATAGACGCTGACAAATGCCTCACTGCGTGCTGGTCGGATATGTGCCTGTGAGCAGTGAAATCGCGAGAGCGTGCAGGTGGATGCGGAGCAATAGCCGCTGATGAAGCGCACGCCCTCGTGGGCGAGCCGATCAATCGCCGGTATGCGCACGGCGGCGGCACCGTAGCACGAGACATCGCCGTGCCCCAGGTCGTCGGCCATGATCACGATGATGTTGGGTTGCGCTGGCGCGGCACTGGCGGAGCCGCGGTTGATGAGCAAGACCGCGAGGCAGGAAAGTATCTGCAGAAAGCGCATGGGAGATTGGGTGGTGTGTTTGAGCATGCGGATGGTCGTAATTCTAAGGCTGATTCAGCAGAAATTTCGGAATGCGATCGCCCGGTTCGGAAAACTTCAAGTCACGCACCAGGCTCTGCGCCTGCGCCAGCGGGACGTGTCCGGCCTGCCACATGAAATCGAGCGCATTCTGCGCGGCAAGTGCTTCGTGCGGATTGCCGGTCTTGAACACGGCGGCGATGGCTTTCACGGCCGCTTCCCGCTCGCCCAGATGCGCGAGGGCCTCGGCGGCCACCACGCGCACGTCGGGCCACTCGTCGTCCAACCGCGCGCGCAGCTTCGTCCGCGCGGGCGCGGCCTGGTCCGCGAGGACGAGGCAGCCGGTCGCCGCCCAATACCGGACGACGGGATGCGGGTCGTCCAGCGCGGCGAGGAAGGCGGGCAGGTGCGCGGGGTTGCGGTCGCCGGCTTTGTTGGCGAGATCGAGGATGCGCTCCAGCGGGTAGGCCCGGCTTTGCGCGTAGTCGTAAATCGTTTTGTCGCCCGCGAGCTTGGGGAACATTCCCTCCGGGATGAACCCGGCATCACGCGTGGCGAGGATTTCCGTGCGCAACGCGGCCCGCAGTCGGGCGACCCGCGCGGCGTGCGGCGGCTCGGCGACGCGGTTGCGCAGCTCGAACGGGTCGCCGGCAATTTCATAAAACTCTTCGCCGGGCTTGGGCTCCCAATAGGCGGACTGGATCTCGTTGCAGCGCCCGGCGGCAAACTCGGCGTGCCACGACCTCATGCTGGGCTGCACCTGGAACGGATACGAGTAGTGCTGCCCCCACGGACGGTGCGGCGAGTAGTTGCGCACGTAGCGGAATTCGCCGTCGCGCACCGCGCGCACCGTGTCGTAACGCTCGTCCATGCGCCCGCGCAGCAGGAAGACGTGCTCGCGCGGCGTGACTTTCTTTTCACCCAGAAACGGCCGTCCCTCGTAGTGCGCGGGAATCGGCACGCCACACAAACTGAAGACGGTCGCGGGGAAATCCACGAAGCTCACCAGCTCCTCCACCCACTCGCCGGGCTTTGCCGGGGCGAGGTGCGCCCACTTTTTCGGGAACCGGATGATGAGCGGCACGCGCGTGCCGGAGTCGTGGATGTTGCGCTTGCCGCGCGGCAGCGCGCCGCCGTGGTCGCCGTAGTAGAAGACGATGGTGCTGTCCGCGAGGCCCGACTGCTCCAGTTCGGCGAGCACCCGGCCCACCTGCTCGTCCATGAGCGTCATCTGGTCGTAGTAATTCGCCCAATCGCGGCGGATGTCGGGCGTGTCGGGATGATATGGCGGGAGCGGGATTTTCTCCGGCGGCACGCGGAAGGCGGTCTTGCCGGCCTTGGGCGCGACCTGGCTCTCGTGGCTGGTGGTGAAATTGAAGACGGCGAAGAACGGCTGGCCGGGCGCGCGGTTCTGGTAGTGCGCCCGGTTGCTGCTCTCGTCCCAGGGTTTGCGCGCGTTGGCGACGTTGTAATCGGTCTTCGAGTTGTTCGAGCAGTAGTAACCGGCGGCGCGCAGGTGCTCGGGATACAGCTTGAACCGCTCCGGGATCGTCACGCGGCTGCGGTGATTCTGCACGCCAAGCGAACTCGCATACATGCCCGTGATGAGCGTGGAGCGCGCGGTCGAGCAGACGGGCGCGTTGGCGAAGGCGCGGCGATAGCGCACGCCCTGCGCAGCAAAGGCGTCGAGGTGCGGTGTCTGCGCGAGCGCGTCGCCGTAGCAGCCAAGGTAGGGGCTGTTGTCTTCGCTGGTGATCCACAGGATATTTGGCCGCTCGGCGGCGGAGACGGACCCAAGCGC
>JBEBFV010000256.1:0-8818 GCA_040081795.1 Limisphaerales bacterium | reverse complement strand
ACGCATCACGCCTCCCCAGATGCGTGCTGGCCAGCTTTTACAGGTGATCCACCCGTGACCCGCCCCCTCCGCATCCTCCACGTCGTCTTCTCGCTCGAGCCGGGCGGGATGGAAAACGGCGTCGTGAACGTCGCGCGGCGGCTGCCGGCGGATGAGTTTGAAGTCCACGTCTGCTGCCTTGAACGCGGCGGCGCATTCGTCGAGCGGCTGCCGCATCCTGAGAACGCCGTCGTGCTCCACAAGCCGCCGGGTTTCTCCGCCAACGCCGTGCTGGGCGTCGCTCGCCACGCCGCGCGCATTGGGGCGGACCTGCTGCATCCGCACAACCTCGGCCCGCTGACCTACGCCGCGCTTGGGTCCGGCTGGGGTTTTTGGAAACCCGTCCTGCAAGGCGAGCACGGCGTCTTCCAAGGCGACCAGGGCAGCCCCGATCGGCTGCGTCAGCGTCGTCGGCTCTACCGCGCCTGCCGAAAAGTCCACACCGTCTCCGAGTCGCTCCGGCGCTACCTCATCGAGCACGGCTTCCCGGCGGAGAAGATCACGGCCATCCTCAACGGTGTGGACACGGACCGCTTTCAGCCGGTGGACAGGGCCGCTATCCGCACGCAGCTTGGGCTTCCGACGCAAGGCCAGTTCATCGGCATCGTCGGGCGGTTCGACCCGAACAAGAAGCATCTGCTGCTCATCGAGGCGTTCAATCGCGTGGCTTCTCAGTTGCCGGGCGCACGGCTCGTCATCGTCGGCGACAAGGGCGCGGAGAAGGACAAGATTCACGCCGCCGCTGCCGCCAGCCCGGCGCGCGACCGAATCCACCTCGCCGGCTTTCAGGCGAACCCGACGCCGTGGTATCAGGCGCTCGATCTCCTTGCCGCGCCGTCCATCTTCGAGGGCTTGTCCAACGCCGTGCTCGAAGCGATGGCCTGCGGCGTGCCGTGCCTCGCGCACACCGCCTGCGGCAACGCCGAGGTCATCACAAGCGGCAGCGATGGCTTCCTCGCCGCGCTCGACTCGGCGGACTTGCTCGCGACGGAGCTGCACCGCGTGCTGGCGAATGGGGCGGAGCTTGCCGCCACCGGCCAGAACGCCCGCGCACGCGTGATGCGGGACTTCTCGATGGACGCGATGGTCCGCAACTACGCACGCATCTACCGCGAGGTGGCGGGGCGGCAGGCCTGAGAGGGGGCGATGGACCACAGAGACGCGATGAACACAGAGAAGGCGAAGAATCGGCGACCGTTTCGCTTCACAGATCGGTGACTCTCCGCCGCAGAAGCGGACCGCACCGCTCCTCTGTGTTCATCGCGTCTCTGTGGTCGCTTTGGCGGTTTCAACTGCATCGTTCCGCATGGGCGCACCGTTTTGAACAATCCCCGCCTTCGCCAGTCCATTACCGTGACCGTCTGCCCGTCAGTTCCGCCGGACTTCCCGGTTGATTCCGACCCGCCGCCGGGCGCACTCTGCCAACAACACCTATGAAACGAATCCTCTCAGTGATGCTGGTGGCGGCCTTCCTGTCCGGCGCTGCGCTGGCGGTGGAGTTCACCCGACTGCAGGCCGGCAAAATCACGCAGTCCGTCGGCGACCTGCTGGACCAGATGCATTACAAGCGCGCGCGCCTCAACGACGCCGTCGCGGAGACGCACCTGAAGAACTACCTCGACGCGCTGGACTACAACCACATGATGTTCCTCCAGAGCGACGTGGACGAGTTCACGGAAAAGTATTCCAAGAACCTCGACAACCTGACCAAGGCGGCGGACGCGAACCCGGCCTACGAGATTTTCGAGCGCTATCTCAAGCGGCTCGAATCCACGGTGACGCACATCGGCGCCCTGCTGAAGGACAAGCACGACTTCACCAAGGACGAAAAGTTCATCGCGCAGCGCAACAAGCTGCCCTGGCCAAAAACGGAGGCGGACGCCCAGGAGCTGTGGCGGCAGCGCATCAAGTTCGAACTGCTCAACGGCAAGCTCACCGACGAGGCGCCGGCAAAGACGGCCGAGAAGATCACGAAGCGCTACGCCCGGTTACAGAAGAACATGAAGCAGTTCGACTCCAGCGAGATTCTCCAGGTCTATCTCTCCGCGCTCGGCCACGCCTTCGACCCGCACTCGGATTACATGGCCCCGGCGGACGCCAAGAACTTCGACATCCACAATGTGAAGCTCAAGCTCAACGGCATCGGCGCGCAGTTGCGGCAGGACGACGAGGGCTATACGGAGATCGTGAACCTCACGCCCGGCGGCCCCGCTGAGTTGAGCAAGCAGCTCAAGCCCAAGGACAAGATCGTGGCCGTGGCCCAGGGCAGCGCCGAGCCGGTGGACTGCCTCGACATGAAGCTCGGCGAGGTCGTGGACATGATCCGCGGCAAGAAGGGCACCGAGGTGCGCTTGACCATCATCCCGGCGGACGCGGTCAGCGATTCCGAGCGCCGCGAGATCCGCATCGTGCGCGACGAGATCAAGCTCACGGAGCAATACGCCTTCGCGCGCATCGTCGAGCACGTCACGGCGGACGGGAAGAAGCAGCGGCTGGGCGTGATTGACCTGCCGCAGTTCTACCAGAAGTGCGCGGCGGACGTGGAGAAGCTGCTGGTCCGCCTGCAAAAGGAAAACGTGGCCGGCGTCGTTCTCGACCTGCGGCGCAACGGCGGCGGCTTGCTCAACGAGGCGGTTGAGCTGACCGGCCTTTTCATCAAGAAAGGCCCGGTCGTGCAGGTGCGGGATCCGAAGAAGATTGACGTGCTCGACGACGAGGACGCGCGGGTGACCTACGACGGGCCGCTCATCGTGGCCGTCGGCCACCACAGTGCCTCGGCATCGGAGATCGTGGCAGCCGCGTTGCAAGATTACGGGCGCGCGCTGATCGTCGGCGACCTCGCCACGCACGGCAAAGGCACCGTGCAGACGCTTTACCCGCTGGCGCAATGGATGGGGCCGAAGCATGTCGTGGACCCCGGCCAGCTCAAGTTCACCATCTCGAAGTTCTACCGCATCGCCGGCGGCACCACGCAGAAGCACGGCGTCACGCCCGACATCATCCTGCCCAACGTGCTCGACTACCTTGAGACCGGCGAGGCCTTCCTGCCCAACGTGCTCGACGCCGACAACATCCCGGCCGCCAAATACCAGCGCGCCGACCGCATCAACGGCGGTCTAGACGAGCTGCGCAAAAACTCCTCCGACCGCACCACGAAGGACAAGGACTTCGGCTACATCCGCGAGGACATCGAGATGGTGAAGAAGCAGCGCGCGGACAAGACCATCTCTCTCAACGAGCAGCAGCGCATCCAGGAGAAGAAGGATGCCGAAAGCCGCATCGAGGCGCGCAAGAAGGAACGCGACGCCCGCCCGCTCTCCACCGCCAAGGTGTTCCTCGTGAAGACCGAGACCGTGGACAAGAACCAGCCGCTCATCGCAGTCACGCCGCCCAAGCCGGTTGAGGCGGCAAAGGCAAAGGCAGTCTTGACCCCAAAAGCCCCTGCGCCAAAAACGCCGTCGGCCATCCCGGCCAAGAAAGCAGCCAAAGCTCCGGAGGACGCCGAGGAACCGGAGGACACCACTGACGCCGGCAAGGCGGTCATTGATGTCTATCTCCGCGAGACCTTGAGCATCCTCGGCGATTACGCCCGGCAGCAGGCCAAGAGAGGAACCGGCGAAATCGTCGCCGTCCCTCGCTGACCAGCAAGGCGGCGCGCCCCTCGCCAGCCAGCGCCTGGCGAACTCCACCCGTGGACAACCCCTTGCGCTTTGCGCGCGCTTGACGGGTGAATGTCGCCTCCTTAGTCTGCGCGCTCTTTGTCCCGACAGTGGGCGCTCGTGTCCGTTGTCAGGCGAAGCTTGAACCCAGAAACTGCCGTGAACATAACCGTCGAAAATCTCGCCCCGTGCAAGAAGCTCCTCCGCGTTGAGTTGGACATCGCCGCCGTGGACGCCGCCTTCGCCTCCGTCACCAAGGAATATCAGCGCCACGCGCAGCTCCCCGGCTTCCGTGCCGGCAAGGCCCCGCGCGACATGGTCATCAAGAGCTTCGGCGCGCGCATTGACGAGGAAGTGAAGCGCAAGCTCATTTCCGACGCCTACCCCAAGGCGCTCGAACAGGAGAAGATCCGCGCCGCCGTCCAGCCCGACATCGAGGAAATCCAGTTTGGCCGCGGCCAGACGCTCCAGTTCGCCGCCACTGTCGAGACCCAGCCGGAGTTTGAGCTGCCCGAATACAAGGGCCTCCCTGTTAAGCGCGAGACCGTGGTCATCACCGACGCTGACGTGGACAAGGCGCTCAACGTCCTGCGCGAGCAGCGCACCGATTACAAGGATGTCGCCCGCCCCGTGGCCGCCGGCGACATCGCCGTGGTGAACTACACCGGCACCTGCGACGGCAAGCCCATCACCGACACCGCGCCGACCGCGCGCGGCCTGACCGAGCAGAAGGCGTTTTGGCTCCGCTGTGAGCCGGGCCAGTTCATCCCCGGTTTCACCGAGCAGCTCCACGGCATGAGCGCCGGCGACAAGCGCACCGTGAACGTGGATTTCCCGACCGACTTCGTCTCGGCCGAGCTTGTTGGCAAGCACGGTGTCTATGAGGTCGAGCTGGTGCAGGTGAAGGAACGCATACTGGCTGAACTGAACGACGAGTTCGCCAAGGGCTTCGGTGCCGAGAGCCTGGAGAAGCTTCGTGCCGGCATCCGCGCCGACCTCGAGGCCGACCGCAACGCGAAGGCTTCCCGCGCCGTGCGCGACCAGATCATTCAGTCGCTCCTGGGCAAGGTGAGCTTCGACATGCCGGAGTCCATCGTCCTCCAGGAGACCCGCAGCGTGGTCTATAACGTCGTGCAGGAAAACCAGCAGCGCGGCGTGCCCAAGGAGGCCATCGAGGCGCAGAAGGACGTGATCTTCGCCAACGCCAACGCCAACGCGAAGGACCGCGTGAAGGCCATGTTCCTCCTCAACCGCATCGCCGAGAAAGAGGGCGTGAAGGTCGAGCAGGCGGAGATCCTTGAGCGCGTTCAGAGGATGGCCGAGCAATACCAGATGCCCATCCAGAAGCTCATCAAGCAGCTCGAGGAGCGCAACGGCTTCGGCGAGATCCACGAGCAGATCCTCGTCGGCAAGGTGCTGGATTTCCTCCAGCTCCAGGCCACGGTCGAGGAAGTCCCGGCCAGCGCACCTGCGGTCTGAGCCTGGGGACAACTCAACTTGAAACGTGAGGCAGCGGTCCTTTGACCGCTGCCTTTGCGTATATTGAGCCGGGAAGGTCAGAGACCCTCACGTCGCCTTCTGCGGGGCGAGTAGCTTCTCGAAGCAGACGAACGGTCCTTTGCGCATGGTCGCGGTGCCGGTGCGGCGGTAGCCGAGGCGCTCGTAGAGTGCGAGCGCGGCGGGGTTCGCAGTGAAGCAGTCGAGGTGGATGGAACGGAAACCCCGCGCCCGCGCGAGCGACTCGGCGTGGGCCATGAGCTGCTTGGCGAGGCCGCGTCCCTGCGCCGCCGGATGCACCATGAGCCGATGCACCGCCGCCGCCGGTTCGCCCGCTGCGGACCAAGCCATGCCCTGCCAGAGCGGGTCATGCGTGGTGTCCAGCGTGACGCAGCCGAGGATGTCATCGCCCTCGCGCAAGACGCGCAACGTCCCCACCGCGAGGTCGCGGGAAATGACGGCGGCGTCCGGATAAACCTCGTCCCACTGCTCGATGCCGTCGGCGCGCATCCGGGCGATGCAGGCGTCTTTGAGCGCCAGCAAATGCGGCAAGTCGGCGATGACGGCAGGAAAAGGCATCGCAGCTCTTCAGGCTCATCCTTCCACTCGCGACTCCAGACTCAGGACACGAACGAGCGCCGCCTTCACGCGCTGAAATTCCTCCGTGCTCAAGACACCCAGCCGGGCCTCGAACCGAACCAGTGGCATGGGCTGGAGTTGTTGGAGGTGAAACACACCCGGCTTGAGAAATGGCTTGGGCAGGGCCAGCTCCCAGCGGTTTCCCCGCACGGCGGTGGTGTGCGGGACGACGACCACGAGAGCCAGCTCTTCGTCACGCGGGTATTCGCTCATGACGAGGGCAGGACGGACCTTCGCCGCCATGCCGAAGTCCACCCACCACACTTCACCTGGCTGCGGCCTGCTCATCCTGCGCCTCCATTGCGTCGAGCATCTGAAAGCGTTCGAGCGCGAGCCGGTCGCACTCGGCCAGCGTCGCTGCATCCTGTTCCGCCTCGAAGATCAGGCGCACGAGGTCGCGTCGCTCCTGATGGGACAACCGCGGAATCTCCGCTGCGATGTCTGCTTTGCTCATGGGGAAATGTTACTCACCGACCGGCGGAAAGCCCGTTCTTTTTCGGCCGCCGCAAACTGCTCAATGCCGACGGCGCGCATCCGGGTGATGCTGGCGTCTTTCAGGGTGAAGAGTGTGGGAAGGTTGGATTCGCTGGTGGGCTGCATTGGCCTGAGGAGTTGAGTGGGCGTTGGAAGGAGCCAGGCACAAGCGTCATTCGCAGCTCCTGGCGGGCAGTGTCCCAACTGAACTTCCATTTGGCGTCGGGCTTTAAGGTAGTCAGTTCTCCGACTGTGCTGTTGCCGTCACGAGAAGTTCGGCTGGCACGTCTGATGACACCCTCAGCTATGGACCTGAGTTCGAATGATCGTAACGAAGCTATTTCTCGCTCTCCGTTCGGTCCTCGGAAACAAGTGCGAATCAAGCCTTGCTGCTCTGTTGTCTGGCGAATAACCGCTTCACAATCATCCTCCAGCAAAACGAAGCGCAGGTTCATCCCGACAAATCGCGCTAGGCAGGATTCATCATTGAGCCTGTGCCATCGAAGGCCAAGCCAAGGAAACCAAGTGCGAAGCCAAGGTGTCATCAACAGCCATTCGCCAATGGGGCGTTCGTCTTCCCACTTACATGAGATGCTGCGGGGATGCGGCCATCCAAATAACAACTCTGTGGTGACGAGCAAGCGGTGCATGGCGTTGTTCAATCAAAAGTCACCACATTCAGCCCCGTCTTAGCGCGCACGGTGGCGGCCATGGCTTCGAGTTCGGCCTTGGTCAGCTTGCCGCAGAACGGCTCGGGCGTGGGGCGGGCGATGGTGTAGAGGTGGACTTCCCGGATTTGCGCGCCGTCGTGGACGAGTTCCTCCAGGCGAAAGCAATACTCGGCCAGTTCCTCCGGCGGCATCGGCTGGCCGTGCATCCGCAGGAAGAGGCTCTGGATGATGATGGGCCGCGCGCGCGCGGTGACGAGGAGGTTGTGCAGGATGCGGTCGAGGCGGACGGTGGTGCGGTTGACGAGCTTGTAGTAGCCCTCGGTGCCGGCGTCGAGCTTGGCCCAGACCTCGCCCTGGTTGGCGTCCATGATTTCGAGGCCGCGCTTCACGCTGCCGGTGTCGAGGCCGGCGGCGTCGGTGATGAGGACGAGCTTGGTGGCGTCGAGGCCCTCGGCGCGCTTCACCTCGGCGGCGACGCGCACGCACTCGTCGAAGTTGTGGAGCATAGTCGGCTCGCCGTCGCCGCTGAAGGCGATGTCGCGCGGGGTCTGCGTGAGAGCGGGCGGGAGTTCATTGAACTTCGGCTCACGGGCGAGACCGTCGGCGCGGGCGAAATGAATCAGCGCGGTTAGTTCCTCGCGGAGCTGGGCGAGGTCCACGACAGAGGTTCTGCCCGGCGTCTTGCGGTCCACCTCGCAATACACACAGTCGAAGTTGCAGTGCTTGTCGGGGTTGAGGTTGATGCCGATGGAGAGGCCGCCGCTGCGCCGCGAGATGACGGGATAGACGTAGGTGAAGTCCTTGTAAACGCGCGTGTGGTCCCGCACGGCGGCGAGGGAGTTCGGAATGGCAGCGGGCGTCTCCGGCATGGGGGGAATGTAGGCGCGGAGCTGTGGTGGGGAAAGTGATTAGTAATTAGTGAGTAGTGGGCAACGACGTGACTACCCCCTGACTAATTACTTAGCACTAATTACTTCTGCTCCAACCGGCGCGTGACTACTTCCGCCACGCTCGCCGCCGAGATGCCGCGCAGGCACGCCAGCGGGTCCGCCCAATGGCAGCGGCTTTTCATGCACGGGGCGCAGGGGAGTGGATGGCGCAGGGCGGAGGCTTCCTGTCCGTAGGGGCCGGTCTGGTCAGGGCGTGTCGGGCCGAAGAGGGAGACGACCGGCTTGCGCAGCGCGGCGGCGAGGTGCATGGGGCCGGTGTCGTTAGTGACGAGCAGCTCGCAGCGGCGGAGGAGTTCGATGAGCTCAGGCAGCTTGGTGCGGCCGGCGAAGTTTTCGCAGCGGTCGGGCGCGGCGCGGAGGATTGCTTCGGTGAGCTGCCAGTCGCCGGAGCCGCCGAAGAGTGCGAAGCGGAAGCTCGCCTCGCGCGCAGCGAGCTGGCGGACGAGTTCGGCGAAGTGCCCGGCGGGCCAGCGCTTGTTGTCCCAACGCGCGCCGGGGTTGATGCCGATCCAGCGGAAGCCGTCGTGCGGCCATTTGGTTTCAGCGAGCGCGGCGGCTCCGGCGCGCGGCGGCAGCCACTCGAACCGGTCATGCACCGGGATGCCCATCGCTCGGGCGACTTCGAGATACCAGTCCACGGCGTGCGGCTTGGCCTTCGGGCGCGGGACGGCGAGGTCGTAGGCGAGGTGGGCGCCTTCGCGCTCGAGTTCGAGGCCGACGGTAAGCGCACCATCCGCGAGCCACGCGAAGAGCGCGCTGCGGGCCAAGCCTTGGAGGTCAATGACCCAGTCGTAGTGCGCTGCACGCATCGCGCGGATTTGGGCGAGGCCTTCGGGCCAGTAGCCAGGCGAGCGCCAGCGCTTGCGCTCGAAGGGAAGGATTTGGGCGA
>JBEBFV010000255.1:0-8864 GCA_040081795.1 Limisphaerales bacterium | reverse complement strand
ACGCATACAACATGGCAGGGACGCCGCTGGCCGGGCTCACGCAATTCCCGGAGTGGCGTCATTCCATGGCCACCTACATAGGCATGACCACTGGCAACGTTGTTGCCGAATTTGAGGGGCGAATGGGTTGCCCATCGCTTCTGGCCAAGCCCGCAGTCGTGAGCATCACCACCGCGCCAAACTACAACCGAGTCATCGCCTACCACAACGTCATGGCGAACACGGGTGGTTCGGCACGCCTTGGCCAGCTTCTGGCGAGCACGTTCCTCGTCGGCGAGTCCACCAACCAGGTCATTTACTCGCCGACCGTGTTTCCCTTCGACACCGACACGGACGGCGATGGCGTGCTGGACAGCAACGCCTCACTCTTCGCCGGCGTGACCCGCGCGAACAACTTCATCTTCCACCACAGCCGCCAGAACGGAATCGCGATCCCAAACGCCAACAACAAGATGAGCGACCAGGGCAACGCCTGTTTTGCCGACGGCTCGGCTCGCGTCATCACCCGTGAGAAGTGGCTGAAGAACGACGGTGCCATGTGGGGCCCGTAGCCCGCCGAATTTCCGCCGGTTGTAACGAAAGCTTTTGAACGTCCGTCTCTCGGGAGGAATCTCACGTTCTCACAATCCATGAAAGCCAAACTGCTTCTCGCCCTCGCCCTCCTTACCGCCGCCGCACTCCAAGCACAGGAGCCGCAGGCACTTCCTGCCGAGGAACTTGCCAAGGCCACCGCCTTGCTCATGGACGCCAACTCCCGCCTCGGCGACATGGCGCTCAAGCTCGAGCTTGCCCCCGACCAGGCCACCGGCTTCAAGGCCGGCGACGCGGGCGCGCTGCTCATCCCGGACAAGCGCTTAAAAATGGAGAAACCCGCCAAGGGCGACAAGGCCGCGAGGAAGAAGGCCAAGGGCGAGGCAATCCCCGTCGGCCAGTTGTGGACCTCCAAGCTCTCGCCCAAGGACAAGGACGCCGTGCTGCCCAACGACAAGCTGCGTCTGACGAAGATAACCGCCGGCGAGAAGGAGCTTGAACTGGCCGTCTTCGCGCTTGCCATCGAGCCGGCCGGCAAGCGCGAGTTCCAGCTTGCGATCTACGGCAAGGGCAGCTCGCCTGTGCTGCGCGTGCCACTCACGGCGGACAAGGCCAAGGGCAAGGGCGGCGCACCCGTCACGTTCTCCGGCCGCAAGACCGGCGAGGAGTCCGGCGTGCTCGAACTGACGCTGCTCGGCCGGTTCAAGGCGGAGATCCCTGTCGGCAAGCAGGCGGAGTAGATGCGCGGTTTGGCGCGTGGACGCATCTGAGTTCCTTGCAGGGCCGGCCGGGGGCGATGCAGGAGAACGAGCATTGCCGCTCAAACGCAGAGGACGCAGAGGACGCAAAGTTCCGCAGAGAAATCGGGCGAGAGCCACACCCGACAGGAAGAGAGAGGATAGAGGATAGCAGGGCAGCGGCGCGGTCCCCCCCTCTATCTTCTCTTCGCTATCTGCGCTTCTCCGCATCCTCCGCGTCCTCTGCGTTGAACCCGGGCTTCTCCCTGCAAGAAACTGAGATTCGCGCCAGGCGGCAATTCCGTCCTTCCGCTTGCCTTCACGCGGCTTTGCTGGTGTCCTAGCGGCACCCGGTCACCACTGCCACGTGAAAACCGCCCTCGTCATTGACGATGATCCCATTGTCCTGACCGTCCTCGCGCGCACGCTTGAGGACGCCGGCTGGCGCGTCCTGACAGCGGACGACGGCGACAAGGGTGTCGAGCTGGCCGTCGCGGAGCGGCCCGATGTCATCGTGTGCGACCTGCTGATGCCGCGTTTCAACGGCTACCAGGTCTGCCGCTCGATCCGCTCGAACCAGTCCTTCATCCCGCAGCCGCGCATCGTCGTCATCTCCAGCAGCAACTACGCGGCTGACCGCACCAACTCGATCGAGGCCGGCGCCGAGGACTTCCTGCTCAAGCCCATCAAGCCCGCCGAGCTGCTGCACATCCTCGAAATGGAGGGCGGCACCACCTTCATCCGCAAGACCCCGGCGTTCAGCAAAGGCCCGACGCCACCGGACACAACGTATTTCCGCCGCGCCATCGGCACGCCGCCGACCGTCCGCTTCTGGGGCGTGCGCGGCTCCATCGCCACGCCGGGCGACTCGACGTTGAAATACGGCGGCAACACCACCTGCATCGAAGTTCGCGCCGACGGCGAGCTCATAGTGCTGGACGCCGGCACAGGCATCCGCAACCTCGGCCGCAAGCTCGCCGGCGAATTCCAGGGACAACCCATAGAGGTTTCCATTCTTATCTCGCACACGCACTGGGACCACATCCAAGGCTTCCCCTTCTTCATCCCCGCCTACAGCCCGGACAACCAGATCCGCATCAAGGGCTACGAGGGCGCGCGCGTCGGCCTCCAGAGCGTCCTGACCAGCCAGATGGAAAGCCCCTATTTCCCCGTCTCCATGCAGCAGATGCCCGGCTATCTCAAGGTCGAGGAGCTCAAGGAAATGCAGTTCAACATCGGAAAGGTGAAGGTCACCGCCGCCTTCATGAACCACCCCGGTATCTGCGTCGGCTACCGGCTCGAGACCAGTGGCGGCTCCATCGCCTTCCTCCCCGACAACGAGCCGCACTCGCGGCTCCGCATGGCCCCCGTCACTGACAGCGCGCAGTCCTACGAGGTCCTCGCCTACGCGCAGAAGCAGGACGAGAAGCTCATTGATTTCATCCGCGACTGCGACATCGTCATCATGGACTCGCAATACGACGGCGTGGAATACAAGTCCCACATCGGCTGGGGCCACACCTGCGTGGACGACGCCGTCGCGCTCTCCGTCATCGCCAAGGTGAAAAAACTTTTCCTCTTCCATCATGACCCCGACCACGACGACGCCAAGATAGACAGCATGCAGGAATGGGCGCGCGAACTCGCCGCCATCCACGGCAGCAACCTCGAAGTGGATGCCGCTCGCGAGGGAGTGGAAGTGGTGCTGAACCGGACGGTGTCGTGATGCTGGCCGCCCGCTTCAACCCAGCACAAAGTCCGTCTCCCACAGCTCGTAGTGCGTCGCCTTCAGGCCGAGCCGGGCATAGACCTCCTTCGCCTTCGTGTTATGTGCGTCCACGTAGAGCCGCACGCCGCACACGTCCCTGCGCTTCCGCGCGAGATGCTCGATGTGCGCGTGCAGAGCCTTGAAGACTCCCCTGCCCCGCCACTCCGGTGCGACGAACACGCTCTGAATCCACCAGAAGTTTCCGTTCCGCCAGTCGCTCCACTCGTAGGTGATGAGGAGCTGACCGATGACCTCGCCGCCGGACTCGGCAACGTAGTAAGTGCCTTTCGCCGGGTCTGCCAGCAGAGCCATCACGCCACGCATCACGCGCTGGGGAGACAGCTTGCGGCCCTCGGTTTCAAACGCCATCTCCCGGTTGAAGCGGGCGATGACGGCGGCATCGGACGCGCGGGCGGCGCGCATGCGGGGCGAGAGAGGTGGTGTTGGGCGGGACTTCATGGTTGGGGTGTGATGCGTGATGCGTGATGCGAGAGAAGACCGGCGCAGCCTACGCACCACGCCTCCCCTACTCGCCCTTCTTCTCGTCCGAGCTTCGCATCAAATCTCGAACAAGCCCGACAATGACGAGACCGGCAGCCAGCGCCGTGACGATCCCGAGGTGTATATGCGGGGCAGCCAAGGCCCAAAACAGGACGGCTACGAGCGCATAATAGAACGTGTTGCGCACGGGCTACTCATCCTTCTTCTCATTCGAGCTGCGGCTGAAGGCGAAGTAGACGGCGACGGTGGCACCGATTACGAGTCCGATGACGAGGAGTCCGACGATTGACATACGCATGGGGGTTGGGTGGTGGTGGCCGGACTCACTCATCCTTCTTCTCGTCCGAACTGCGGCTGAAGACCAGCCAGCAGCCGATGCCGAAGGCGATTACCACGGCGAGGATGATGAGTTCGGTGAGGCTGACCATGGGATTACGACTTGATGTCCCTCATGTGGAAGTGCGTCGCGCCGATGACGAAGGCCGTCACGTTCACGCCTGCGAGCACGCAGAGCGCCTCGGCGATCTGCGCGAGCGGCATCGGCTTGGCGAAAACAAACACCCATGCCCGGAAGTGGTGCGTGATGGCGAACTCCTTCCAGTCCTCGAAGAACGGCATGCCCTCCATCACGACGCTGAGGAAGAGGAACGACAGCGCGAGGATGGTCGCGGCGGCGGGCTTCATGTTGAAGCAGGAGAACATGAACGCCAGGCTCAACATCGTGCAGGCGTTGATCGCGAGAATCACATGAGCCAGCGCGTAATACTTCAAGCCCTCGCCCGCGCTCATCACGTTGAAAATGGTCTGGCCGCCGGGAATCGGGATGAAGATGAACATCCCCTTCCACTCGAACCAGCAGCCCGCGAAGAACAGCGCCATAGCGCCGAGCGAGAGCACGAGGATCGCCGCGAAGATGACGCCGGTGAGCCACTTGGTGAACAGCAGCCGGAAGCGCGATATGGGGCGGGAGAGAATCATCCGCAGCGTGCCGTCCTCCGCCTCCTTCGCCACGAGGTCGCCGCCCACCAGCATGACGTAGAGCGGCATGAGCAGGAGGATTTGCGGGATGAGCATGAGCACGGCGACCGTGAGCGTGGAGATGAACTCGGTGGCGACGTAGCCGTTGCCTTCTAGCAGCCGGGCCGTGCCCTTCTGCCAGTTGGAGTAGCGGAACGCCAGCAGCATGACGTTCTGCGACAGCAGGAACGCGCCGAAGCCGATGTAGGTGCGCTTCTTGCCGAAGAGCTTCGCCAGTTCGCTGCGGAGTTGGAGGAAGAACATTAGGCGGAGGTCGAGGTTTTCGCGGCCCGGCTGTCCTGCATGAGGTTCAGATAGAAGCTCTCCAACGTCTCCTCCTCCTGCGCGACCTCGAAGACCGGCATGTCCAACGCCACAAGCCGGCGGACGAGGGCGTCGGTTTTCACGCCGTCGGCAAGGGCGACCAGCGAGCCGTTGCGCGTGTCGGTGATGAGTTTCTCGGACTGCAAGCTGGCGGTGGCCTTGGCGAAGTCGCCGACTTTGAGGCGCACCCAGTGCTTCGTCTGCTTCGCGTCGGCGAGCGTGCCTTCAAAAACCATTTTCCCCTGATTGAGGACCGCGATGCGGGTGCAGAGCTGCTCGACCTCGTTGAGCAGGTGCGAGGAGAGCAGGATGGTGAGGCCGAGTTCCTTCTGGAGCCGCTGGATGGTCAGGCGCATCTCGTGGATGCCCTCGGGGTCAAGGCCGTCGCTTGGCTCGTCGAGGATGAGCAGCTCCGGGTCGGGCAGCAGCGCCTGCGCGAGCGCGAGGCGCGTCCTCATGCCGTGGGAATACTTGCTCACCTTGTCGCCGTCGCGCCCGGTGAGGCCGACCCACTCGACGATTTTCGTGATGCGCTCCGGTGGCGTGGGCGCGGTGTAGTGGCTGAGGATTTCCAGGTTCTTCCGGCCGCTCAGGTAGTCGTAGAAAACCGGGGTCTCGAAAATCGCGCCGACGCGATGCAGCGCCTTGGCGCGGTCGCGGGTGATGTCATGGCCGCAGATGCTCAACTCGCCAGTCGTGGGCCAGACCTGGCCAAGCATCATGCCGATGGCTGTGCTCTTGCCGGCGCCGTTGTGGCCGAGGAGTCCGAATATTTCGCCATGCGGGACGGCGAGGTCGAGGTCGCGCACGGCCCAGCGCGCGCCGAACTGCTTGCTGACGCCCCGCAGTTGGATCACAGCGTTCCCCCCAGTTCGAGGAGCTTGTTGATGTGGCCGTCGGCGTAGAGAAAGTTCACTTCCTTCTTGGGGCCGCGGTCCTTGTGGAAATTGTCCTTGTCGTAGAAGACGGGGATCGCGTGCTGGCCGAAGGCGATGTTCATCACGACGAGGCGGTCGGCGTCCTGGCCGTTGAGCAGCGAGTTCCATGCGTAACTGGTGCCGGTCTGCTGGAAGACGTCGAGGCGGTCGGAGGGGCAGCGCCAGACGTTTGAGTTGCCGCCGGTGTAGCGAAGCAGGACGGCGTCCGGAGCGGGAAGCGATGGCGGGGTGCCGACCAGGGCGTCGCGCATGAAGGGAAGGCGGTTGTTATTGTCCTGCACGTAGAGCTGAAGGCCGAGGCCGATCTGGCGGAGGTTGCTCAGGCAGACGGTGCCACGTCCGGCTTCCTTGGCCTTGCTCATCACGGGCAACAGCAGCCCGGCGAGCACGCCGATGATGGCGATGACGACGAGAAGTTCGATGAGCGTGAAAGCCGCTCGATCGCCGTTTGCCGTTTGCCGATTGCCGTTTGGGCGCATGGTTACCTGCCTGGCCGCATCAGCCGCCCGCTCTCCATCGCGCGTTGGATCTCCTCCAGCAGCGGCGCGAGTTCCGCCTTCGTCTGCGCGGAGCTTTGCGAATAGAACGCGCCCAGGCCGGCGGCGGCGGCGCGTTTCTCCAGCTCGGGATTGAGAGGCGGGGGGGCGTCCTTGCCCGGCCACTGGCCGGCGTTGCGCGGGTCGTTGCGGGCCTCGCGCAGGCGTTTCAAGCTGTCTTGGACGGCCTTCTGGCGCTTGTCCGGCGGGAGCTGCTCGAAGGCGGTGAGCATCTGCGTCACGCCCGTGGGCATCGTCGCCTCGATGAGATCTCCCTTCTCCTGGTCGTTCATCGTCTTGAACCACTTCTCCCACTCGCGGTCCATGCGCGTGTTGCGCCGCTCGTCCGGCGGGAGCTGGTTCATGTAGTCGGCGAGCTGCTTGAGGGCCTTGGCGCGGTCCTTGTCCTTGAGCTTGGAAATATCCGTCTTCGCCAGGAACGCGCGGACCTTCTCGCCGGTGACCTTTGCGTTCTTTGCGATGACGTAGCCGCCATACGCCAGCGCCCAAACGCCGATGAGAACGGCTGCGGCGATGGCGAGCGGTTTCTGACGTGGATTCATAACGCGTGGAAGCTAACGGGAGAACTCTCCCTCGCCAAGTTTGTTTCGCAAAACGCGCTGCAGCGTCCTTTTCCAAAAGCGCCGACACGCAAAAAAACCTGCATCCATCGTGTTTTTCTCCTTGCACACACTTGGAGCGAGGGCTTCCATACGCCCAAGTCGCAAGACGGACTCACTAACCAGATAACACTCAACATAACAGAAACACGTATGGCCAAAGCCCTCTCCAAGTCACAGATCGCCTCCGAAATCGCTGCCAAAGCCGAGCTCTCCAAGAAGCAGGCTGCCGCAATCCTCGAGATCATTGCCGACCTCGCCTACAAGAACGCGAAGAACAGCTTCACGCTCCCCGGCATCGGCAAGCTCGTCCTCGTCAACCGCAAGGCGCGCATCGGCCGCAACCCGGCCACCGGCGCGACGATCAACATCCCGGCCAAGAAGGTCGTGAAGTTCCGCGTGGCCAAGGCCGCGAAGGACGCGATCCTCGGCGCGAAGAAGTAATCTTTGCCCCTCTCACAGCCTCCCGGTGCGAGCCGGGAGGCTTTTTTTTGCCCACGCTCAAGGTCGGAGCCGATAGAACTCCGCTGCGTTCCCGCCGAAGAACTTCTCGCGCGCCTCCACCGTCAGCCCCCGCGTGTAGTCATTCACCAGCGTGTGGACCTGCTCGTAGCTCCCCGCCAGCGTGCAGACCGGCCAGTCCGTTCCGAACATCAGCCTCTCCACGCCGAACGCCGCGAAGACCACGTCCAGATACGGGCGGAAGTCCTCCGCGCGCCAGCCGTCCCACCTCGCCTCCGTGACAATGCCGGAGACTTTGCACCAGACGTTCGGGGCCTGCGCCAGCTCGCGGAGCTGCTCGCGCCACGGCGAGAGCGAGCCAGCCGCGATGGGCGGCTTGGCGATGTGATCCAGCACGAAGCGTTGTTCGGGGAAGTTCGCGACGAGCTGGATGGCGGCGGGCAACTGCTTTGGGAACAGGAGGAAATCGTAAGCGAGGTTGAACTGCCGCAGCTTGCCGATGCCGCGCTGGCAGGCGGGCCGCAGCATGAAGTTGTCATCCGGCTCGTCCTGCACGACGTGCCGCACGCCGACGAAACGCGGGTGCTGCGCCAGCTCCGCGAGCTGCTCCTCCACACGCTCGCTCTGCATATCCACCCAGCCCACGACGCCCTTGATGAACGGCTCCGCGTCCGCAAGCGAGAGCAGCCAGCGCGCCTCTGCCACGGTCTGCTGCGCCTGCACCGCCACGCAGCCCACGATGCCGACCTTTGCCATCTCGCGCGCGAGGTCAGGCGGCAGGAAATCGCGGCGGATGGGCCACTCGGGCTTCATCCACGGATACTCGGCGGGTGTGTATTTCCAGAAGTGCTGGTGGGAATCAATGGTCATAGTGAGGCGGAAATTCTGCTCGCTGCTACTCATACTTCTTTTCCTCACCCTCAAGTTCGGGTGGCAGGTCGCCCCATTGCTCTCGCCCTCGAACGAACATCACCCGCATCGTGTATCCACCGGCATATTTTCCCGACTCGCGTTCAACCTGCCAGTCTGTCAAATCGGACACTGTGTGCTTGTGCAAGCGCTCCAGCCTTCCCGTGTGCGTTACAGGCGGCGTGAGGTAGCGCACCTCCATCTCGGACTCTCGAAGTGACAAAACTTCAGCCCACAGGTGCTCCGTCACCCCGGAACTTGTTGTGAATGGAACTTTGACGCGAACACCTCGGTTGGGGCTGGCTGCTAACTCTCGCAGTTGCGGTATTGTGGCTTTGGCTTTCGAAATCGCTTCCGTCATCAGCGGGTCATCGGGAGCGATTACCAACGGCGGCACTTCAGGGCGGGCAATGTAGAAAAAACGCCACCATACGAACACGACCACGGCGACAATGAGCGGAATGAGAAGGTATTTCATGGCGCGAGAGCAACGGTCCAACATTTCAGTCATGGGTTTGCAC
>JBEBFV010000254.1:0-8913 GCA_040081795.1 Limisphaerales bacterium | reverse complement strand
TTCTTCCGCAGGAAGTTCAGGAAGTTGCCGGACATGATGCCTTCGATCTCCGCCTTCTTGTAGCCGCGCTTCTTCAGCAGGCCGGGAATCGTCTGGAGGTCGTAGATCGAGTTCAGGTCCATCGGCGTCTGCTCGTTGCCGTAGCCGCCGTCGAGGTCCGTGCCGATGCCGACGTGCTTGGCGCTGCCGGCGAGCTGGCAAATGTGGTCAATGTGCTCACAGATGCGCTCGATCTTGAGGTTGAAGTCGGACGGCTTGCTCCGGTTGTGAATCCAGCCGGGCACCATCATGATCGCGTCGAAGGCCATGCCCAGCACGCCGCCGCGCTCGACGACGGCCTTGATCATGTCGTCAGCAAACTGGCGGTTCCACGGCGCGAGCACGCGGCAGTTCTGGTGGCTGGCCCAGACGGGGCCTTGGAAAATGTCCAGTGCCTCCCAGAAGCACGCGTCGTTGAGATGCGTGGTGTCGAGGATCATGCCGAGACGGTCCATCTCCTTGAGCAGTTCCCTGCCGCGCGCGGGCAACGGATCAAGCGCGTCCGTGCCGTGGGCATAAACGCCGGGGCCGTAGTGCGCCGGACCGAGCGCGCGGAGTCCGTCAGCGTAGCTGCGCTCCAGATGCTTCAACGTGATGAGCGAATCCGCGCCTTCGAGACTCATGATGTAGCCGATGGGTGGCTTGGCGGGCTGCCGGCGGGACTCGACGATGTAAGCCTTCGGGTCCGGCGGTGGGAGTTTCTGCCAGAGCTTGAAGTGCGCTTCGAGCTGGGCGCGCGTGCGAATGGAAACGAGTTCGCCCTCCTCCTCCATCGCGCGATACCATGCGAGCTGGCCCTGCGTCTGCGCCCACGCCTGATGTGGCGAGGCCCAGCCCGGTAGGCGGTGGAAGTAAGGCGAGTAACGTGCGATCTGCGTGGCGACGCAGATGCCGATCTCCGCACGGCGCAGCTCAGGGAAGCAGAGCGTGTTGTTGCCGCGGTCCTTCTTGTCGGACTGGTTGAGTTCGCGGCGGCGGATGCGTTCGAGGGACCACGTGAGGTCGCGGTTCCACTCCAGCGCGTTCATGGCGAGATCGAGATGGGCGTCGAGGATAAACATGATTTGTGTGAGTGAAAGTTAGGCGCAGTGGACGGCAGGCGTCAGCAGGGAATTCGTCAACGGTTCAAGCACGTCTCCCCGCATCCCACTCCCGGCTCCACGCCACCGCGCGCGGGATGCCTTGCTCCAGCGGAACCTGCGGCGCGTAGCCGAGCATCGCCTTTGCCTTCGAGATGTCCGCGACGTAGCGCGTGACTTCGCCGAGCTGCGTCGGGGCGAGCGTGATTCGAGGTGGCTTGCCCAGCGCTTCGCCGACGAGTTCCGCCATGCGGACGAGTGTGTGACCCTGGCCGCACGCGAGGTTTATCGTCTCGTTCCTCACGCGGCCCGCTGCCAACGCGGCAACTCCTCGCGCAATGCCATCCACGCAGTCGTCCACGTGCGTGAAGTCCAGCACCTTGTCCGCGCCGAAGATGGTGATGGGCTGGCCCGCTTCGATCCGCCGGATGAAGAGCGGGATGACGCGCTCCATGCGCTCGATGTCGTTGTCGAACCGGCCATAAACGTTGCTGAAACGGAAGACGAGGTAGGGCAGCCCGTAGCAGCGCGCGTAGGAGTAAATCAGCGCCTCGCCGGCAATCTTGCTCGCCGAGTAGGTGCTCTCCGTGTAGGCGAAGTCCGCGCTCGCCTCCGCCGTCGCGAAGCGGTGGATGTCCCCATACACCTCGCGGCTGCTGGAGAAGACCAGCGGTGTGTGCGTGAGCCGGCAGTATTCGAGCACGTTGAAGGTGACGGTGATGTTCTCCAGCGCGCGGTGCGGCTCCTTCACGAGCTGGTGGACCTTCGCGTTCGCAGCGAGGTGGACGACGACATCGGCCTTCGGATACTCCGCGTCGCAGATACCCGAAGCAGACGCGGGCAACTGGCCGCTCAGGTCTTGCAACTGGGTGGAGAAACGCTCGGTCCAGGTGTTTGCGCGCTTGTCCACGCCGAAGACCTCATGCCCCTCCGAGAGCAGGCGCAACGCGAGGTTCGTGCCGATCTGTCCGCTGGAGCCGAAGAGGAGAATGCGCATGGTGAACGTGAGGATTTAATCACGGTCGTGTGAGAATGACACGGATTTTGAATCGTAATGCGTGATGCGTGATGCGTGACGGAAGGGATTCCGCCGTCTTCGTCTGCTCACGCATCACGCATCACGCATCACGCATCTCGCTCTACTTACCCGCCGACAGAAACTCGCTGACCGCTGAAATCACCTCATCCTGCTGGCCCCGCGCCAGCTCGGGGAAGATGGGAATGCTGAGAACTTCGCCAACGAGCCGCGCGGACACGGGCAAGTCCCCGTCCGTTTGCCCAAGCGACGCGAAGCATTCCTGCGCGTGCATTGGCACCGGGTAGTAAATCTCAGTGCCGACCTGGCGCGCGGCGAGCCACGCGCGCAACGCCTCGCGCCGGCCAGTGCCGGGGAGCCGCAGCGTGTATTGGTTCCAAGTGTGGCCGTTGCCGGGCTGGGCCGTCGGGAGCATCAGCCTCGCGCCGACGCCGGGCAGCTTGGCAAAGTGCTCAGTGTAACGCGCCGCGTTCGCTGCACGCCGCTGCGCAAAGCCATCCAGAAGCGGCAACTTCACCGCCAGCAGCGCGGCTTGCAGGGCGTCGAGCCGGAAGTTTCCGCCGACGAACTTGTGAAAATACTTCGGGTGCGCGCCGTGGGTGCGGAGCAGAGCGGCGTGATTTGCCAGCGCGTCGTCGTTCGTCGTGAGGAGGCCGGCGTCGCCGAACGCGCCGAGGTTCTTCGTCGGGAAGAAGCTGAACGCGCCGAAGTCGCCGAGGCCGCCGACTGGCCTGCCGCCCTGCGTGGCACCGACGGCTTGCGCGGCATCCTCGATGACCTTGAGGCCGTGTTTTCGCGCGAGCGCGTTGATGGCGTCCATGTCCGCCGCCTGACCGTAGAGATGCACCGGCATGATGGCCTTGGTGCGCGGGGTGATGCGGCGCGCGGCATCGGCCACGTCGAGATTGAACGTGTCAGCATGCACATCGCAGAAGACCGGCTTCGCGCCAGTGCGCGCGATGCAGCCGGCAGTGGCGAAGAACGTGAAGCTCGGGCAGATCACCTCGTCACCCGGCCCGATGTCCAGTGCCATGAGCGCGAGCAGGATGGCGTCTGTTCCCGATGAGATCCCCAGCGCGTGCCGCACGCCGAGATACTCCGCGCACTGCCGCTCGAAGTTCTGCACCTCGGGGCCGAGGATGAACTGGCCGGACGCCAGCACGCGCGCGAAGGCGGCTTGCAGATCGGCGGCGAGGGCGTTGTTCTGAGGTTTGATGTCGAAGAGGGGGACGGCCATAAAGCAGGGTTCAGTCGAGGCGCGGGTTGACGCCGGTTTTGACCAGACTGCATTGAGCGAGTTCGGTTTCCACGGGGCGGCCAAGGAATTCCAGCAGCACGCGGACGCGGTCCTTGGCGGGCAGAAGGCGTTGCACCACTGCCGTGATGCCCATGAACGAGCCGTCGGCGATCACGACTTCGTCGCCCGGCTGCACCGCGTCGGGAAAAACTTTCAGGTCGGTTTCATCCAGCCGCGTGCGCAGGTCCGTGATGACCTCGTCGGGCACGGGGGCGAAGTAGTCGCCGAAATGCACGACGCCCGCGACGCCGTGCGCGGCCTTGATGATGCGAACGTCACGCAGCTCGAAATGCGCGAAGAGGTAATTGGGAAACATCGCCTCGGTGAACCACATCTTGCCGCGCCGGGTGGCGCGCTGGAAGCGCACGCGCGGACAGAACACGTCCACCCCCGGCAACTGCCGCAAGTGGCCGGCGGCGATGTGCTCGTGCTTGATCTGCGACCGCACACAAAACCATGCTGGCGCGGCTTCCGAACCGTCATTCATGTGCGGTCAACGTAGCGCGGCGCGCAGAACCGTCACAAGACTTTTGCCGGGCGCGCCGCTTGCCTCGGCGGGCGCGCTCCGCAATACTGCGCCAGTTCCTATGACATACCATCTCCTGCCTTCGCTCCGCTGCCTTTGTGCCGCGAGCTGCTTGCTCGTCGCCGCGACCCTTGCCAACGCCCAAGACCCCGACCCCGACCTCATGCAAACGCGCCAGAAGTTCCAGACCCAGCTCACCAAGAAAGTGGAACTCGGCTACCTGCTCTATCTGCCGCCGGGCTACGACGTGAAGGCCGCGAAAAAATGGCCGCTCATCCTGTTCCTCCACGGCGCGGGCGAACGCGGCACGAACCTCGCGCAAGTTTCCGCCCACGGCCCGCCCAAGCTGGTGAAGAAAAATCCGCCCGTGCCGAAGAACGAGACCGAGGAGGCCCGTAAAAGCCGCGAGGCCGCGACGAAGCTGGTGCGAGAGAATTTCATCGTGGTCTCGCCGCAGTGTCCCGTCGGCGAGCGGTGGGACCCGGAGGCGTTGCTTGGGCTGCTCGACAGTGTCATCGCCAGCCAGAAGGTGGATGCAGGCCGTGTTTATCTCACCGGCCTGAGCATGGGCGGCTATGGCTCGTGGGCGCTGCTCGCGCAGGCTCCGGAGCGCTTCGCGGCCATCGCGCCCATCTGCGGCGGCGGCAGCAGCATTGGCATCCTTCTGCCAGGAAGCGGCAAGGCGGCGGCGCTGAAGTCGCTGCCCGTCTGGGCGTTTCACGGCGCGAAAGACTCGGTGGTGGTGCTCGCGGAATCGGAGCGCATGGTCACAGCCATCAAGAAGGCCGGCGTGAAGGACGTGCAACTCACGGTGTATCCCGAGGCAAACCATGACTCGTGGACGGCGACCTACAACAACCCCAAGCTCTACGAGTGGTTTCTATCTCACGAGCGCAAGTGAACAGATGAAGCGACAATCAACGCAGCCTACCCGCCGCTCCATCGCGGCGACCCTGTGGCGGGTAGGCCAGGCTGTCCTCAGCCCGCCGCCGGCCATAAAAACGCCGCAAAACTCCGGCGGCGCGGTGGGGACGCCGCGCCCTACCCTCGCGAGCTCAGGAGCGAGAGTTGCGTGCGGACATTTTTTGTCGTGGTTCGCACGCCCCGTTACCTGCGTCGTGCTGGCCGCTTGTGCGTTGACGGCATGTTCCTCGCCCCGCCAGAACGCCGCGCCGCCTGCAGCTCCACTTCCACCCGCCGCGAGCTACCCGACCAACGAGCACACCGTCCAGGCCGTGCTCTGGGTGCAGCGCTCGGGCGAATACCGTGCGTTGTGCCATCAGGCCTTCAACTTCGCGCGCCGCGTGCTCGACGAGGAGTTGAAGGCAAACCCCGCGCCCAGGAAACGCGCCGTGGTGGTGGACGTGGATGAGACGGTGCTCGACAACAGCCCGTATCAGGCGCGGCTCATCAAGACTCGGCAGGGCTACGCGACCGCGACGTGGCGGCAGTGGGTGGACCTCGCGCGCGCCGAGGCGATGGCGGGCGCGGTGGACTTTCTGAAGCACGCGGCGTCTCGCGGCGTGGAGGTCTTCTACATCTCGAACCGCCGCACCGAGGAGCACGTCGGCACGCTGGCTAACCTGCGTGCGAAGGGCTTCCCCCACGCAGACGACGCGCACCTGCTGCTCCGCACCGCCGAGGGCAGCAAGACCAAACGCCGCGCGGCAGTGAGCGCGACGCATGAGATAGTCCTGCTCATGGGCGACAACCTGAACGACTTCAGCGATGTGTTCGAAGGCAAAGACCCGGCTGGCCGCATTGCAGAGGTGGAGAAGCTGGCGAAGGATTTTGGCCGCCGCTTCATCGTGCTGCCCAATCCCCTCTACGGCGACTTCGAGGACTCGATCTACCGCTACAACCGTGGCCTGCCCGAGTCGGAGAAGGACGCGCTGCGCAAGGGCGCGCTGAAGGATTACTGACGCGGTGCATCCGTCTCGCGCGGGCGAAGCTCCGCCCTCGAAACCCCAAGTTCCTGTTCTCCGTCTCTACACCCGTGAAACCCCCAACTGTCCTCCTCTCACTCCTCGCAGCCGCGCACCTGTCTGGCGCAGCCGAATTCTCCAACCCCGCAGACCGCAACTGGCCGCAGTGGCGCGGGCCGGCGGCCAACGGCGCCGCGCCCCATGCTGACCCGCCGACCGAGTGGAGCGAAACCAAGAACGTGAAGTGGAAGGTGAAGCTCCCCGGCAGCGGCTCGGCGACACCCATCATCTGGGGCGACCGCATCTTCGTTCTCACCGCCGTGCCGACCGGCAAGAAGCCCGGAGCTGCTGCGGCTCCCGCTCCTGCGGCCGTAGCAAAGGAAAACGCCGAGCCACAGAAGGCCCCGTCACCGGGCGGCGCAGGAGGCAAGGGCGGCAAGGGTGGCAAAGGTGGCGGTGGCGGCTTCGGAATCGAGACACCCACCGAGGTTCAGCGCTTCGCGGTGCTCTGCCTCGACCGCAAGACCGGGCGCACACTCTGGGACCGCACCGTCCGCGAGGCCGTGCCGAACGAGGGCCATCATCGCGACCACGGCTGGGCTTCCGGCTCGGCCATCACGGACGGCCAGTGGCTCATCGCGCCGTTCGGCTCGCACGGGATTTACGCCCTCGACCTCGACGGGAACATCAAGTGGCAGCGGGAACTGGGCAGGCAGCGCACGCGGAGCTCTTTTGGCGAAGGCAGCTCGGCCGCGTTGCACGGAGATACGGTGGTGATGAACTGGGACCATGAGGGCGAGGATTTCATCGTCGCGCTCGACAAGCGCACCGGGGCCGACCGCTGGCGAAACTCGCGGGATGAAATCACGACATGGTCCACGCCGCTCATCGTCGAGCACGAGGGCAAGGCGCAAGTTGTCGTCAACGCCACCGGTGCGGTGCGCGGCTACGACCTCGCGTCCGGCAAGCCGTTGTGGGAGGCGGGCGGGCAGAGCGTCAACGCCATCCCGTCGCCCGTGACCACGGCCGGGTTGGTCATCGTCATGAGCGGCTACACGAAGCAGACGCTTCAGGCAATCCGCCTCGGCCGCACGGGCAAGCTCGACGGGACAGACGCCATCGCGTGGAGCCACAACAAGGCGACGCCTTACGTGCCCTCGCCGCTGCTTTACGGTGACAGGCTCTACTTTCTCGCGAGCAACAACGGCGTGCTCTCGTGCTTCGACGTGCGGACGGGGAAGGCGCACTTCGAGGCCCAGCGCCTGGAGGGAATGCGCGGCGTGTATGCCTCGCCGCTCGGTGCAGCGGGCCGCGTTTATGTCGTCGGCCGCGACGGCACGACGCTGGTTTTGAAGGACGGCGCTCAGTTCGAGCCGCTCGCAACCAACCGGCTCGGCGAGGGCATTGATGCCTCGCCCGTGGCGGTGGGCCGGGAGCTGTTCCTGCGCGGCAAGCAGCACCTGTATTGCATCGCGGAGAAGTAAAGGACCGTCAGGCCGCGCCCCTCGCGCTGGGAGCGCGCACGCAGCCTTCGCAAGCCTCGCCGCGTCACCAGTCCAAAACTCCCGCTTGACGTGTCCTAAGTGTTCTAGTAACACTAGAACACTTAAATGCTCCCATTCGCCATCACACTGCAAACCGGCCAGCCCGTCTCCGAGCAGGTCGTGTATGCCGTGAAGCGCGCTGTGGTGGCGGGGCAGCTCCGGCCCGGCGACGCCTTTCCCTCCGTCCGCGTCCTCAGCCAGGAGCTGCGCATCAACCCGAACACCGCGCACAAGATTGTCGCCGCGCTCACCGCCGAGGGCCTGCTCGAAGTCCGCCCGGGCATCGGGACGCTCGTGGCCGAGGCCCCGGCGGCGTCGCGCGAGCAGCGGCGGCAGTTCCTCTCAGACGAGGTCGAGGCCCTCGTCGTCGAGGCGCGCAAGTATGGCCTCGAACTGGACGACGTGCAGGACGCCGTCGTGAAACAGTGGAAACGCCTCGAAGGAAAATGACCATGAACGCCCTCGAAACCCACGCCCTCACCAAGCGCTACGGCCGCAAGACCGCCGTGGACGCCCTCGACCTCGCCGTGCCCGAGGGCAGCATCTGCGCCTTCCTCGGCCCCAACGGCGCGGGCAAGACCACCACCATCCAGCTCCTCATGAACCTCCTGCCCTCCGACGCCGGCAAGGCCTGCGTGCTCGGCGTGCCCGCCACGAAGCTCGGCCCGCGCGAGTTCGCGCAGATTGGCTACGTCTCGGAGAATCAGGAGTTGCCGGAGGCAATGACCGTCGCCGAATTCCTCGCCTTCTGCCGCCCGCTCTACCCGACGTGGGACGCTGAGTTCGAGGC
Organism: Limisphaerales bacterium; assembly: GCA_040081795.1. Classification (GTDB taxonomy): domain Bacteria; phylum Verrucomicrobiota; class Verrucomicrobiia; order Limisphaerales; family SXTU01; genus SXTU01. Next base: position 677 of record JBEBFV010000254.1, on the reverse strand, counting down.
GCGCCTGCTGAAACAGTTCAACCTCCCGCCCGACCGCAAGCTCCGCCACCTCTCGCGCGGCATGAAGATGAAGGCCGCGCTGCTCTCCTCGCTAGCCTACCGCCCGCGCCTCGTGGTGCTGGACGAGCCGTTCAGCGGGCTGGACCCGCTCGTGCGCGACGAGTTTATCCGCGGCCTGCTGGAACTGGCGGGGGAGGGCGGCTGGACGCTCTTCATCAGCTCACACGACATTGACGAGGTCGAGCGCCTCGCTGACCGCGTGGCGATTCTGGACGAAGGGAAGCTGCGCGTGAACGAGACGGCGGAGTCGCTCCAAGCCCGCTTCCGCAAGGTGGTCGTGAACTTCCCGCGTGCCGTGCCGCCCATCGCGGAGCCGCCGCCCGGCTGGCTGCATGTGGAAACCAGCGGCGCGCACCTGCAATTCATCGCCACCGACTACCAGCCCGCCGCGCTGGAGGCGCAACTCCGCGAACGCCTCGGCCCGCCGGCGGACCTCACCGCCACGCCGCTTTCGCTGCGGGAAATCTACCTGGCCCACGCGCGGATCTTCGCCACGGAGGAGGGAAAGTGATGGCCACAAAGAGGCACAGAAGGCGCAAAGAGGGAGCGAGCAAACGTCGCGTGGTAGGGCGCGTCTGTCCCCAGCGCGCCGGTTGGGCGTCCGACTGGTTCAGCGG
>JBEBFV010000253.1:0-8940 GCA_040081795.1 Limisphaerales bacterium | reverse complement strand
GCATCCGTCCACTTGTCCGTGCGGAAGGGCGAGGCGGGGAGGCCGGCGGCGTTGGCGAGGTTCGGCTCGGCCAGTTCATGCCAGCCGAAGCGCACGGCTGCGGGCTTCGCCACGCCTTCCGCACTGACCACGACGCTGCCGCCGACGATCTCGGCTTTCGCTTCAACGAACTTCTTGTCCGCGCCCGCGATGGTGAACCACGTCAGCGGCTGGCCGTTGAGCGACTTGAGGCCGCCCTCGGCGTTCTTGAACGAGACGCGGGCCTTGCCACCCTCGACCTTGAGCGTGTCGAGGAGCGGGCTGGCGTGGCTGGCGACGGGCTTGTTGTAGGTCTTCGCCAGCGCCCACAGCGCGAGGCGGTGCGCGACGGTCTGCTTGTCCGGCGGGTGGATGTTGCCGACGGTGCTGACGTCAGTGGTCACAGCCATGCCGGTGTTGGGGATGGAGAGCGTCGCGGTCTGGGCCTCCCAGATGCCGGGCAACTGCTCGGCGCGTGCGGGGCCGTAGCGGTAGGGCGCGAGTTGCACGAAGAGGAACGGGAAATCGCCCTGCTTCCAAAGCGCGCGCCAGCCGCCGATGAGCGCCTTCTTCTTTTCGAAGTAGAGCATGCCCTCGCCGTTGTTGGACTCGCCCTGATACCAGAGCGCGCCCTTGATGGCGTAAGGGATGAGCGGGTGAACCATCGCGTTGTAGATGGAGAGCGGGGAGCTGCTGCTGACGTTCATCACCTGCTTGCCGTCCTTGTCGAGGACGGGGCGGGACTTCTGCTTGCCCTTGTCGTCAAGCACGGGCTTGGTGGTGGCCTTGCCGGCTTTGTCGAGGATCGGTTTGCCCGCAGCGTCTAGTGCCGGCTGGGTTTCGAGGATGACCGCCGGCGTCCGCGCCGGAAAGGACGCGAGCTTGTCCGCGAAGTCCGCCTTGAGCGCGGGCACAGACTGGAAGCCGATGGGCGGCGTCCACGGCTCGATGCGTGTGCCGCCCCAGTTGCAGCCGATGAGGCCGATGGGCACGTCGAGGTCCTTCTGAATCTCGCGGGCGAAGTAGTAGCCCACCGCAGTGAAGCTGCCGACCTTCTGCGGCGAGGTGAGCTGCCAGCCGCCGGAGGTCTTCACCTCGGTCTGCGGCTCGGTGGCGGTGACATGCGGCACCTTGAAGTGGCGGATGCGCGGGTTGTTCGCGGCGGCGATTTCCTGCGGTGCGTTCTTCGACGCGGCCACGCTCCACTCCATGTTTGACTGGCCGGAGCAGAACCACACTTCGCCGACCACAACATCGATGAACTCAATCTTGTTCTTGCCGCTGACGGTGAACTTCGCGCCGGTGCTGCTGGCCTTGAGCGCGGCGAGGCTGACGGACCACTTGCCGCCCTTGGCCGTGGTCTCCGCCTTCTGCCCGGCGAACTCGACGGTGACCTTCTCACCCTCGTCGGCCCAGCCCCAGACGGGGACTTTCTGGTCGCGTTGGAGCACCATGCGGTCGCTGAAAATGACGGGCAGCTTCACGTCCGCGTGGGCGGAGGCGGCAGCGAGGCCGACGAGCAAGGCGAGGAGTTGAGCGTGATGGCGGAGCGGGCTGGGTTGGTTCATGCGAATCGGCTGACGAACGCGCCGGGGATTTCTTCAAGCCCCGTGCCGGCGACCCTGGAATTGCCTGCGCGGGCAACTCTTGTGCTTGAGTCGCTCGTGCCCCGCTCGTATATCATCGGCCACCGCGTCGCGCTGCTCGCCGATGCCTCAACCCAACCGAACATGAACAAACCCAAGATGCGCGCCGTGGGCGTCGTGCCCAGCCAGCGCCAGGTCGCCCAGCTCGAACACGACCATCCCGAGATTTCCCGGCCCACCCAGCTCAAGGTCCGCACGCTCGACGTGGGCATCTGCGGCACGGACCGCGAGATTTGCACCTTCGTCTATGGCGCGCCGCCCGCCGGCTCGGACTACCTCGTGCTCGGTCACGAGGCGCTGGGCGAAGTCGTCGAGGTCGGCAGCGGCGTGAAGCACACGAAGGTCGGCGACCTTGTCGTGCCCTCCGTGCGCCGCCCTTGCCCGGACCCGAACTGCCGGCCGTGCGCGATTGACCGGCAGGACTTCTGCGCGACGTGGAAGTTCAACGAGCGCGGCATCAACCAGCACCACGGCTACATGACCGAGTTCTTCGTGGACGACGAAAAGAACTTCGTGCTCGTGCCCAAGGAGCTGCGCCACTTCGCCGTGCTGGCCGAGCCGCTGACCATCGCGGAGAAGGGCCTTGCGCAAGTCTGGGAGATTCAAAAGCGCCTCCCGTGGGCGTGCGACGAGCCGGGCCAGCCGCGCGGCAAGGGCCTGCGCGCCGTCGTGCTCGGGGCCGGCCCCATCGGCATCCTCGGCGCGATGACCTGCGTGCTCAACGGCTTCGACACCTACGTCTATTCGCGCTCGCCCAAGCCCAACGACAAGGCCGACCTCGTCGAGTCCTTCGGCGCGAAATACATCTCGATCCAGGACTGCACGGCGAAGCAACTCGCCGAGCGCGTCGGGAACATTGACCTCGTCTATGAGGCCGTCGGCCTGTCGAAGACGGCGTTCGAGGTGATGATGCACCTCGGGCTGAACGGCGTGTTTGTCTTCACCGGCATCCCCGCGCCGGAAGGCCACCTCCAAGTCGAGGGCAACCAGCTCATGCGCAACCTCGTGCTGAAGAACCAGGTCATTCTCGGCACGGTGAACGCGGACAAGGCGGCGTTCCAAGCCGCCATCCGCGACCTCGGCGAGTTCAAGAAGCGCTGGCCGCAGGCGTTGGAGAAGGTCATCTCCGCGCGGCATCCGGTGGAGAACTTCCGCGAGCTGCTCACCGGCAAGGCCACCGGCATCAAGAACGTCATCGCGTTTGGAAAGTGATCGCGCGCGATTTGAATTCAACCTCACTCCGCCCATGAAGACTCGCATCCAATCCCTTTCCCGCTCCCTCGCACTTGCGGTCGGTCTGGCCGTCTGCTGGCTGTGCGCCATCCCGGGGTTGAGTCAGGACAAGGCCAAGCCCGTGGAGATTCCCGGCTGGGGCCGGGCGGTTGATCCGGATGGCGACAGCAAGTTCACCGTCGCCGGCACGCGCCTGACCATCGGCGTGGCCGACACGCCGCACGCCTTGGTCATCGAGCGCAACCAGATGAACGCCCCGCGCGTCGTGCGCGAGGTGGAGGGCGACTTCGTTGCGCACGTGAAGGTGGTCGGACATTTTCCGCGCGGCGCGGAGGCCAAAGTTGAAGGCCGCCGCCCCTATCACAGCGCCGGCTTATTCCTCGCGAAGGACAACCAGAGCTACATCCGGCTGGAGAAGGCGGAGATGGTCGTGGGCGCGGACAACATGACTTTCGTCGGCTTCGAGCTGCGCGACGGCGGTGTGCCAAAGCGCATGGCCAACGGGCTGGAATCTCCCCTTGACCCAAAGCTGGAACACGCCTTCCTGCGCTTGGAACGCGCGGGTCGGACCATCACCGCGTCCGTCAGCGAGGATGGCGTTAAGTGGAAGCAGCTCCAGCCGATGACCATGGACTGGCCGGCAAAGCTACTCATCGGTGTGACCGCCGGACACAACACGGCCGACCCGTTCACGCCCGCCTTCGAGGGATTGTCGGTGGTGAAGAAGCCAGCAGCCAAGTAGCGGGGCGTTGGTGGCGGTTACTTCGCCGCCGGATGCTGCTGGAAAAACTTCGCGATCAGCGCCGGCGCGTCGCGGTGGAACTCGTGCCCGCCGGGATGGATGAACGCCACAAATGGCGTGCCTGACTTAGAGGGATACTCCGTGCAGAGCTTGTCCCACGGCTTCCCCTCGGTCTCGCAGCCGTTGAGTTTGCGCACGGAGGTCATCATCGCCTTTTGCCAGGCATACTTCACAAGCGGGTCGTTTTCGCCGGCCAGGTGCAACGCGGGCTTTGGTTTGAGTTTGTCGGCCTTGAGCCCTTGGGATGTCGCCGCCGAGGGGGCGACCGCCGCGAAGACTTCCCCGCGTTCCGCCCAGAGCAGGTAGGTGAAGCCGCCGCCGTTCGAGTGGCCAGTGGAGTAAATGCGCTTGGCTTCCACTTTGAAGTCCTGCTTCAGCTTCGCGAGCATTGCGTCAAAGAATTTCAAATCACGGTCCTCCTGCGCGCCCACGCCGCTCTGCCAGCCGGGTTTCTTGCCCTCGGGATCGGTGAGCCGGCCCGGCGTGTTCAGTCCTTGCATATAGACCGAGATGGCCTCGGGCCACTGCTTGTGCATCGCGAAGGTCCGCGCGGCGTTCCCCATGTTCCCGCCGTGACCGTGGAAGGCGAAGACCACCGGCGCGGCCTTCTCCTTCGCCGACGCGGGCGCATACACGAGCGCCTCACGTGTGACGCCGTCCACTTTGAGTGACCAGCGCTGGACGCCCTCGGGCAACGCCTCGGCGGCGGGCACGGGCTGCGTTGGCAAGAGGGCGAGCAGGACTGCGACGGACCAGAGATGGCGGTGGAATGCTTTCATGACTGGCCCTTGAGACGCAGGTGCAGGGGTTCCGTTACAGCGCCAAAGGAGGAAATCCTGACTGCCCACGCGCCTCGGGCAGGCGGCGGATCGTTTCACTTCGCCGCGCGCATCCAGCCCCGCAGCAGGTCGCGCAGCAGCTTCATCTCTCGCAGGAGTTGGGCGAAGTCCGCGTGCTGGTGCTCGAAGCACCACGGGCCACGGAAGCCCGCGTCCCAGCCGATTTGGAAACAGCGCTTCAGGTCATAGGCGGCGTGCGAACCGTCGGGGCCGAGTTCCTTCGCCTTGAAGTCGCAGGAGATGGCGAACGGGAACGCCTTGGCCAGCCCGTCATACCGTGCGGCGTCGGTCCAGTTGCCAGTGTCGGGCTGCACGCGAAGGGCGGGACCGACGGCCTTGACGAGCTCGGGCAGCGCGTCGGGATCGTTCTGCATCCAGCCGAAGTTCTCGATCAGCACGCCGAGACCGCGCGCCGCGCCGTAGTCCATCAGCTCGCGATAGCCGTCAGCGAGACGCGCGAGGTCGGGCCGCTTCGGGCCGGGCAAGGGCCGCACCCAGCGCACGCCGAGGCGCGCGGCGGCGTCCATCGTGCGCTTGTATTCGGCGAGCGCATGGCGGCGCACGGCTTCGTCGGCGCTCGCGAGTTCGAGGCCGGGGTTGTTCATCTTGAGGTTGGTGAGCACGCAACCCGCGCGGTCGGCGGCGGCGCGCAACTGCTCGCAGTATTCCGGCTCCAGCGATACAAGCGTGGCCGTCATCAGGTCAATGACCCGCAGGTCCAGCTCCTCGCGCATGAGTTTGGGCAGGTCGAGCAGGCGCAGCTTGCCCGCGCGCACCTCGGGAGAAAGATGCCGGACGAACGAGCCGGTGGTGATGCCGATTTCGCCGGTGAGGGGAAACGGCTTGGCCGTGTCCGCTGCTTCTGCCGGCAGTGTCGCCAGCGCGGCTCCGCCGCAGGCTGCCTGGAGAAAAGCGCGACGGTTCATGCGGCGCTCATTTCACCACGACTTCACAGCCTGGCTTCTGCTGCTTGAACGCGGCGATGCCGGCGGGCGTGGTGCCGGTCTTTTTGTTCACGATGACGAGCGTGAGAGCTTTGCAATCCTTCAGCTTTAGCAGGCCGGCGTCCGTCACCTGCGGCAGCGCGGCGAGGCGGACTTCGCGGAGCTTGGGCAGCTTCGCGAGCTGGGCGAGGCCGGCGTCGGTGACCTTCGTGCCGGAGAGGATGAGGACTTCGAGGTTTGGCAATGCGGTGAGTTCGGCCAACCCCGCGTCGGTCACGTCCTTCGTCCAGCCGAGCCCGAGGTTGGTCAGTTCGCGCAGGCCGCGCAGATGCTTGAGGCCGGCGCTTGTGATGGCGGCGTCGCCGAGTTCCAGCTCGCGCAGGGTCGTGACCTTGCCGATGTGCGCGAGCGCGGAGTCGTCGAGGCCCTCGATTTCCCAGAGCGTGGCCTTGCGCAGCGCGGGCAGCGCGGCGAGGTGACGAAAGTCCGCCGCGCGCAGCTCGATGTGCTTGTTGTCGGACTTCCGGTGCCCGCCGAGGTTGACCTCGGTGAGTGTGGCGAGCTTCTCGACCGTGAGGCCGGGCAGGCGCGGCTGCTTGAACTGCGCGTCAACGGACTTGAGCCACGCGAGCGCGTCGTCGGCTGACGCGGCGAAGCTCTGCGATGCGTCGTGCAGCAGAGCCACGGACAAGGCGAGTGCGAGCAAAGCGCGAAGACTGGTAGGGCGCGCTGTCCTCAGCGCGCCGGTTCGGCGCTCGGAAGGTTCGGCGGCGCGCTGGGGACAGACGGGCCCTACCAACGCGGTGGAAACTGCAATGGGTCTCGTGTTCATGGGAGGTGGATGGCTCGGTCAGTTGTCTTTCTTGCCCCATACTTTCGGGGACTTGAAATCGGTGGCTTTCGGGGCGGACTTGGGCGGGACGGCTTGCTTGGCGAAGGCTTCGAGGCGGGTGCGGAGTTCCTTCACCTTGTCGGGGTGCTTCTCGGCGAGGTTGATCTTCTCGGAGATGTCCTCGGTGAGGTTGAAGAGTTCAGTCGTCGGGCCGGTCGCGGCTTGTTTGCCTTTTTTGCCCTTCTTCGCGGTTTCGGGTTGGGCGAGCGCCTCGCTGCCATCCTCGGGACGGTTGCCACCCATCACCAGCTTCCAGTCGCCCATGCGAACCGCGCCGTTGCCGGGAGTGGTGTTGAGCAGGATGGCGTCGTGCGGGGACTTCGCCCCGGCGGTGAGCACGGGCCAGATGTCCAGGCCGTCGGGCGCGTGCTTTTGCTCGGTGGATGCGCCGACGAGCTTCAGCAGCGTGGGATACCAGTCCACCATGTGCAGCGGCTCGTTGATGACAGTGCTGGGTTTGATTTTTCCGGGCCACGTCGCGAAGGCGGACACGCGCACGCCGCCTTCGTAGAGCGTGCCCTTCGCGGCGCGGAGCTTCCCGTTCGTCGCGCCCTGGCCTATGGGACCGCCGTTGTCGCTGGAGAAGATGAACAACGTGTTGCCCGTCAGCCCGCGCTTCTCAATCGTCGCCACCACACGCCCGACCTGCTCGTCCACCGCGTGGACCATCGCGCAGTAGGTGCGGCGCTGCTTGTTCTCGATGTGCTCGTAGAGCGTGAGATGCTCCGGCAACGCCTGAAGCGGGGTGTGCGGCGCGTTGAACGGCATGTAAAGAAACAGCGGCTTCGCGGAATCCTGCTTCCCGATCAGGCGCACCGCCTCGTTCCCCAGCAGGACGGTGGAATAGCCCTCCTCACGGTTGACCTTGTCGTCGCGATGCCAGTCAAAGCCGCCGTCGCGCTCGTGCGTGAAGTAATCCAGCGCGCCATTGTAGTGGCCATACTGATGCGTGAAGCCGCGACGCGTGGGCAGATACTCCGGCGCGAAGTGCCCCAGGTGCCACTTACCGATGATCGCCGTGGTGTAGCCCGCCGATTGCAAGCCTTGCGCCACCGTCCGCTCGTCCAAGGGCAGCCCATAGTTCGCCCACGGCCGCACCACGCCGACCTGCAACCCATGCCGCATGGGATAACGCCCCGTCATCAGCGCCGCGCGCGTCGGCGAGCAGACCGGCTGGACATAAAAGGCCTCCAACTTCGCCCCCGCCGCCGCGAGTCGGTCAATGTTCGGCGTCTTGATCTCGCCCCCGTGATAACTCACGTCCGTGTAGCCGAGATCATCAATCAGAAAGAAGACGATGTTCGGTCGCAAGGCCGGCGCGGCGGGGCAGGGGACGACCGCGAAACCCATCAAGGCGAGCAAACCACAGGCGAGGTGAAACCGGAGCGAGCGCATGGCGGACTTTGACATGGCCGCTCGGACGTGGGAAGCCTCCGGGTGGATACGCACCCCGCGGCGGCAACCATGAAGGAAGGAGCAGGACCAAGTTCAGGATTTTGGAGCAGGAGGGAAGTCCGCGAAGACATAGCGCGGCGGAGGAGGGAGGAATTGGAGTAGGGGACACGTGAGCACCGCGACCGTTTCCTCCGTCCCCTCATCCGAAGCAGAGAGGAGAGGACGCAGTGCCGCCCGGCTTCAGATGTCGCGCGAGGAAGTCCGCGATGTGGAGGGTCTCTACGTGCGTGGCCCCGGCCTTGTCCAGACCGGCGCGCATCTGTAGCAGACAGCCCGGGTTCGTCGTGACTATGCAGGTCGCGCCGGTGCGGAGGATGTTTTCCACCTTCCTGACTTGGAGGCGCTCTGCCATCTCTGGCTCGGTGAGGTTGTAGCTTCCGGCGCTGCCGCAGCAGACATCCGACTCCGGCATCTCGACGTAGTTATCGCCTGCGATGGCCTTCACCAGCACGCGTGGCGGCTGGGTGATGCGTTGCGCGTGGGCCAGATGGCAAGCGTCGTGGAAGGAGACGAGCTGAGTTGAGAGTTGAAAGTTGAGAGTTGAGAGGGAGGCGCTCGCGACGAGGAATTCTGAAAGGTCTTTCACCTTGGCGCTGAAGACGGCCGCTCGCGGATCATCGGGGAGCAGGTGCGAATACTCCTTCAACGTGGACCCACAGCCGGCGGCGTTGATGATGATGGCGTCGAGAGGTTCGCGGGCGAAGGCGTCCAAGTTGGCGCGGGCTGCGGCACGGGCGGCGGAGAGATTCCCACCGTGGGCGTGGAGTGCGCCGCAACAGCCTTGGTCGCGGGGCGTGACGACATCGTATCCGGCGAGGTTCAGGAGACGGATGGTGTTCTCGTTCGTGCGTCCGAACATGACATTCATCACGCAGCCCCGGATGAAGCCGACGCGGCCACGTGCCGGAGACCCCTCACCCCGGCCCTCTCCCCTCATCTGATGAAGGGAGAGGGAGGGGGCTGGTTCGCCCGAGAGCGACTGATGGCTGGGAGGCTCGCCTTCTCCCTTCCTCGGAGGAGGGGAGAAGGTGGCCGAAGGCCGGATGAGGGGTGTGGCTGCTTGCGCAGTGGCATTTAACCCCTCACCCCGGCCCTCTCCCCTCATCCGATG
>JBEBFV010000637.1:0-2302 GCA_040081795.1 Limisphaerales bacterium | reverse complement strand
GGTGTTCACCGCCTCCACCGCACCATCTGGCGTCCGCTCCAGCAAGGTCTTCGCAGTGAGGTTTCCACCCAGCCGTTCAAGCACGGGGAACAACTCCTTCTCCATCTGCGCGTGCAACGACGCCGGAGCCGAAGCTTCCTCGAACAGCGCCTGACACCGCTTGGCAGCGGTGGATTGAACCTTCGCCGCCAGTGCCGCGTAGGCAAGAACGGCCATAACCTCAGTGGTCGTCAGATGCGCCTGAGCGTGGAGGCTGGCGAACTCGCCCGGGAGCTTCTTGCCATCCCCAGCCGACTCACCGCTGGCGAGCCACGAAAAGACGTGGCCGATGATTTTCCGAGCCTCCTTCGATTGTGACATGAGAGTTTCCCCTTATCACGTTCCTGCCCAGCCACCAGCGAACATTCCGGGAGGAAAGGCTCCCGGCCCGACGTAAAAGTCCAGCGCATCGGGAATGCCGTCGTGATCGAAGTCGTTGGACATCGCCCACGGGGCGCGCTGGTCCCACGGCGGAGTGAGGTTGGGACCACCGGCGAGGCCGAACCCGTCTGTGGTCGCGCCTTCGCTCGTGTGATGGCCAGCAGCTTGGCGAAGCCGGTGATGCTGCCAAATGGAAGTTGCGACCTGCTGTTCAATGGCGGAGACGTGCTCGGTGGCATTCATGGGGCGTGCAGTAATCGCACACAGGCTGTGGGGGTGGCTTGGCACTGTCAAGTGTGCGGTTTTCGCACGGCATGCCACGCTCAAAACAAACCGAAAAAACTGCCTCACCGCGCAATGTGATCGGTCTGCGGATTCGGTCTATTCGTCAGAAAGCCAAGCCGCCGGTCACGCAGGTGGACTTGGTGGGTCGGTTGGCAGCGCAAGGCATCTACCTCGATCGCACCGCCATCGCGCGAATGGAGAACAACTCCCGTTTCATCCGGGACTACGAGATCGTCGCCATTGCCAAGTGCCTGCGGGTGCCAATCTCCTCGCTCTTCTCGGAATAGCCGCTTCGTGATGGTTCCGTTGAGTCTGCGACGGCAAGAGCCGCACGCCCCTTGGTCCAGATTTGGAGCAGCAGAAGGCCCGCTCACTTTTGCCTTTGCTGGCGCTCATTTATCCACCTGCCAGGTCGGAATCCGAAGACTGTTTGAGCCAGCACGCGAGGGGAAGTCGTTACCAAAAGTCTTTCCGACCCTTATCGGGGGTCAGCCGGGATACATGGGCCTGATGCTGGAACCCGGTGTAGTCCGTGATCACCACAACACCATTGGCGAGGAACGCCGTCACAAGGCCAGCCAAAACTTCGCCTTCGCCGTCCGGCTGCACGATGACATGTCGGCAACCGCCAACCAACTGCTGCCACAGCTTCTCCGTGCCGGGATTGTGCGATGTGAGGCTCTCGATGACTACCTGAAGCTCGCGGATGTAACGCCGCGCCTCCGCCCGATAAACCTTCGACGTGGCCGCATGACATTTCAAGCAAGTCCGCTGTCCCGGCCTGGCCAATTCCCCGCATTTGCAGGTGCCCACCTTTTTGGATAAACGGCCAGGAGAGCTTACGTTATCGTTCATAAACGAGTGTGCTCATTGTGGAACACGTTGTCAAAAAACAACTTGCGCCGCCTATAGAATGCGCACTTATCCGGGCAACCGCTCATTTAAGACGCCATTGATGAGCGTCACGCTCACCGCAGTCATTTCGGCGCGGATCCGGCGGGATCGTCCGGCGAAGTTAGCGCTGGGCGGCGAGTTGGGCCAATCCTCGATCAGCGGGTCGGCGTCGGCTTGCGCCCCTTGGTTTTGATTTCGCATCGGAAAGGCGTCGCTCACTTTTGGTTTGCGCCCCGCTCATTTTTCTTGCCTGCGGCACGGCTTGCCGATGGCTGATTCCGGTGTCGGTTGAACAGGCCGAGCGCACCGCGAGCCACCTGCAACTCCCGGATGTAACGCTTCGCTTTGGACCGATAAACCTTCGAGACTGCCGCGTGACATTTAAGGCAAGTCCGCTGCCCGGGTCTGGCTGGATCGCCGCATTTGCCACACTTGGGTGCTTTTGATAAGTGAGCGCTCGGTTGCACTTTATCGTTGTAAAATGAGAATGTTACCCGTGGAACACGTTGTAAATCAATTGGTTGCTACGTTTATCAAATGCTCACTTATCATTGAAATGCTCATTTAAGCCGATCATAAGTGAGCGAAAGTGACCGTTTATGAAAACGGACCATGGATAAATGAGCGATTTGGCGGTTGTTCCGCGCGGAACGCGCTCGCTTATCCGGGGTCGGACCGGATAAGTGAGCGATTGGATGGGTTT
>JBEBFV010000252.1:0-8992 GCA_040081795.1 Limisphaerales bacterium | reverse complement strand
CTACCGCGACTACATCGGCGTGCTCATCAACAACGAGATGTGGCGCGAGCAAATCGCCGCCGTGCCCTTCGAGCGCCGGCTGCTGCTGCTGCCCAAGTGCCTCCGCGTCGAGGCGAAGTGCCCCGCGCCGTTCGATGAGTTTGGCTTGCTCTGCAAGCAGTGCGGCCTCTGCACGATTCAAGATTTGCAGGCGGAAGCGGAGAAACTTGGTTACGCGACGCTCGTGGCGGAAGGCTCGGCCATCGTCATGTCGCTGATTCAAACGGGCAAGGTGGAGGCTATCGTCGGCGTGAGTTGCCTCAGCGTGTTGGAACGCGCGTTTCCCTACATGGAAGCGGCGGCCATCCCCGGCGTCGCGATTCCGCTGCTCCAGGACGACTGCATTGACACCACCGTGGACCTCGATTGGGTGTGGGATTACATCCACTTGACCAGCGACGACCAGACGCGTCGCCTCGACCTCGGCGCGCTCCGGGACGAGGTGGATTTCTGGTTCAGCCCCGTGGCGCTCGACACCATCATGGGCAACGCCGAGGGCGAGACCGAGCGCATCGCACGCGACTGGCTCATGCGTGCAGGCAAGCGCTGGCGGCCCTTCCTCGCCGTGTCCACTTATCAGGCGCTGCGCCGCGACACCGGCAAGCCCTTGCCCGAGGACATCAAGAAAGCCGCCGTCGCCGTCGAGTGCTTCCACAAAGCCTCGCTCATCCACGACGACATCGAGGACAACGACGCGCTCCGCTACGGCGAGAAGACCTTGCACGAGGAACACGGCACCGCCGTCGCGCTCAACGTCGGCGACCTGCTCATCGGCGAAGGCTACCGCCTGCTCGCTGCGTGCAAGGCTAGCCCCGCCGCGAAGGCCGAGATGGTGCGCATCGCCAGTGAAGGCCAGCGCGAACTCTGCCGTGGCCAGGGCGCGGAACTCTGCTGGGCGCGCAACCCGCAGTCGCTCACGCAGCATCAGGTGCTCGACATCTTCCGCAAGAAGACCGCGCCCGCCTTCGAGGTCGCGCTGCGCGTCGGCGCGCTCTACGCGGGCGTGGAGCAGCACGAGGAAGTCGAAGACGTGCTGCACGTCTATAGCGAGGCGCTCGGCATCGCCTACCAGATTCGCGACGACTTGAGCGACCTCGGCGACACCGGCGAGACCAACGACATCGCCGGCCTGCGCCCGAGCCTCCTGCTCGCCGTCGCGCACGAGAAGGCCAAGGACGCCAAGAAGGAACTCCTCGCGAGCGTCTGGCGTCGCCAGCTCCCCGCCGGGGTCAGCGTGAAGGACATCGAGGCCCTCTACACCGAAGTCGGTGCCGACTTGCGCGCGAAGACGTTGCTCGAAACCTACAAGGAAGAAGCCATCCGCTGCCTGCAAGACTTGGAGAACCCGAACTTGAAGGGCCTGCTGCGCCGCGTGCTGGGCAAAATCTTCAACGACGTGGAGATCAAGGGCTGGTGCAAGGAGCAGGAGCAGATGAATGGCATCCGTGATGGCGTGCGGGTCGAGACCGACGTTCAGGCCGCCGCGCCGCGCGAGCTGGATGTGGTGATGGCGAAGTGACCTTTTGGGCTCGGAGTGCCGTGCCGTGTGGAAGACCGCTATAGGAGCCGTCTGACCAGCAAGGAATCACTGACCCGCTGGAGGCACCCTGTCACAGCCCGGGAATCACCGTGTAGAAGTAGCGCGTGATGTGGAAGAAGATCGGCGCGGCGAAGCACACCGAGTCCAGCCGGTCCAGCACTCCGCCATGACCTTCGATGAGAGTGCCGTAATCTTTAACCCCGAAGCCGCGTTTGATGGCCGACATCGTCAGGCCGCCGAGGAAGCCGAAAAAACACGTGGCCAGCGCGATGAGCGCCGCCGCGCCTGGGCTGAACGGCGTCGCCCAGTGCAGCGCCGCACCGATGCCCGTGGTGCAGAGCACGCCGCCCCAGAACCCTTCCCACGTCTTGTTGGGGCTGATGGTGGGTGAGATCGCGCGCTGACCGAGCAGCTTGCCCCAGACATACTGAAGGACGTCGCTCAACTGCACGAGCAGCACGAAGTAGAAAAGCAGCTTCGCGTTCTGGCCGTCGAAGCCGGGGATTTGCAGCATCAGGATGGCCGGGGCGTGGCTCACGCAATAGACGCAGACCATCAGCGCCCATTGGAGGTTTGCCGTGCGCGAGAGGAAGTCGACGCCGTCGCCCGTGGCCACGATGCGCGAGGGGATCACGAGGAGGGCCAGCACGGGGATGAGCGCGATGAACAACCCATACCACGCGACGTGGATGCTCCAGTATTGCAAGGGCGTGAGCACGAAGAAGACCCAGAACATTGCGCGATGGTCGGCGAGTCGCATGGGTATCAGCGAGATGAATTCCCGCAGGGCGAGGAAGGACAGGATGCCAAACAGGACAAGCGTCCCATCGCGCCCCACGAGGAGAAGCGTGAGAAACACCGCCACCATCACCCACCAGGCCCGGATGCGGGCGTTGAGATTGGCCACGGTGGCCACTGCGGCCTCGCTGCTAACCTGTCGGCGGAGGATGGTGCCGATCACCGTGGCGAGAACGAGCAGGACGAGCACGCCGACGACGAGGGCGACCAGGCCAGGGTCTTCGGGCAGATGTTGAGGGAGAATTGGATTCATGTTTGGCGGAGTTGGTCGAGCGCGTTGCGCGTGCGGTGGAGGAAATCAGTTTTGCCTTCGCCCGGCTGGAGGTGAATGGGCTGTCCGAAGGTGGCCCGGCACAATAACGGGACGGGGAGGAACTCGCCCTTGGGCAGGATCTGGTTGAGGTTCTCCAGGTAGACAGGGACCAATTCCATTTCAGGGCGTTGGCGGGCCAAATGCCAGATGCCGGACTTGAACGGAGCCACCTCCGGTCCCGGCGTGCGCTCGCCTTCGGGGAAGAGGATGATCGAGTTGGTCGTCCCCAGCGCTTCAACCATGTGCTCCACCGGATGGTCGTGCGCGCAGATCCGTTTCCGATCCACCAACACCGCGTTGAACAGCGACTGGGCCACGCACCGGCGCACGGCGTTGGCACCCCAGTAGTCCCGTGCTGCAATCGGCCGGGTGTGCTCGCGCACCGCCGTGGGAAGCACGGCCCATAGCACAAGTGTGTCGAGGTGACTGGTGTGGTTCGCGAAGTAGATGCGCTGGCACAAGGCGGGACCGCAGCCTACCCAGCGCGCGGTTACGCCTGTCGCCAACCGCACCAGACACGCCATCAGCGGGGACTTCATCGGCCCTCCAGTTCGCGCACGATGAGCACGCTGCGCCGCGCGATGGTGACCAAGCATCCCACGATGACGACGCTCAGTCCAAAGGCCGCACTGCGCTGCGGCAGCCCCGCCAGCAGTTCCGCGGTGAGGCCTACGCATGCCACCACTACCACGGCCATGCGAGCGGTCTTAGCCATCGGTCCGCAGAAGTAGGCTGACGCTCCGGCCTGCACACCCAGCACTCGCGTGAACGCCACGATGGCGGCCAGCAAGGCCGCCGCCCAGCCCAAGGTCGGTCCGAGGCCGGAGAGCCCGCCCGAACAGCCCAGACCGAGCAACGTCACCGAGTCGGAGAAGCGGTCGGGAAGCTCATTGAACAAATCTCCCGAGCGCGTCCGGAAACCGCCTTCGACCGCCATCATGCCGTCGAGCAGATTGCACAGACCACGCAGCGCGATGCACAGAATTGCCACCAACGGCAGGCCGACTCGCCATGGTGCCTCTACTTGGGGCAAGGCCATGAGACTGCCGGCCGCCCCCAGCGAGAACACCAGACTCATCACCGAGACTTGGTTGGGCCGCAGTCCCAGCTTCAGCAAGCCCTGTGCGAAGTGCGCCGCCCACGCGGTTTGTCGGGCCCAGATCGGACGGCGGAAGGAAGGTGGGGCGGCGTTGGCATCGGTTTTCATGCGCGAACGCTACCGAGCACCGTGGGGACAGCGTGAATCGAAGATAACTTCGCCTCGGATTGAAACTTTGTAGCTCCCGTGCGGATTCGCACGCGACTCGGTCGGACGGCACGCGTCCGCGCGCTACTTCAACTCCGCGTTGTCAATCAGCCTCGTCCTCCCAATGAACACCGCGAGTGCCAGATGCGTGCCGCGCGTCACGGCGGTGGCGGGCTGAAGCGTTTCGCCGTCGAAGAACTCCACATAGTCCAGCCGTGCGGCCGGCTGGGTGGCGATGAGGGCCGCAAGCTCCTTCTTCAGCACGTCGGCGTAATTCGGCGCGCGTGAGCTGAGGACGACTTCCTTCGCCAGCTTCAGCGCACGGAACAGGATCGTCGCCTGCGCCCGCTCCTCGGCGGAGAGGTATTTGTTCCGCGAGCTCATCGCGAGGCCGTCCTTCTCACGGCGGGTTGGAGCCACGACGACTCGCAGTGGGAAGTTCAGGTCGCGCGTCATGCGGCGGATGACGGCGGCCTGCTGCCAGTCCTTCGCGCCGAACACGGCCACGTCTGGCAGCACGAGATTGAAGAGCTTGGCGACGACCATGGTGACGCCGCGAAAGTGCGTCGGACGCGAGCCGCCTTCCATGCCCAGCGAAAGCCGCTCCTCGACGACGTATGTGCTGTAGCCGCCGGTGTCACGGCCCGGATACATCTCGGCATCAGTCGGAAGGAAGAGCACGTCCACGCCGGCCTTGCGGCAGAGCGTCTTGTCCCGCTCCAAGTCGCGCGGGTAGGCGGACAAATCCTCCGTCGGCGCGAACTGTGTCGGGTTCACGTAGATGCTCGCGACGGCGATGCCCTTCTTGCCCACGAGCCGCCGCGCGCGATGGACGAGGCTGAGGTGGCCGTCGTGCAGGTAACCCATCGTCGGCACGAAGCCGACGCGTGTGCCTGCGCGTCGCCAGCGGAGGGCGAGGCGTTGCATGGCGGCGGCAGTAGTGACGATGCGCATGGGCGGAGCTTAGGCGGGACGAGCGCCGCGTGTCCAACGTGCCGACGCCCTTCGCCTCCTGCTCGTAATCCTGATCCTAATCCTGCTCTTCCCTGGCCGGCAGGGCCGACCTGCCGGTCGGCGTGGGCTGATTCGCGAGAAGAGGCCGCGCAGCAGTGCGGCCCTACCGAGGAAAAGAGGATTAGGATCAGGATTACGAGCAGGAGGGAACAAGATCGGAGGGACTTCCGGCACCCGCGAGGTTGCCCGCCGTTGCGCACCGCGACTACATTGGCCCCGTGCAAACCGAGCGCTACACCGGCGAAGTGGTCTTCATCTACGCCTTCGACGTGGCCTACGACATGGTGCGGCAGCCGGTGAAGGAACTGCTCGGCCAGCCGGTCGCGCAGTTCAGCGTGGACGCCAGCAAGCGCAGCCCGCGCCAGCTCTCTTTCTACCGCCCTCAGATGGTCCGCCTGCCGCCGCAGGAGCGCATCGGCCCGCTTGGCCCCGTGCGCGTGCATCGCACCATCAAGCTCTTGCCCATCGGCGCCATCAGCATCACGGTCCACGTGCCGTTCGAGGTGAAGAGCCTGACGGAACTCGTCGTGTTCCATGACCTCCAGTTCAGCAACGGCTCTCTGCACGACGAGGTGAAACGCCTCGCCGAGCAGGTGCGCAACGAGCTTCGCCCCTTCTACATCCGGCCCGTCGAGCCGCTCAGTGAGGAGGAGGCCTACACGGTCTTCTGTCTGCACTCGCCCGCTGCCAGCACGCCGGACTTCCGCGCCGAGGATTGGCTCGCGTGTCATCGCCGCGAAGTCGCGTCCATGCTCACCCAGGAGCACGATGTGCAACTGCTCTCCGACCAGGAGGTCGAGGAGTCCACCGGCCGCTTCCTCAGCTACTATCGCGGAGACCTCGCCGTGGTGGACTGGGACGCCGCGCTTGTCATGGACGACCCGCGCAACTTCGAGGAGACCCTCTACATCATGGAGCTGGCGAACG
This sequence comes from Limisphaerales bacterium, assembly GCA_040081795.1. Classification (GTDB taxonomy): domain Bacteria; phylum Verrucomicrobiota; class Verrucomicrobiia; order Limisphaerales; family SXTU01; genus SXTU01. The sequence goes on along the minus strand of JBEBFV010000252.1, from coordinate 3,115 downwards.
TGCAGCTCGCCGAGCTGGAGGCCTACGACCGCCTGCTCGACGACGCGCTGGAGCGCTCCTACCGCGACCTGTCCAACCAGCCCGGCCAACGCCGCTCAAAAGTGGTCATGCAGGAGCTGCGCGAAATCCGCGTGGACATGGCGCGCCTGAGCGACGAGCTGTCGAACATCTCGAAGTTCTTTGGCGACTGGCATCTCTCGCGCATCTACTCGGCACTCTCCACGCGCTTCCATCTCGCGGAGTGGCACCGCACCATTGACGAAAAGCTCCGCACCCTCGACGGCCTCTATCAACTGCTCAAGACCGACCAGAACAACCGCTGGATGCTCATCCTCGAACTCACCATCGTCCTGCTCTTCATCCTGGACCTCGTGCTGCTCTTCACGATGAAGAAGTGACGCTGCTCACTTCAGCGCCGACTTCCATCGGGCGAGCTGCTTCGCAACTTCCTTCGTGCCAGGCGCGCCGGTGAGATTGCGACGCGCCATCGCCTTGCCGAGGTCGAAGCACTCCTTCGCATCTGGGCCGAACGCGGCGTTCACTGACTTCAACTCTGTCGCAGATAACTCGCCCAGCGGCTTGCCCAGCTTCTCCGCGAGCGCCACCGCCGCTCCGACCGCGTGGTGCGCGTGGCGGAACGGCATTCCCTTCCGCACGAGATAGTCCGCCAAGTCCGTCGCCAGCAAAGCGGAGTCGCTCGCGGCGGCGGCGCAGGCGGCGGCATTGACCGTCGTGTGCCGCAGCATTGCCGCCATGAGCCGCACGCACGCGCGCACCGTGTCGGCAGTGTCGAAGAGCCGCTCCTTGTCCTCCTGCAAGTCGCGGTTGTAGGTCATCGGCAGGCCCTTCAACAGCGTGAGCAGTGCGACGAGGTTGCCATACACGCGCCCCGTCTTGCCGCGCGTCAGCTCGGCGATGTCGGGATTCTTCTTCTGCGGCATCAACGAAGACCCGGTCGTGTAGGCGTCGGCGATCTTGATGAAGTTGAACTCGCTGCTGGCCCAGAGAATCACGTCCTCGGACAGCCGCGACAGGTGCATCGCGACCAGCGCGGCCAGCGAACAGAACTCAATCGCGAAGTCGCGGTCGCTCACGGCATCCATCGAGTTCTGCGTGAGCTGCGGCGCGCCCTTCGCGTCCACGAAGCCCAACTCCTTCGCCACGAACTCGCGGTCAAGCGGGAGCGTGGAGCCGGCAATCGCGCCGCTGCCCAGCGGGCAAACGTTCACGCGGTTGAAGCAGTCCAGAAGCCGGCCGTAGTCGCGGTCAAGCATCTCCACATAGGCAAGCAGGTGGTGCGCGAAATAGACCGGCTGCGCCCGCTGCATGTGCGTGTAGCCGGGGACGATGACGGAAGCGTTGGCCGCGCCCAGCTCGACGAGCGCACGCTGCAAGTCCCGCAGCTCACGTGCAAACTCGATGATCTCGTCGCGCAGCCACATGCGCACGTCGAGGGCCACCTGGTCGTTGCGCGAGCGGCCCGTGTGCAGCTTCGCGCCAGCGGGGACGCGCTTGGTCAGCTCCGCCTCGATGTTCATGTGGACGTCTTCCAGCTCGGCCTTCCACCTGAACTTGCCGGCCTCGATCTCGCCAGCAACCTGCCGCAACCCGCCTTGAATCGCCTTCAGCTCCGCGCGCGTGAGCACGCCGATGCGTTGGAGCATTGCCGCGTGCGCAAGCGAGCCGTGGATGTCATGCCACCACAGCCGCCAGTCGAACGAGATGGACTCGGTGAAGCGCGCGACATCCGCGCCGGGACCGCTGGCAAAGCGACCGCTGCGGGACACGGGCGCGGGAGATTTCTTGCTCATAAAACGAGCCGGACATTGTTGGCCGGACACCTGAAAGTCACGCGGGAAAGCCCGACGGGAAGATGTCGCGCGAAGAGCGCGAAGGTGGCGAAGGAGTGCTGACCTCGATCTTCATTCTCCTTCGCTCCCTTCGCGGCCTTCGCGCGAAAAAGACTTCACGGCTTCACCACCAGCTTGCCCAGCACCTGCCGGCTGCGGAGCTGCTCGAAGGCGTTGCTCACACCTGGCAGCGGGATGACTTGGTGGATGACGGGCTTCAAGCGCCCGTCCGCCGCCCACTCCAGAGTCGCGTTCAGGTCGCCGCGGTTGCGACCGTAGCTGCCGATGAGCCGGTGCTGCTTCACGAAGAACGGCCAGAGCTGCATCGGCACCTCGCGCCCGCCCGTCGCGCCGCACGTCACCACCGTGCCGCCGCGCGCGAGGCAATGGAAAACAGACTGCAACACCACGCCGCCGATATGCTCGACGACCAGGTCCACGCCGCGCTTGTCGGTGATCTTGCGCACCTCCGACGGCCAGTCGGCCTTCGAAGAATCCACCGCGAAGTCCGCTCCGAGCTTGATGGCCAGCTCACGTTTGGCCGGTGAGGAAGCCGTCGCGACGACGCGCCCGCCGAGCTGCTTCGCGATTTGGATCGCCGCCGACCCGACGCCGCTGGACGCACCGACGACCAGCACCCAGTCGCCCGCGCGCACCTCCGCGCGGTCCGTCAGCATGTGCATCGCCGTGCTGCCCGCGAGCGTGAGCGCGGCGGAAGTCTCGAACGAAACCGCCTCCGGCAACGCCACCACGCACCGCGACGGCACGCAGACCTTCTCCGCAAACCCGCCGTCGCACTGGATGCCGAGCAGCTTGCCGTTGAGGCAAATCGAGTCCTCGCCGCGCAGGCAGAACTCGCACGTGCCGCAAAAGAGATTCGACTGCACCGCCACGCGGTCGCCCACTCGCCACTGGTCCACGTCCGCGCCGAGCGACAGGATTTCTCCCGCCACCTCGCAGCCGCCGATGCGCGGCAACGCGACCGGCGTGGGCAAATCTCCCTGCTCGAACCACAGGTCGAGGTGGTTCACGCCGCACGAGCGCACACGCACGATGACTTCATCGGCAGCGGGCGTGGGGTCGGGCACGTCGCCGAAACGGAACTGCCCCGGCGTGCCGTGGGCAAGGAGCTGGACGGCTTTCATGTCGCGAGGATTGAAGCGCGTCCGGCACCGGTGATTCAAGCGTGGAAAAGCCCGTGCCGGCGACTTGCAGTCGCCGGCACGCCGAGTAGGTCAGTGCGTCCCGCCTGACTTCCGACTTCT
>JBEBFV010000251.1:0-8999 GCA_040081795.1 Limisphaerales bacterium | reverse complement strand
CTACTGTCTCGTGACCGTGCCGCCGCTGGTCTGGAACGGCTTCAAGGGCATCGGCACCGAGACCGCCATCGTGGCCAACTGCACGGACATCCCGCACGACCCGACCGAGATCGCGCGCAAGAGTCCGTTCGACGCCTCGATCCCCTACAACTGGGACATTCGTCACGGCTAGTTGATGGAACGCATTCTCATAACGGGCGGGCTGGGCTACCTCGGTCGGCGGCTGGGCACGCGACTTGCGGCGGCCGGCGGCGAGGTCCGATTGCTGACGCGGCGGAGCGGCGAGGTCGAGGGCGTTTCGGGCTGCGACGTGGTGCGGTTCCGGACGACTTGGGCGCAACAGGGCGCGGAGCTGCTGGCCGGCGTCACCGGCGTCGTTCACCTCGGCGATCCCGATGAGAAACTCTGCGCCGCCGATCCCGTGGCTCGCGCCCATGAAGCCTTCGCCTTCACGCACGGACTCGCTGCCGAATGCCAGCGCCAGCGCGTGTCCCGGCTCCTCTACGCCTCCACGATCCACGTCTATGGCACGGCCTTGCGCGGGGAAGTGACCGAGGAAACCGTGCCGTGTCCCACGCATCCCTACGGCGTCATCAAGCGCACGGGCGAAGACCTCATCAGTTCGGCGAGTAGGGCGGGCGGCGCAGCCAGCGTGGTTCTGCGGCTGGCCAACGGCTTCGGCGCACCCATCGCGCGGGACATGACGCGCTGGTCGCTCGTCGTGAACGACCTGTGCCGGCAAGCCGTCGAGCGCCGCGTCCTGGAAGTCCGCGCCGACCCGCGCACGATTCGCAACTTCGTCACGCTGGCGGACGTGTGCGGCGCGATCGCCCATTTCTTGGCGCAGCCGCTGGCGGGGCGCGGGGCCGAGAGCGTTCACGTCGGCAGCTCACGGGTGACGTCGCTCGGCGAAATGGCGGCCTTGGTGCGTGCGCGGTGCGAGGCGCTGCTGGGCTTCACCCCGGAACTCAAGCTGGCTCCGGAGGGCACTGGGGCGATTCCGCCGTTGCACTACAGCCTGCGGCGGCTAGCTGCGGCTGGGTTCGTCCCGCAGGAGGATTTCGCGGCGGAAATTGATGCCACCCTGCGCGGCTGCGCGGCGTGGTTCGGCGGACAACCAGCATTATGAAAGTGGTCATACTCTGCGGTGGCAAAGGCACCAGGTTGCGTGAGGAGACGGAATACCGGCCCAAGCCCATGGTGCCCATCGGCGGGCGGCCGATCCTCTGGCACATCATGAAAATCTACGCCGCGCAGGGCCACCGGGAGTTTGTCCTGTGCCTCGGCTACAAGGGCGAGATCATCAAGGACTTCTTCCGCAACTACCAGTGGGCCACCGGCGACGTGACGATGAAGCTGGGCCGCAACGGCGAAATCGCCTTCCACGACCGCCACGACGAGGAGGACTGGACCGTGACGCTCGCCGAGACGGGCGAGGACTCGCTCACCGCCTACCGCGTCCGGCAGATCGAAAAGCATCTGGGCAACGATCCGCACTTCTTGCTGACCTACGGCGACGGCGTGGGCGACGTGGACATCGCCGGGGCGATCGCGTTGCACCAGGCCAAGGGCGCGGTCTGCACGCTGACCGGCGTGCATCCGCCGGGCCGCTTCGGCGAGCTGCGCATTGATGGGCACGCCAACGTGACCGCGTTCAACGAGAAGCCGCAGACCGAGGGCGGCTTCATCAACGGCGGCTTCATGGTGTGCAGCCGCGAGCTGTTCCGCTACCTCCCCGACGACCCCACCATGATGCTCGAACGCCAGCCCATCGACGACCTCATCCGCAACCACAAGCTCGCGGTCTTCAAGCACGAGGGCTTCTGGCAGCCGATGGACACCTATCAGGAATTCGTGCTCCTCAACCAGCTGTGGACCACGGGCCGCGCGCCGTGGAAATCCTGGAGCTGAACCCCCTTCCCACCCACGCCATGTTCGGCGACCTCTACCAAGGCAAGAAAGTTCTCGTCACCGGCCACACCGGCTTCAAAGGCGCGTGGCTGTGCGAGTGGCTGCTCCAGCTCGGGGCCGAGGTTAGCGGCTACTCCCAACCACCTCCCACGCAGCCATCGCTCTTCGATGCGCTAGCGTTGTCCACGCGCCTGCGCGACCAGCGCGGCGAGATTACCGACGCGCCCGCCGTGGCCAATTGGATCGCTCAGGAGCAGCCGGATATTCTCTTCCACCTCGCGGCCCAGCCGCTGGTGCGCGCCTCCTACCAGCTTCCGCTGGCCACCTTCGCCACCAACGTCCTCGGCACCGTCGCCGTGCTGGAAGCGGTCCGCCTCAGCCGTCGCCCGTGCGCCGTCGTCGTCGTGACCACGGACAAGTGCTACCACAACCGCGAGTGGCTCCACGCGTATCGCGAGGAGGACCGCCTCGGCGGCCACGACCCCTACAGCGCCAGCAAGGCCTGTGCGGAACTGGCCGTGGCAAGCTACCAAAAGTCTTTCACCTCCTCGCACGGCCTTAATGTCTGCACTGCCCGCGCCGGGAACGTCATCGGAGGGGGCGACTGGGCTGCCGACCGCATCGTCCCCGACTGCATGAAGGCGCTGGCCCGTGGCGAGGCCATCACGGTGCGCAACCCGGCACAGACCCGGCCCTGGCAGCATGTGCTGGAGCCGCTGGGCGGCTACCTCTGGCTCGGCGCGCTGCTTACGCGGCCCGAGCTGCTCGGCCAGCCCGATGCGGCGGTGTTCCGCTCGCCATTCAATTTCGGTCCCCAGTTTGAAGCCAACCGCCCCGTGCGCGACGTCGTGGAGGAAATCCTCAAGCACTGGCCGGGCGCGTGGCAGCACGTCGCGCAGGCCAATGCTCCGCACGAAGCCGGCCTGCTGAACCTGACGATTGACAAGGCCCGGCATCGCCTCGGCTGGCAGCCAGTGTGGAATTTCACACAAGCCATCGCCGAGACGACTTGCTGGTATCGCCAGATACACACTGGCACCGCGACCGCCCGCGAGCTGACCGCCCGGCAGATCGCCGACTACATGGCCGCCGCCCAGCAGGCCGGGGTGGCGATGCCTCGCACCGCGAAATAGGCTCACTCCACTTCAGTCGTTCAGCGCACCCTCCCGGTGCGCTTTTTCTTTTCTCACGTCGCCGCGCGCAACACACTGCCGCTGGCCCGCCTACTGTTTGCTGGGCACCGTTTGCGTTGTTCATGTCCGCCGCTTTTCTTCAGCACTTTCTGCATCACGCCGGACGGCGCATCCCGGTGGTGTTGGGCTTGGTGGTGGTGGTGGCGGCGCTGGAGGCGGCGGGAGTGATGTTGCTGATGCCGTTGCTGGAGCTGCTGGGGCTGGGCCAGATCAAGGCGGCGGGAAATCTGAATGCGGTATGGCGACAGGTTTTTGCCGGGGTCGGTCTGCCCGCTTCACTCGAAGTGGTGTTGAGCTGCTTCGTGACCCTGCTCATCGCGCAGGCGGCGCTCCGGCGAGTGACGGATTACCTCAATGCCCGCATCGAGGCGGATTACACCGTGCAACTGCGGGATCGCCTCTACCGCGCCATGGTGCATGCCCGCTGGCTGGATTTCACCCGCCTTCGTGGTGCGCATCTGACACAAGTGCTGACCCAGGATGTGGATCGCCTCGGTTTTGCGGCCCAGCAGATGACCGCGCTGGTGGGCTTGGTGGCCATGGCCATGGTCCACTGTGGCATGGCCGCACTGCTCTCGCTGCCACTCACAGCGCTGGCCTTGGGCTGTGGTTTGATCCTCGCGGCGTGCTTGCGACCGCTGAACCGGCGGGTGCAGACGGCGGCGCAGGCCAGTCAGGTGCATCGCTCCGAGATGAGCAGCGCCATCAGCGAGCATCTGGCGGGCTTCAAGGTCGCCAAAAGTCACGGACGCGGAGAGCATCACCTCCAGATCTTCACGCGGGTCACACACGCCATCGCAGATCAATTCATGGCTGCCCATCGGACCTTTTCCACCTCGCGCACTTTTTTTGAACTGTCCGGCTGGGTGGCGCTCACCGCGTTCCTCTACGTGGCGGTGGCGTGGGTGAAGTTGCCGACAGCGCAACTCGTGCTGATGGTGTTTGTCTTCACCCGGTTGCTGCCGCGCATCGGGGCCATCCAGACCAGTTGGCAGCGGTTGTTGCAATCCCAGGTCTCCTTCGAGACTGTGCAGAAACTTCAGGCCGAGCTGGATGCCGCTGTGGAAGCGGAACCGACCGTTGCCGGGCAGCCATTCAAACTTCAAGTTGGGCTCCAGTTTCGGCAGGTCACGTTCCGCTACGGCGGCGAGGATGCCTCCGTGCGCAACGCCGTTACGGGACTCGACCTGTCCATCCCGGCGCGACAGATGACCGCCCTCGTGGGGCCTTCCGGAGCGGGCAAAAGCACGGTGGGCGATCTGCTGCTCGGCCTGCTTTCGCCCACGGAGGGGACGGTGTTGGTAGACGGCGAAGTGCTGGCGGGCGCTCAACTCAACGCCTGGCGGCAATCCATCGGTTACGTGCCGCAAGAGCCGTTTCTCTTTCACGATACCGTGCGGGGCAATCTGCTCTGGGCCAAACCCGACGCCACCGAGGCCGAGCTTCAAGCCGTGCTTCAGGCCGCCGCCGCCGAGGAATTTGTCACGCGGCTGCCACAGGGCTTGGACACCGTGGTGGGCGATCGCGGCGTGCGTCTTTCCGGTGGTGAGCGGCAACGGCTCACGCTTGCCCGGGCCTTGCTGCGCCGGCCCACGCTGCTGTTGCTCGACGAGGCCACCAATGCGCTTGATCCGGTGAATGAGCAGCTCATCCAGCAGGCCATCGAGCGATTGCACGGCGAACTGACGCTTGTCATCATTGCGCACCGGTTGTCCACGGTGCAGAACGCCGATCAGGTCATCGTGCTCGACTGCGGCCGCATGGTAGAGAGTGGCAGTCCAGCGAAACTGGTGGCACAAACCGGCGGGCATTTCCGCCGACTGATGCAGGCGGACCGGGGGATTACTGGTGATGAGATTCTATGAGTGACACGGCTGACTACTTCCAAACCATTGGGCGCAAGATGGCGGCGCAGTTGGGTGAGCACCCCGATCCGGACGCCGTGTTCGCAAACATTGCGACCGAGGTGCTGCGGGAGGTTTCCGCACCACAGATTGACGTGCTGGCGATGGCCGACTGGGCCGCGCAGCAGCGGCCGCTCCCCAAGCAGGTTAATTTCAACTCCGGTTTTGGCCAGCCGCCGCTGGTGGTGTTCGAGGCACCTGGATTTTACATCGAAGTGCTCTTCTGGTTTCCCAGCCGCACGAGCATCCACGGGCACGGGTTCACGGGGGCGTTTCGAGTGCTGGATGGCTACTCGCTCCAGGTCGAATACCGGTTTCAGGAGGAGTCCGCGCCAGAGGCGGGAATTCGGCTCGGCAAAGTGGTGGCGCGCGGCATCGAGATGATCGCGCCAGGGAAGATTTGTCCGATCCTTGGGCGGGATGACTTCATCCACAGCGTCGCCCACATGGGCAATCCCTCGCTCACGCTGGTGGCCCGCACTCATGGGAACAAGGAATTGCAGCAGTTCACCTTCCTGCGCAGCGGCTTTGCACATATTTCCCACCAGCATAAGCAATCCATCGCGCGGCAGGTGGATGTGCTGGAGGCGGTGTTCAAGGCGCGGCCCGAGGCCTTCATGGGGCGGGTGACGGATTTCCTGGCGGGTTCCGACTCCGTGACCTGCTTCAAGGTCTTGAGCCAATTGCAGGCGCGGCTGACGCTGCCGGTGTTCTCGAGGCAGGTGTTGCCCACGATCCGGGAGCGCTTCGGCGTCAGCCGCGCGCGCGTTCTGGCGGCGCTGGATGACGTGATGCGCACCAATGGCCTGTGGGGCATGATCTCCGGGTTCAAGGAGCCGCGTAAGCAACTGATGCTCGTGCTGGGCGAGCTGTTCCCGGACGAAGAGGAACGCGACGCGCTCATCTGCCAGTCGCTCGGCGTGCCGGACGCGGGGCCGGTGCTGGAGGAATGGTTTCAGATTGCCGAGCAGGCATTCGCCCCGCGCGCGACGGTATGAGTGCCATCGCCGGAGTTTTCCATTTGGACGGTTCGCCGGTGGAGCGTGCGCCGCTGGAGCGTATGATGGAGTTCCTGCGCCCGCAGGGGCCGGACGGCCTCGGCTACCATGTCGCGGGGCCAGCCGGCTTGGGCAATGGGCTGTTTCGCGCCACCATTGAGTCAGAGTTGGAAGTCGCGCCCTGCTCGCTCGATGGGCAGGTGTGGATCACGGCGGATGCCTTCCTGACCGGGCGCGAGGAGTTGGTGGACGCCCTGCGCGCGGCGGGGCGGGAGGCGTCGCTGAACCAGCCGGACTCCGAGCTGATTCTCCACGCCTATCACGTCTGGGGCGACGGCTGCCTGGACCGGCTGCTGGGCTATTTTGCCTTCATCCTCTGGGACGGCGCGAAGCAGCGGGTGCTGGCGGCGCGGGATCATTTTGGCAACCGTGCGCTCTACTACGCGCACGTTGGTCAACGGCTGGTGCTGTGCAATTCGCTGGATGGCCTGATGCAGGACCCCGGCGTGCCAGCCCGGCTGTCGGACTTTCACGTTGGCTCCTTTCTGGCGCTCGGCTCCACCACGTATCTGGATCAGGGCGGCACCAGCTATGAGGCGGTGCGCAAGCTCTGGCCCGCCGAGTGTCTGGTGGCAGATCGAGATGGGGTGAAGCTGCGCCGCTACTGGGTCTGTCCCGCCGAGGTGGAGCCGTTCCACTATCGGCGCGAGGAGGAAGTGGTGGAGCGCTTCCGCGAGCTGTTTGCCCGTGCCATCCGCGACCGGCTGCGCTCGCGCAAGCTCTGCTTCACGGTCAGCGGCGGGATGGATTCCACCTCCGTGCTGGCGATGACCGCCCACGTCATCCGCCAGCGCGGCCAGGGCCCGGAGTTGGTCGCCTTCTCACAAGACCACCGGCGGATCAACCCCACGCGCGAGGCGGAACTGGCGGGGCTGCTGTGCCGCCAATACGACATCCCGCAAGTGCTGATGGACATGGACGAGGTGCCGTGGCTCACGCCCGACTACTCGCCGGTCACGCTGATGCTCTATCCCTTGGGCAAGCAGCAGGAGGAGTTCGTCCGCCGTGCATCCCGGCTGGCCCCTGTGGTGATGACAGGGACTAGCGGTGACATGCAGCGGACCGGCTACCTGCGGGAGGCGCTGTTGGGCCAGGGTGTTTTCTCCGCTCTCCACGGTTATGGCACCGTGTTCAGCCGGTATGGCCTTCATCCGGATACTAATTTTGGCATCTACCGTGTGCGTGACCAATTCTTAGGGCGCAAGGGCGACTTCGAACGTCGTTTCCCCGAGTGGCTGCCGCCGGAGCTGGTGCAACGGCGTGACTTGCGCGCGGCGTTCACCAAGCAACAGTTACCACAGATGGACAGCAACGAACCGCTTAACCGGCGACATCCCCAAATCCAATACTGGTGCAGCTGCAAGGACAACGCGACGGTCCTCCACGGCAACGCCTCGGATGTCCCGGGAGAATGGCTGGATCCTTTGAGCGACAAGCGACTAGTTGAATTCTATCTCACGCTCCCCTTGCTGCCGTGGTTTGCGCATAAGTTTTTGCTGCGTGAAGCGATGGTTGGGCTGCTGCCCGATGAGATTAGGATGCGTCGGCGCGACCAGTTGGTTTCCCATCACGCGCCGTTTCTGCGTGAGCCGGGCAACGAGTGGATCAACCACCGGCAGCCTGACCCTCGCGCGAAGCGTTTCATTCGTAGGGAATTCGTCCCAACACTGTGGGGAGTGAATCTCCCTCCGCATCAGGCTTTCGTCCATTTCCGGCAACTACTTCTCAACCTTTGGTTCAGGGACCGACGTGCCGACTAAAATTCTTATTTTTCTGTCGTGGTGCGATCAAAACCGGACAGCACTGTGCGATCAAAAGGGGACTAATCCTCAAAACCTCGCCTTGGAGGTTGCCCTTCAGTTCGCAGCTCTCATTCTCGGCGATGCTTCAGCGGAGGATAGGGCTCTGCGGGGACGCAACCTGAGCGCCGCTGCAAGCCTGACCAACGGCAGGCCGGGCCATCACCAAGGTGGTGGCCCGGCTTCTCTGCCGGGGCAGTGTCAAAGCGCAAAATCCACTCTCCCCCACTACTTTTGGCCCCATGAAAAACTGCAACTAATCCACCGCCTCCCCGCGCCCTTCATCCGCCATCTGCTGGCCCAGTTCCGCGCCGATCAACTCAGCGCCGCCGCCGCCCAAGCCGAGCTGCAACTCTCCAAAACCCGCTTCTACCAGCTCTACAGCGCGTATCTGGCCGCCGCCGCGCACGGCCTCGCCGATAGCTGGACGCCAGGCAACTCCGGCGGCGACCACCACGCCCACTGGCCACCCGCAGTCATCAACCAGCTCACCACCCTGCTCGCTTCCCAGCCGCCCTCCTCCTACAGCGCCTGTGCCAGCGAACTGCTGCGCCGCCTCGACTTCAAAACCGACCGCGCCAGCGTCCGCCGCTGGGCCATCGCAAATAAACGCGCTCCCGACACCCGCTACAAACGGCCACCCCAGCCCGTCAAACGCTGGCAGGTCCGCGACCTCGGTGCCCTCTGGCAATACGACGCCACCCCGCACGCCTTTCTCCCCGGCTCCACCGTCAAACAATGCCTGCTCGACCTCCTCGACGACGCCACCCGCTGCAATACCGGGGCGCGGCTCTACGAAAGTGAATCCCTGCTGGCCCACCTCGACTTCCTCGCCCGCGCCTTCCAAGTCCACGGTCTGCCCCTGGCCCTTTACGTGGACTTCCATTCCTTCTTCTACACCCACACCCCCGACGCCTTCACCCAACTCGGCGCCGCCCTCCACTTCTACGGCGTGGCCCTGCGCTTCGCCCCCACCCCGCAGGCCAAGGGCAAAATCGAACGCCGCCACGACTACTGGCAGAAACGCCTCCCGCCCCTGCTGGCCGCCGACCACATCCTCGAACTCGAATGCGCCAACCGCCTGCTCGACCAACTCCTGCCCCACGCCAACCAGCACGAAATCCACCGCGAACT
>JBEBFV010000250.1:0-8999 GCA_040081795.1 Limisphaerales bacterium | reverse complement strand
GCTCTTCGCGCTCGCCCGTCGCGTCCACGAGGGCCACGTTGTCATGCGCGACAACCGCTGGTCCGTCGCGTGGGGCCACGACGTGTCGAACAAGACGCTGGGCATCATCGGCTGCGGACGCATCGGCCAGGCCGTGGCGAAGCGCGCGTCGGGCTTCAACATGAAAATCCTCGGCCACGACATCGCGCCGAACCCGCACGCCGAGGCGCTCGGGGTGAAGTTCGTTTCCCTCAACGAGCTGCTGGCGCAGAGCGATTTCGTCTCCCTCAACTGCGCGCTCACGCCGCAGAACCGCGGCCTCATCGGCGAGGCGCAGTTCAAGAAGATGAAGCCCAACAGCTACCTCATCAACACCGCGCGCGGCGCGCTGGTGGACGAGGCCGCGCTGGTCCGCGCGCTGGAGCAGAAGACCATCGCCGGGGCCGCCGTGGACGCCTTCACCACCGAGCCGTTGCCCAATGACCACCCGCTGCGCCGTTGCCCGAACGTGCTGCTCACGCCGCACCAGGCCTTCAACGGCCGCGAGACCGGCGAGCGCGTCAGCCTCGCCGCCGCGCAGGCCATCGTGGACCTGATGCACGGCAAGAAGCCGACGCACGTGGTGAACGGGGATGTGTTTCAGTCAGCGGCCTTGCGGGCGAGGCTAGAGTGATGGTCGGCCGACGGGCTTCTCTCGTGCTCGGTTTTCGCTTCGCGCTTTCCGGCTTCGCCGTGGACTGGCTCCACCTCGACCACGGCTAGGTCCTCCTCGGCATGGACCGCGCGGTGGGAGTGACCATCGGCTTCCACGGCGAGAGCGCGACACATTCGGGCTTGGAGAATCCGCTGGCAAATTCCCGTCCGTTCGCGTGCCATTCGCGGACATGAAAACCAACCACGTCCGCGCCAAACTAAAACGCGGCGAGCCAAGCTTCGGCACCTGGCTCGCGCTGCCCGACCCCGTCGCCGCCCGGCTCATGTCCGGCCTGGGCTTCGACTGGCTCACCTGCGACATGGAGCACTCGGGCTACAACTTCGAGACCGTCTCGAACAGCTTCATGGCCATCACCGCCGGCGGAGCCGCGCCGCTGGTGCGCGTGCCGTGGAACACCGGCGAGAACATCAAACGCGTCCTCGACCTCGGCGCTTGGGGTGTCGTGGTGCCTATGGTCAACTCGCGCGCGGAATGCGAGGAAGCCGTCCAGCACACGCGCTACCATCCCATCGGCAACCGCTCCGTCGGCGGGCAGCTTCACGCGCCGAACTTCGGCACCGATCCCGCCACCTACTTCGAGAAGGCCAACGACGAAATCCTGCTCATCGTCATGATCGAGCACGTCGAGGGCGTGAAGAACCTCGACGCGATCCTCAGCGTGCCCGGCATTGACGGCGTGTTCATCGGGCCGAACGACTTGCACAAGAGCATGGGCAAGAAGCCTGCCTTCGACAGCGACTACGCTCCCTTCGTGGACGCGCTCAAGGCCGTGCGCGAGACCGCGAAGAAATACGGCATCGCCTCCGGCATCCACGTGCCCGACGTCGAGTCTGCCAGGCGCCGCGCGGCGGAAGGCTTTCAGTTCATCGCCGTGGCCAGCGAACTGGGGATGATGCTGGCGAAGGCCCGCGAGAACGTCGCGTCGCTAGGACTCAAGCCCGGTGGAGCCCCTGCGAAATACTGACGGAGGATTTTCGGCCCGCTTAATTATTGCCAAAAAAAGAGTTGTCACGAAGCCGGGTCGTTGCCTAGTCTCCACCTCGCGAGTCGGAAAACAGGCTTTCAAAAAAACAAGATTATGAAAAATCGCTTCAAACTCATCCAGACCCTGCTCGTCGCGGGAGTTGTCGGGTCCGTCGTATTTTTGGCCCCAGGTGCTCAAGCCGCTCTCAATCAAGGGCAGATCGGGCGGATTACCGCCGCGAGCGCCGCCAATCTCGCGACCATCGCTGCGGCCATGGTAAGTGCCGCGCCTGCTGCACAGCGTGAACAATTGGCCAAAGACATTGCGGCTTACGTCGCAGTGAACCGTCCGGCACAAGCGGCGCAAACCGTCGCTGGAATTGCACAATTGGTTCCATCTGCCGCGCCAGCGATCGTCGCGGCGGCGGCTGGGGCGAACAACTCGGTGGCAGCGGCTGTCGTTCTCGCGACGACCAAAGTTCTTCAGACCCAAGCACCGGCGATCGCTGCGGCAGCAGCTCAAGCCGCTCCGACCCAGACTGTTGCTATTGCTCAAGCAGCTGCAACTGGTGCCCCTAGCCAAGCGGCTGCCATCACCGCCCAAGTCTCTGCAGTCGCGCCCCAGTTGGCGGGGGCCATCGGTGCCGCTGTGGACGCGGGTGTCGCTGCGTCTACCCAGGCTCCCTCGAACAATGTTCAACTCAACAACGTTTTGGACAATTCCACATCGAGTAAATAATCAAAGCGACTTCAGGCTATTTAACCGCAAAAGGTGTCAAAAATCAGGGAAATCTATGAAAAACCAGAAGACAATTGCAGTGAGTGGCGTCGCGATGCTGACCGGCTTGGTTGGTGTGTCCGCCCAGGATTCCAGCCCGCTTTTTAAGATCGGAAATGTGGATGTTCGTCCTCATGCCACTTACTCTGTGGTCTATGACGACAACATCTTCTTGGAGCACAAGTCCAAATTCTTGGGTGCCTTGGGGCAACCTGGCCGTGACCATGATTTCGTCCACACTTTTACACCCGGTCTTCGTCTGAACGCCGGTGATGCTGCGACGCGTCAATCGGCGTATTTTGACGCCAACTATCAGGCTGCTTTCACGCGTTTCACCCACAACTCGAGTGCCAATGCTGTTGACAACAATGCCTCAGTCGCGCTGGGTGGTAAACTGAACCGCCTGCACGTTGCTGTCGAACAGACACTCACGTCGGCATCGGATGCTGATCGCTCTACGCTGGCTGCCAACGGACGTGTCAAGCGTAAGACTTGGGACACGAAGATCGACAGTGATTACGAGGTGAGCGAGAAGACCAGTGTGTCGCTTGACCTTAAGCAAACAATTGGCGACTACAATGGGGCGCTGGTTGACTCTGTGGATCGTTCTGCGGCGCTTTGGCTCGATTATCAAGTCCTCCCGAAAGTAAAAATGGGCGCTGGCGGCACGGTTGGTTACCTGCAAGTTGACGGAAATGCAGCGACTGACAATCCGAACAGCCAATACTATCAGGGATTGGTGCGGATGACTTGGAGCGCAACCGAGAAGTTGAACATCAATGGCAGCGCAGGCGTGGAGCATCGGAATATCCAGGCGCTCGGAACGAAGGATCCTAACAGCTTTGTCTTCAGCTTGGGGGCGGAGTGGAAGGCTTCCGAGCGAACCACCGTTTCGCTGACTGGCACGCGCGGGACGAAAGTTTCCAATGCACAAGTTGCACAACTGAATGAGGAGACCGCGTTTACTGCCTCGATCAAGCACAATTTGTTCGATCGTGTTTCAATGAGCCTTGATGGTGGCTATTCGCTCAGTCACTACAAGGCGACCAGCGCGGCTGCGTTGGCGCTGCGCGATGACAACTACTTCTTCGTGAAGCCAGCGCTTACCTACAAGTTCGTTGAGAGGGCGCAAGCTACTCTCTATTACCAGTATCGGCGGAACGATGCCAATCTGGCCGCGAATGCCAACGACTTCTACGGCAATCAGCTTGGTCTCGAGCTGTCCTATCGCTTCTAATCGTCCGGCGGATCGTGAACTTGATCAACCGAGCTGCCGTGCCTGTCAATGGGGTGGTGTGGTTCCTGTTGGCGTCTTTTTGGTCCTTTGGCGTGACTGGGCGCGCTGCGGAGTTCCAGCGTTCCGATCAGGCTCCCACACTTGGAGGACGGCCTCAACTTGCGGAAGGAATACAGCCAAAAGGAACAGCAACCAATTCCCTTTCCTCAGCAAACACCAGTTACACGCTTCTGGTGAACGACCTGATCAAGGTCGAGGTTTACAACGAGAAGGACCTCGAGAGGGTGACCCGGGTTGATCAGGATGGCACTATCTCACTGCCGCTGATTCAAACGGTGCGAGTTGCTGGCAGAACTGTTGCCGAGGCCCGGGCAATTATCCGCGGCCTGTATGAAAAAGATTATCTAGTCTCGGCGGGTGTGGACATTTCAGTTGTGACGAGTTCGCAGACCAACAAGGTTGCGGAGTTAAAGAAGAAAGTTTTGAAATTCACGGTTTCCGGTGAGGTAAAAAAGCCAGGGGTGGTAGAAATTCCAGAGGGTGAAAAGGTCAATCTGGTTCAAGCGATCGCCTTGGCGGGAGACTTTACAACTTTGGCGAACCAGAAGGACGTTACCATCAAGCGCGAGGGGGTGGAAAAGGTCTACCGTGAAAATGTGCAATCCATGCAGCGCGATTCGAAATCGAAGCCGTTTGAGGTTCTGCCAGGCGATGTGATTGTAGTGAGGCAGACGCTTTTCTAGAGGATGGAGCCGACCAAACAGCCGCAGGAGGGAGCAGTGTCGCTGGATGTCGGCACGCCGATCAATCGAGATTTGTGGCAGGCCGTTGTCGAAAAGGCATGGTTGATTGCGTGCATACTTGTGGTGGCTGCAGCATTGGGCGTCTGGATTGGTGTTCGCAGCCCGGTTGTCTATCAAAGCCGGGCCGTTCTGTATTTCGATTTCGGAGAGCAAAAAGTTGTCACCACCATCGAGGATGTGGACAAGCGGGAAAAGGGCGGAGTTGATCTGCTCAACACGTTGGCGAACAACCTCAAGAGCAGTGGTATTTTGAGACGTGTGGTGGTCGCTCAGAAGCTCACTCAGCACCCCTACTTCACCGGCGGAACCAACACCGTGACCGAAGATCAGTTAGTCGGGGTGATCAGCGGCGTGGTGGACGCGCGGTTGCGGCGTTTCACGCGACTGATTGACGTCACGGTGGAGATCGGGGACCCGGCTTTGGCTCAAATGCTGGCGCAATCTGTGGTCGAGGAGTTCATCAAGCAGAGCGGCGAGGATCGAGTGGGCGTGGGGCAAAGCGCTGGTGAATACCTGCTGGCAGAGGAAGGGCGACTCAAGGAGCGGCTCGCCAGGGCCGGGTTGGCAGTCCAAACCTACCTGCGCACCAACAATATTTCTCTCTCGAAAGACGCAGACATTCTGAGTGATGAATTCAAAACACTGAGCAGCCAATGCACGGAGGCAAGGACGGAGCGCTTGTTGCTCGATGTCGACTGGGAGAGTGCCCAGCGCTTGGGCGGAAATGTTGACCAGTTGCTGACGCTCGTATCCGTGTCGCGTGCCCCAGAGATAGTGGGGTTGAAGGAGAAACTGCAATCTCAAGAGGCGAACGTGGGCAATCTCCTGTTGCGTTACAGGGAAAAACATCCGGCAATGATTCAGGCCCGCAACGAGCTGGCGACTCTTCAGAAGGCGTTCGAGGAGGAAGTCCGCAAAGCGCCTCTGCGAATACAGCAGCAGCGTGATGCGGCGGTTGAAAAAGTGAAGCGGCTGGAGCTGGCGCTAGCGGAGCAGGGGAAGAAACTTGGTGAACTCGGTATGCAGCGTCTCAAGTATGATGAGTTGCGGGGTGAGGCCACAGCCGTCCAGCAGCTTTATGACAAGATCATGCAGCGATTGGGCGAGGTAAACGTGACCAACCCCATCAAGAAGAACGACGTGAAAATCGTCGAGCCAGCCAGCCTGCAGATGACTCCGATCCGACCCAACAAGCGGATGATCCTGATCTACTCGCTGGCACTGGGCGCGGTCGTCGCTTTTGGTCTGGTGTGGCTCCTTCAACAGATGGACACAACGATCAAGTCTGTGGATCACGCCGAACGCTTGCTGGGCCTTCCGGTTTTGGGAGCTGTGCCGAGGAACAAGCTGGTGAAGGACGGCAAGAGCCGGCTGTTCATGAGCGACGATCCTCAGTCGTTGTGTGCCGAGGCGTTTCGTAGTTTGCGCGCGTCTTTGGGACTCTTGGGGCGGGAGGAGGAGCGCAAGGTCGTGTTGTTCACCAGTGCCGTTCCGTCCGAGGGCAAATCCTTTTGTTGTGTGAACTACGCGGTGGCCCACGCGCAGCAAGGGAAACGCACGCTGGTGGTGGACTTTGACCTGCGCAAGCCCAGCTTGGCGGAGACGTTCGGCGTCAAGGGTGACCTGCCGGGCGTCACGGACGTGATGTTGGGCCAGGAGCCGTTGGACAAGTGCGTGCAGAAGACGCGGTTCGACAATCTATTCCTCTTGACAGCGGGCCGGATGGTTCCCAACCCGGCGGAGCTGATGTCCGGCCCGTGGGCCAAGCAACTCATTCAGGAGGCGGCTGGAAAGTATGATCAGGTGGTTCTGGACAACGCCCCGGTGAACGCGGTGAGCGACGCGTTGCTCATCGTCAAGGAAGCCCAGACAGTCTGTCTTGTCATGAACGCGAAGAAGACGTCGAGCCGCGTGGTCATGCGAGCGCTTGAAATGCTCCGTCGCGCCGGTGGGCGGCCGTCTGGCGTGGTGCTCAACTTCCTGCCTCAGAGCGCCGGCTCCGGCTACTACTACTACTACTCTGGCAACAAATACTACGGCAACAAGGGCGTTTACGGCTCCACGTCAACGCGCGCCTGAGTTTTCGTTTGCCGGCTGTCCCTCGCTTTTGCAGCTTCACGGTCGTCTGCTTCCTGATACAATCGCGCCCCGATGGACAAGCTGCTGCTGATTGACGATGAGGTGGATGTGCAATACTCGTTCCGCCGCATCTTCGAGTCTTCCGCCGTCGAACTGCACACTGCGTCCAGCGGTGAGGAGGGGTTGCGCCTCGTTTCAAAGCTCAAGCCTGATCTCGTGCTCATGGACATCCGCATGGGCACGGGCATGAACGGCCTGGAGACTCTGCGCCGATTGCGCCAGGCTGACGCCCGCCTGCCGGTGATCATGATGACCGCTTACGGCACGACGCAGACCGCCATCGAGGCGATGAAGCTCGGTGCCTATGACTACCTGCTCAAGCCCTTCGACGTGCCTAAGCTCAAGCAGCTCATTGCCAGCGCGCTCAAGGGTGCGCGCGACATGAAGCAGGTCGTCAGTTGCCAGCCCAAGCCGGAATCTGGGGATTACGAGGTTGGGATTGTCGGCATGAGCGAGCCCATGCACGCGGTGTTCAAGCTCATCGGTCAGCTCGCCTCGACCGATGCCACTGTGCTGATCACCGGTGAAAGCGGCACGGGCAAGGAACTCGTTGCGCGCGCCATCTACTCCCACGGGCGGCGTGCGGACCAGCCGTTCCTCGCCATCAATTGCGCCGCCATACCGGAGCAACTGCTAGAGAGCGAGCTCTTCGGCCACGAGAAGGGCGCGTTCACGGGAGCCGCCACGCAGCGCGTTGGCAAGTTCGAGCAATGCAACGGAGGCACGATCTTCCTCGACGAGATCGGCGACATGAGCCTGCCGACGCAGACCAAGATTCTGCGCGTCCTGCAGAACGGCTCCTTCGAGCGCGTGGGCGGCAATCAGCCCGTCAACGTGGATGTGCGTGTCATCGCCGCGACAAACAAGCCGCTTGAGGCAGCGGTGGCCGCCCGGGCCTTTCGCGAGGATTTGTTCTACCGCCTCAACGTGGTTCGCATCCATCTGCCGCCGCTGCGGGAGCGGCGCGAGGACATCCGGCTGCTGGTGGATTACTTTCTGCGGAAGTTCGCCCGCGCCGGAGGCCGCTCGCCGCTCGTCATTCTTCCGGAGGCCCTGTCCCTGCTCGAGCGGCACCACTGGCCGGGCAACGTGCGTGAACTGGAGAACGTCATCGAACGTTCGCTCGTCGTTGGCAAGGCCGACGCGATCATGGTCGCCGACCTACCTCCGGAGATCTCCGCGGAACGGCCGGTGCCGGGGCCCGCTCCCGTTCCAGTGTCTGCTCGTCCGCGCGATGCAGCCGGTGGCAGCACACCTGGCGAGGTTCCCGCGCTGGCCCGCGCGCTCTTCACCTGGGCTCGTTCTCAGCGCACGCTCAAGGTCCTGCCCGCCGTCGAGCGGGAGCTGGTGATCTGCGCGCTGGAGGAAACCCGGGGCAACCAGGTGCAGGCTGCGAGACTTCTGGGCATCACGCGAGCCACGCTGCGCAAGCGCATTGAGAAATTCGGCATACAGCGTGAATTGTCCATCCACTGAGGAATCCGCTGGACGCGCGCGGCCCGACCGGGCAGTGGGGGGGATGCCATCGTCGCCCGCATGACCGTGGACCGCGTCATCGCCGAAGCGCCGCGCTGGATGTTTCTTCTCATCCTGGTCTATGCGCCGTGGGCGTATGGATGCACGAATCTGCTGGCCCTCGCGATTTTGAACCAGTTCAGCGCGGCGCTGGTCGTCCTGTGGCTCGGTGGCTGCGCGTGGCGGCGGCGCTTGCCGCTGCTGCCTTGGCTGCCGATGGCGTTGCTGACCCTGCTCCTGTTGCACGGCTGGTGGCTGGCGTGGAATGCCCACACGATCCACGGCTATCGCACCTGGACCACTGTCAACCGCCTCTGGGACAATCCGCCGCTGCCAGACTGGCCAGGGGCCATTGACCGCAAGCTGGCGCAGACGGCAATGCTGAATGTGACGGCGCTCTTTGCGCTGTTCCTGTTCGCCTGCGACCTGATGACGCGGCCAATCTGGCGCAAACGGGTCTGGGCCACGCTGGCCTTGACGGCGGTGTCCGTGGCCGTGGGTGGAATCGCGCTGAAGCTCGGCGGCCCCGAGATGAGGGAGTGGCTGTGGGATCGCAAGGAGGCGCAGCTCACCAGCACCTTTGCCGCCTACCGCTATCACGGCAACGCCGCCTCGTTCATGAGCATCGGCTGGGCGCTGGTGCTTGGCTTCGCCGTGGTCGCTGCAGGCCAGCGCGGCCAGCCGCTGCGCCGCGTGGGCTGGGTCCTGGCCGTGTTGAGTATGTTGATCGGGCTTTTTCTCAACACATCCCGGGCGGGCTGGGGACTGGTCGTTTTCCTGGTGCTGCTCATCGGCACGCGCTTCCTCTGGGCGTGGTGGCAGACGTCGCGCGAGCACTTCAACTGGAGGCAGGGTTTGATTCAAGGAGTC
>JBEBFV010000636.1:0-2330 GCA_040081795.1 Limisphaerales bacterium | reverse complement strand
GGACAGACGCGCCCTACCAACGCTACCTCACCCGCGCCAGCAGCCACGGGAGCAGCTCGCCCGCCGCGATGCGCTCCTGCTTGCCGTCGTCGCGGTGGCGGATGGTGACAGTGTCCTTCACCCCGGCCTGCGGGCCGTCCTTGATGCCCTCGAAGGTCTCGAAATCCACAGTCACGCAGAAGGGCGTGCCGGCTTCGTCCTGGCGCGCGTAGCGGCGGCCGATGGACCCGGCCTCGTCGTGGAAGGCCATCATGTGCCCGCGCAACGACTCGAAGATGGCCCGCGCCTTCGCGGCCAGCTCGGGCTTGTTCTTGAGCAGCGGCAGCACGGCAACCTTGATGGGGGCCACGCGCGGATGGAATTTGAGCACCACGCGCGTCTCGCTCTTGCCCTTCGCGTCGGTCTCGGTGACTTCGCTGAAAGCGTTGGCGAGCAGCGCGAGGATGAGGCGGTCCACACCGGCGGACGGCTCGATGACGTGCGGGATGTATTGGCCCTTCGCAAGGCCGTCGGCGTCCTCCTGCGCGGCGGCTCCGGCCTCGGCGACAGGGACGCCGGACTTCGTGAGATACTTGAGCCGCGCCTGATAATAGCGGTCCTTCAGCTCGGTCTGCTTCTCGGGCGGCAGCTTGCCGAAGGCGGTGCGTAACTCCTCGTCGAAGATGCCCATGGACTTGCCGGAGCAACGCTCGTGCTGCGAGAGGTCGTAGTCGCTGCGGGCGGCGATGCCTTCCAGCTCCTGCGTGCCGAAGGGGAACTTGAAGAGGATGTCCACGCAGGCGCGGGCGTAGTGCGCCAGCTCCTCGGGCTTCTGCCAATACTCCTCCAGCGTGGTGCGCGGCAGTCCAATGCCCTCGTAGAACTTGATGCGCTCCTCGACCCAATACTGATGCCAGAGCTGCCAGCCCCAGTTGGGCTGCGGCTCGCCGGGGTGGCCCTTGCTCGCGGGCGTGGCGACTGCGCCGGTGACGGCCTCGACCGCCTCGTCCGGCTTGATGAAGAACTCCAGCTCCATCTGCTCGAACTCGCGCGACCGGAAGGTGTAGTTGCGGGGCGTGACCTCGTTGCGGAACGCCTTGCCCATCTGCGCGACGCCGAAGGGCACCTTCTGCCGCGACGTCTCGTGGACGTTCTTGAACTGCGCGAAGATGGCCTGCGCGGTCTCGGGGCGCAGATAAGCCACATCCGCCTCCGTGGCCGTGGGGCCGACGTAGGTCTTGAACATCAGGTTGAACGGGACGGGTTCAGTCAGGAGTGCGCCATTTTCAGGATTGAAGCGCATGGTTGCATCGAGTTGCTCTACCGACAGGAAGAAGACAACCGGGTCGGTGATACCGCGGCCTTGATAGAACAGGCGTGCTGAGGCAAGTGCGCTTTCAGTTGGCTTACCCTTCTGAAGGAGAACTGCATAGTCGTCGAGGGACATCTTGCCGAGAGTCTTTGACGAGCTGACCTGAGCCAGCACGTTCTTGGAATTCTGGACGAAACCGATTCGGGCAGCGGCATTTTCAAAAGCAACAGAAGCGCTTTCCGTGGGAGAGAACTGCCGGTCGTGTGCAATCCATCGGGATGTGCCGCGATTCTGGTAGCTGAAAGCTTGGCTCAATACAGTGAAGTCGGACTTGTGTTGCTCGGAAGTGTGCCCGCCGTCCAACTTTGCCAAGAACTCACTCAATGCAGCAGCCTCGCAAGCTCCAACATAGTAGAATGCGCGTCCGCTCTGCGGTTCCACTTGGTCCGCCCGGAACCGCTTCTTCGTCAGCAGGCAGTCGCACATCGGGTCACTGAACGTGTCCACATGCCCGGACGCGCGCCAGATGGCCGGGTGCATGATGATGGTCGCTTCGAGGCCGACCACGTCGTCGCGCATGCGCGTCATGGTGGACCACCACAGCTCCTTCACGTTGCGCTTCAGCTCCGCGCCGAGCGGGCCGTAGTCCCAAAAGCCCTGGATCCCGCCGTAGATTTCCGAGGATTGAAAAATGAACCCGCGCCGCTTGCACAGCGACGTGATCTTCTCCATCAGCACATTCTCTTTCGGCTCGGCCATAGGGCGCGGAGTGTTGGAAAGCGCCGGGGCAAAGTCAAGGGAGGCAGGGGACATCCGAGCCTGTAGCGGCGCTCTGTGAGCGCCGTTGGTGGCAGTCCTCGGCGGTCACAGACCGCCGCTACAGCGGAATGCGCCGCTATCCTAACGCGGCTGCTCTTGCTACGCTCGCCGCATGAAAGCTGCCTACATCACCGCTCCCGGCCCGGCGGACACTCTCATCTACGGCGATCTTCCGCAGCCGCAACCACGCGCGGGCGAGGTGCTCGTCCGTGTTCGCGCC
>JBEBFV010000249.1:0-9052 GCA_040081795.1 Limisphaerales bacterium | reverse complement strand
GTGGAGGCCGCAGCGGGCAAGACCGCGAGGGATGCAAGGCATCAACTTCTCAGTCGCCTCCAGCAAGCCGAGACCGAGGCGGCATTGGATTACTTTCTGACGTCATGAAGCACACTGGAGCGCGGACGCCCACGTCCGCAGCCGCTGACACGGACGTGGGCGTCCGTGCTCCAACCAACTTGTGAACGAACTCCCCGTCGTCCTGTCCGCCGTCCTGCCGGTGCTGCTCATCGCGGTGTCAGGCGTGGCGATGCGCAAGCTCAACTGGCTTTCCGAGGAGGCCGACCACTCGCTCCTGCGCGTGACCATCAACCTGCTGGTGCCCGCGTTCATCTTCGACAAGGTGCTGAACAACCCCGCGCTGGACCGAACGGAAAACCTCTTCCTCCCGCCGCTCGTCGGCTTCGCCACCGTGGCGCTGGGCATCGGCGTGGGCTGGCTGGCGATGCGGCTGGCGGGGCTGAAACCAGATGCGACCGGCCGCACGTTTGCCTTCAGCACCGGCCTCTACAACTACGGCTACGTGCCGTTGCCGCTGGCGATTTCGCTCTTCGACCGCGAGACGGTGGGCGTGCTCATCGTCCACAACCTCGGGACGGAAATCGCGTTCTGGCTCCTGGGCACGGTCGTCTTCGCGCACGCGGCGAACGAGCCGCTTTGGAAAAAGATTCTCAACCCGCCGCTCGTCGCCATCGTGCTGACGCTCACGCTCAACTTCACCGGCGGTGCGGCGCACGTGCCGGACTTTGTGAAGACGACCGCGCACATGCTCGGCGTCTGCGCCATCCCGATGGGCCTCGTGCTCATCGGCGCGATGATTGCGGACCACCTCGCGGAGTTTCACTCCGAGCAAGGCTGGCGCGTGATGGGCGCGTCGTGCGTGCTGCGGTTGGGTGTCATTCCCGTGCTCTTCCTCGCGCTGGCGAAGTTCCTCCCGTGCTCCGTCGAGCTGAAGCGCGTCATCCTCCTGCAAGCCGCGATGCCCTCCGCCGTCTTCGCCATCCTCGCCGCGCGCCACTTCGGCGGCGACGGCCCGACGGCGCTGCGCGTGGTCATCGCGACGTCGGCGTTGAGCTTCGTGACGATTCCGCTGTGGATTCGCGCGGGGATGAAGTGGCTGGGGCTGTGAAAGCTTATTGGTGGCGAGCGGGATGTAATCCCACCCGCGAGGAGTCATCGGCCAATTCTCGTGTCTCCCCCGCAGAAGCGGGGCGCTGTGGAACCGTCTTCATATCGGCAAAGGGACGTGTTTCGAGCGTTGTCCGCGCGGCTTTCCACCTCGCTCAGAAGGCCTTTTCTCCCCGCGGAATCGCCCTTCAAGATTCCCGAAAATTTTTGTGGCGCAAAAGCTCGACCTTGATACATTCGCGCACTCTTTTGCGGGCGGGCTTGCTCGAATCGTTGAAAATCACGGAGCCGCGCGAGGGAAAACCAGTTTTGTCCTGTGACTAAGAAGAAGATGACTACTAAAAAGCCGGCGACGCCGGCCAAGAAAGCCAAGAACGTCGGCTCGGCCACACTCGCCGCGATCCTTGGCAAGGTCAGCCCCAAACTGGCGTCGAAACAGTCCGTGATGTGGACACCCAACGGCAAGGTGAAGATCAAGCCCGAGTGGCAGGGCTACTACAACACGCTGCTCGACCTTCGCGAACGCCTCCGCAGCCAGATGAACGGCCTCGCCAAGGAGTCCGCCACCCAGATGGAGAGCTACAGCCTCCACATGGGCGACTCCGGCACTGACAACTTCGACCGCGACTTCGCCCTAAGCCTCCTCTCGTCCGACCAGGACGCGATCTACGAGATTGAGGAGGCACTCAAGCGAATCGAGCGCGGCACTTTTGGCGTATGTGAGCTGACCAACAAGAACATCCCCAAGGCACGTCTGGAGGCGATTCCTTGGACGCGCTTCACCGTCGAGGCGCAGGCGCAACTCGAACGCGAGGGTGCGCTGCGTCAAAAGCGACTCGCCGCCCTCGGATCCATGGAATCCACCGCCGTGGCTGACATTGATGACAGCGACGTGGAGGAAACCGAAGAGAAACCCGCGAAGGAAAAGGAATAATTTATGGCCCGTGAAATCGTAACCATCGAATGCACTGAAGCGCGCAAGGAAGGCAAGTCCCCCTCCCGCTACCAGACCAGCCGCAACAAAAAGCTCCAGCAGGAGAAGGTGGAGAAGAAGAAATACAATCCCGCCCTCCGCCGTCACACCCTGCACCGCGAAATCAAGTAATCTCTATGCCCCGCAAGACCCACACCGACAAGAAAGACGCCAAAGGCCGCACAACGGAGAAACGTGCTCCCCGTCCCAAGCCCAAGCTGGAGTTCACGCTCGACGCGATTGACTACAAGAACGTGACTCTGCTGAAGCAATTCGTCACCGACAATGGTCGCATCCTGCCGCGCAAATACACCGGTCTCCCCGCGCAGTTCCAGCGCCGCGTGACGACCGCGATCAAGCGCGCCCGGCAGATGCTGTTGATGAAGTAGGCTTTCACCCTCCGCCTCTGGCCCCGTGCCGAGGCGGAGTTTTTGTGTCCATCGCCTGCAAACAGTTTGCATGAAGCGTCGCCGCCCGGTATCAATCCTCCCATGAACCAGCTTCCGTTCACCGCGAGCCTTGCCGACGTTCCTCCCTCTCCCAGCGGGAGAGGGCCGGGGAGAGGGAGGCCGGCCACGTTTCCACAGCGACGCCGCTTGCTGACTTTGGCGCTCCTCCCATTGCTCGCCCTCTCCGCCTGCACCCGCGCCGCCGAACCCGCTGGTAAGCTCCGCGTCCTCACCAGCTTCCTCCCTGTCTATTGCTTCACAGCCAACATCGCCGGCGACCTCGCTGAAGTCGAAAACCTCCTCCCCGCGAATGTCGGCCCGCACGACTACCAGTTCGCCCCGCGCGACCTCCGCAAGCTCTCCGGCGCGCAACTCTTCGTCATCAACGGCCACGGCATGGAAGACTGGCTTGGCAAGGCGCTGAAGGCGGCGAAAGGCTCCAAGACCGCCACCGTCGTCGAAGCCTTCGCTGGCGTGCCGAAGGACCGCCTCATCACCGAACTCCCGCACATCCACCTCCCCGGCGAGCACGGGCATCATCACCACGACGGCCCGAATCCCCACCTCTGGCTCGACCCAACGCTCGCCGCACACGCTGTCACGAACATCCTCGCCGCTCTCCAGAAGGCCGACCCGAAGAACGCCGCCGGCTACGCCGCCAACGCCGCCCGCTACGTCGAGCGCCTGCACGCCCTCGACCGCGACCTCGCCGCCGCGCTCGCGCCCGCCAAGGGCCGCCGCATCGTCACCTACCACCACGCCTTTCCCTACTTCACGCGCCGCTACGGCCTCGACCTCATCGGCGTCATCGAGGAGGTGCCCGACACCGAGCCGTCGCCCAAGTATCTCGCCGCCCTGCTCAAGGTCATGCGCGAGAAGGACGTGAAAGTCATCTTCACCGAGCCGCAATTCTCCCCCAAGCTCGCCGAGCGCATCTCCCGCGACGCCAAAGTCCCCGTCGCCGAACTCGACACCCTCGAAACCGGCCCGCTCAAGCCCACCGCCTACGAGGAAGGCCTGCGGCGCAACCTCAACACGCTGCTGAAGCACTTGGGGAAATGACCATGAAAACCCATGCCTTGATTCTCATCGTGAGCTCCATCTGCGCGTTCGGGCCGGCGGTTCATGGTCAAGAAACGAAACGGAAGGAATCCGCGGCCGAGAAGTTTGAGCGAGAAACATTGGGCAATGTGCCGGTAGCGCTTCACGGGCGCGTTGTTGACCAGGACAATCAACCATTGGCTGGTGTTGTTGTGCGACTACGGTTGCAGGTCGGATATATGCGGACTCCCACTGAAGGGCACACCCGATGGGATATTGTCGAGCTAGCCACTAATCCCAACGGACACTTCACCCTTGGAAATCGGAAGGCAGGCTCCATCACTGTCATTGCACTTGAGAAGGAGGGTTATGCGGGGTCGGTCAAGAATCCGGCGAGCTTTGAGTTCGTTCACACGCATATACCACGCCATGCTCCCGACCCGCAGAATCCGGTTGTCTTCCGAATGTGGCGCAAACACGGCGCAGAGCCGATGGCCTTTCATGATGCCCGAATCAAGATTCCTTACGATGGCACGGCTGTAGTTTTCGACCTAGTCAAGGGCGAGCAGGTGTTAGATCCTGGTCAGCCGGGGGATTTGCGGGTCACTCTGATACGCTCACCGCTCAACATTTCCCCAGGGCAGACGAGGTTTGATTGGCAGGCGACCATCGAAGCCATCGACGGAGGCCTGATAGAATCTCACGACGAATTCATGTTTCTAGCACCCGAAGGTGGCTACCAGCCCAAAATCGTCCTTGGAGCGGCAGCCAACGACCCGAAGTGGACTGCGAATCGGAAGGTGTCCTTTTACATCCACAATCGCGGGGGCCGAAACTACGGTCGAGTCACTCTCGAATTCAACGCGGGGTGGTGGAATCAGCCGAAGACCGGGTTTGGTTTCCAGAGTTTCATTAACCCTGCCGGTTCCAGAGTTCTGGAATACGATCCCTTGAAGCGGATCATTCCCGGGAGACAGAAGGCGAAGTGAGACTAGCACGATACCATTCGTAATCCCCATGCCCGCCTCCCACACCACCTGCAGCCACTCCGCCGCTGACATCGCCGTCTCCGTGCGCGACTTGCGCGTTACGCTCGGCGGGCAGGCCATTTTGCGCGGGGTGAACCTGCACCTGCACCGCGGGCAGCTTGTCGCGCTCATCGGCCCAAACGGCTCGGGCAAGACCACGCTACTGCGCGCCATCGTCGGCCTGCAAAAGCCCGACTCCGGCGACGTGCGCCTCTTCGGAGAAAGCAACTTGCAGAAGGCCTTGCCGCGCGTCGGCTACGTGCCGCAACGCCTCGCGCTCGACCGCAGCTTCATCCTCAGCGTCCGCGAATTCCTCGCCCTGCGCCTGCGCGAGACACAGCACTGGTTCTGGCACCGCCACCGCGACACCGACGACCGCCTCCGCGCCGCGATGGCCGAGTTGGGTGCCGAGTCGTTGCTGGACCGTCCCATCGCTGCGCTTTCCGGCGGCCAGCTCCAGCGCGTGCTCATCGTCTTCGCGCTCCTGAAACGGCCCGACCTCCTGCTCCTCGACGAACCCACCGCCGGCGTGGACTCGCCCGGTGAACAGGATTTCTACGAGACCATCGCGGCGGTGCATCGCAAACACAAACTCACCGTCGTCCTCGTCTCGCACGACCTCTCGATGGTCTATCGCCACGCCTCCTGGGTCTATGCGCTCAACGGCGTCGTCTGCTGCGAAGGTTCGCCCGAGCACGTGATGAACGCCGACTCGCTCAAGGAAGCCTACGGCCTGAACGTCACGCCGTATCACCATCACCACAACCATTCGCACGGCCCCGGCGGAGGGACTGCCCAATGAACCTGCTCACCGACATCGAACCCTTCATGCTCCGCGCCTTCGCGGTGGCCGTCGTCATGGGGCCGTTGTGCGCACTGCTCGGCGTGTTCGTCACTGCGCGGCGGATGGCTTTCTTCAGCGACACCATCGCGCACGGCGCGTTGGCGGGCATCGGCCTGGGCTTCCTGCTCGGCTTCGAAGACCCGACCTGGCCGATGGTGCTCTTCAGCCTGCTCGTGGCGGCGGCGATTCTCTGGCTCAAGGAGCACACCGACCTGCTCACCGACACCATCATGGCGCTGCTGCTCTCCGGCTCGGTGGCGTTCGGCATCATCGTGTTGAGCCTGCTCAAGAACCGGCGCGGCGAGCTGCACCGCTACCTCTTCGGCGACATCCTCAGCGTCGGCCCCGACGACGTGTGGCTGGCGGTGGTGCTGTGCGGAGCCATCGGCGTGTGGCTCTTCACGAAGCTCAGTCCGCTGGCGTTGCTCACGGCCAGCGAAGACCTCGCCCACGTCTGCGGCGTGCGCACGCGCTGGCTGAACTACGCCTTCGTGCTCGTCCTCACCGTGGTCGTGTCCCTGAGCATCCGGCTGCTGGGCATCATCCTCGTCACCTCGCTCGTCGTCATCCCGCCCGCCGCCGCGCGCAACCTCGCGCGCAACCTCCGCCAGCAAATCATCCTCAGCCTCATCATCGGACTGTTCGGCGGCGCAGTCGGCACCGTGGCCAGCTACCACTGGGACATCCCCTGCGGCCCGGCCATCGTGATGGCGTGCATCGCGGTGTTCATCGGCTCGCTCGTGGTGAGCAAGCTGTGGCTGAACAAGCCCGTGAAGGCGAAGCCCGTTTAACGCAAAGGCGCAAAGACGCAAAGACGCGAGGAGAACATGACTTTGAGCCAAATCAGCGCAGCAATTCCCAGCAGTTTGCTTCTTTGCGTCTCTGCGCCTTTGCGTCATTGCGTTAAATCTTGCCGCGCATGAAGAAGTCCGCCCACTCCCACGCGCACGACCACGCCGCCGAGCCGTTGGCTGACCTGACTTCGCGGCTGCGGCAGAAATCGCAACGCGTCACCGGGCCACGGCAGGCCATCCTCGCGTTGCTTCGCGAGCACCGGCATCCGATGACGAACAAGGAAATCCACGCCGCGCTCGCGAAGGGCGACTGCGACCTCGCGACCATCTACCGCTCGATGCACCTGCTGGAGGAGATGGGCATGGTGAAGCGTTTCGACTTTGGCGACGGCGTGGCGCGCTTCGAGTTGCACACGGGCGACGCCCACGCGCATCACCATCACCTCGTCTGCACCTGCTGCGCGGACATCGTGGAGATTGACGACTGTTTCGCGGACGAGCTGGAGAAGCGGGTCGCCGCCGCGCACGGCTTCAAGAGCGTGACGCACAAGCTGGAGTTCTTCGGCGTGTGCCCCGACTGCCAGAAGGAAGGCCACTCGCACGAGCAGACGAAGCGCGCGCGGCGCAAGCCGTGTGGGTGTTGAGGGGCGTGATGCGTGATGCGTGAGTATTGCCGGGAGTGCTCGAACTAGGTCACGCATCACGGATCACGCATCATTTTTCCACCTCCTGACCTCGGCGGCTACTTCGCTCCCTCCGCCAAGTCCACGCAGATGAGTTCCTTGTCGTTCCTCATGTAGGCGCGCTTGTTCGCGAAGGCGGGGTGTGACCAGACCACGGGACGCGCGCCGGCGTTGCCAGTCGGTTCAAGCAGGTGGGCGCGGCTGATTTCCTCGTAACCCTGCGGTGAGAGCTTGGCGATGATGAGGTCGCCCTTCTCGTTCGCGATGAAGAAGCGGTCGGCGTGCTTGATGAGGAAGGCGTGCGCCCAGCGGTCGTTGCGCCCGCCGTTCTCGCCCGTCGCACCGGTGGCCTTGAAGGTTTCCCAGAGGCGCTCGCCGGTATCGGCCTTGAGGCAGCGGAGCTGGCCGTAGCTGCACACGCCGTAGATGTGGCCGTCTTCCAGCCACGGAGTGCACATGATGGCGTGGAGCTTGTCGGTGTTGCGCTCGTTGTTGCTCGTGCCGCGCCAGACGACTTCGGCGGCGGGCTTGTCGGCGGCGAGCTTGAGCATCATCGGGCCGTTGTAGAAGGAGGTGATGAACAACTTGTCACCGAGCACGCGCGGCGTGGGGACGGTCAGACCGGAGCGCACGGCGAAAGGTTCGCTCCAGAAAACCTTCCCGGTCTCCGGGTCGAGCGAGTTGAGCGACTCCGGGTGCCAGATGATGAGCTGCCGCTTGCCGCCGGCTTGGAAGATCATTGGCGGGGCGTAGCCCGGCTCCTTCGCGGAGAGTGCGCGCCAGAGTTCCTTGCCCGTGTCCTTGTCGAACGCGACGGCCACGCTGCCCTCGCCACCAACGAGACAGATGAGCCGGTTGCCGTCGAGCAGCGGGTTCGCCGAGAAACCCCAGAGCGGCGTCTTCGCGTTGAAGTCCTTCTTGAACTCGCGCGACCAGATGACCTTTCCGTCCTTCGCATCAAGACAGAACAAATGCCCCTCGGTGCCGAGTGTCCAGACCTTCCCGCCGCTGACGACGGGTGTGGCGCGCGGGCCGGCCGGGTAGCTCACGTCGTAGGGGCAATCGTATTCGTGCTGCCAGAGAATCTTCCCGGTCGCCTCGTCGAGACAGAGCACGCGCTCGTTGCCGGGAAGCAGTCCTTTGGTGAAAGGGTTTGCCGGATTCTTCGCGCCCTGGGTCAGCACGCGGTCGGTCACGAACACGCGCCCGCCGGCCACCGCCGGTCCCGTGTAGCCCGCGCCGATGGGCGTGCGCCAGCGCACCGGTGGCCCGCCGGCGGGGAAGGATTTTACAATGCCCGCCTCGCGCCAGTGGCCGTCGCGCTGCGGGCCGAGCCATTGCGGCCAGTCGTCGGCGCGAAGCGGAGTCGTGAACGCGGCGAGGCAGAGAGCGAGGAGGAGTTGGTGACGCATGGGCCGCATTCTACTGAAGAGACTTGGCTCGGCGACGATGAAGTTGAATTGGCCGTGGGGATTCCACAAAGCGCTTGACTGGAATGGGCCGCAGAAAAGACTTCCACGCATGGAAACCCAAGCCGCACCCGCGTTGCGCGTTCAGTTCTGGGGCACGCGCGGTTCGCTCGCCAAGCCCGGGCGCTCCCGCACCCGCTACGGCGGCAACACCTCCTGCGTGCAGGTCACGTCCGCCGCCGGCACGCCCCTCGTGCTCGATTGCGGGACCGGCTAGGTCCGCCGACAGGAGCACAAGGAACTGATGGCGCAAGGCGACGAGACGCTCAAGGGATCGCGGCATGCGCGAGATGCGCGAGATGCGGCACAGTGACTTCAAGCTGACAAATGCTTACACCGATGAACGGCAGTTGGCGGGCTACGAGATGCTGAAGGGGCTGCCGCGCCTCGACGCAGGCTATACACAAATACGCGCACAGATTTCAGGCCCGGAGGGGCAAAACGAGTCGCAGGCTGTCGCAGCGGTGAAGCCGGAGGAACTGACGCAACACGTTGAAACAGACGCGGTTGGTCGCGTTCTGTCGCAGGTGGTCGCAGGTAGAGAATTGGAGCGAGCGAAGGGATTCGAACCCTCGATACCAACCTTTGTTTGAAATGCGTCACTTTCCTAGGAATTAGGTCAGTCGTGAACACCATTGACAGC
>JBEBFV010000012.1:0-32166 GCA_040081795.1 Limisphaerales bacterium | reverse complement strand
AAGAAGCCGCCCGCGCCTTTGACCGTCTCGCCGGCCTTGCCACCGATGAGACCACCAATCGCGCCGACGTTGCCGATGACCGCACTGCCGATGAGCTTCGTCTTGTCCACTTTCACGTCCGGCGAACCAATCGTCCCGCGCACGTCCACGAAGTGCGGGAGCCGTCCGTAGGCGGAGCCAGCTGGGAACTGTGCGCCGGTGAACTTCTTTGCGAACTCGTTTGGCAGCCAGACTTCAATCGGAACGCTCATCCGCGAGTCGGTCGTGACGGGCGCGAGCTGGATGTTGCCCTGCGCGTCCACGATGACCACGGGGCTGTGTGCCGTGAAGCGAGAGAGGTTCACCACGCCGTTGCCGATGGTCGAATCAAACACCACGTAGTCAATCGGCGGGCGCATGATGTCGGGAATCCCGACGTAGGGACCAATTAATCCAAGGACGCCAGTAGTGAGAGTCTTGACCAACTTGGCAATCCAAGTCTTCGGCTCGCTGCCCATCTGGCTCAAGTGAATCACGCCATTGGTCACGCTGAAGTTCACGCTGCCTGTGAGGTTCTTCTGCAAGCTCTCGCCAGTGATGCCCGCGCCGCGAATGGCAATCTTCGCCAGCGCCTCGCCCTTGATCGCCCCCTGCGGAACCGTCGCGACGAACGTCGTGACCAGTGGCTCCAGTTGGATGCGGTCCGTGTTCAGCGCGAAGTCGTATTGGTAGCCCTTCACGCCGAGGTTCGCGTCCACGGTGGCGCTGATGCCCGCGCCGTTCATCACGAGGGAGAGCGGCTTCACGGTCACGCGGTTGTTGTCCACCTTCGCGGCGACCACGATGTTCGAGAGCGCGATGTCGCGCAGGAAGAACTTGCCGATGCTCACGTCCAGCGAAGTCTGGCGGAGCGGCAACCTCATCGCGTCCGGCTCCACGATCGAAGGCGGCTGCTGCGCGGCGACTGGCTTCATGGCCTCGGCCTTCTTCTGCGCGCTGTCGAACAAGTCGTAGAACGGCGTCACGTCCAGCGACTCGGCGGTGACCTTGAGGTTGGCTTGAAACGCGTTCGTGTTCGAGAGGTCGGCGCGGCCCGTGACGACGAGCTGGTTCTTGCCACGCGGCGTGGGCGAGAGCGAGAGCATGAGCTGCCGCACGTCCACGATGTCCTTCGTCTTGCCGCCGTCGAGCGCCACCTGGAGGAACAGTGGCGTCGCCGGCAGGCTGCCCTTCGGATCAATCACGAGGAGCTTGTCCACAGTGAAGTCGCCCTTCACCGCCGCGTCGCCGGACGGCTCGAAACGTCCGCTGGCGTTGGCGTTGATGGAGACGGTCTGAAGCTGCTTGTCGCCCAGCGCGCCGGCGAGGAATGGCTTGAGCGCGTTCTGGTTCAGGTCCGCGAGCTTGAGCGTGAACTGCCCGCCCTTCTTCGAATCGAAGTTGCCCGTCACGTCGAAGTTTCCGCCGCTGGCCGCGCCCTGGGCGATGTTGCCCGTGAGCTTGCGCAAGGCGACCGTCATCTGGTTCGTCGCGGGCTGCGCGAACGAGCCGTCCACCGCCACGCGTAGATCCATCGGCACGGTGGGCAGCGTGTTCTTCGGGTCGGTCAAAAGGAAGCGCGCGATGGAAATGTCGCCCTTCGCCGAGCTTTCACCTTTCTGCGCGAACTTGGTGTCGAGCGTCGCGTTGAAGGAAGCCGACGCGAGCCGCACGCCCGGGCCGATGCTTGTCAGCGCGTTGGCGAGGACGGGGCCAAGCAGGTTCTCGTTGAAGTCAGTGAGCTTCACGGTCGCGGCTCCGGCCACGGCTTTTGAGTCAAAGTTGCCGGTAATGTCGAACGTGCCGCCAGCCGTGCCGTTGGCGTTCACACCACCCGCGAGCTGCTTGAGGGTGACGAGGAATTGATTCGTCGCGGGCTTGCGGATCGCCGCGTCGGTCACGATGCGCAGGTCGAGCGGGACGTTGGGCACGCCGCCCTTCGGGTCGGAGATGTGCAAGCGCGCGACCTGAACGTCCGCCTTCACGAGCGACTCGGCGGCGGGGTTGTAGTTCGCGTCGAGCGAGAGGCTGATGTTCGCCGACTGGAGCTTCATCTCGCCGAGTGATGGCGCGAGGACGGGGCGGAGCAATTGTTCGTTGAGGTTCGCCACCTTCACCGAGGCGGTGCCAGCGGACTTGTTCAAGTCGTAGTTCGCCGTGACCTCCACAGTGCCCGCGGGTTGGCCCGCGAGCGACAGCGCGATGGCGAGCTTGCGCACGACGGCCTGCACGCCGTTCACGAAGTCAGCATCCACGTCCACAGCGGTCGTGAGCCGGTCGAAGGCATACTGCTCGTAGCCACCGGTGAAGTCCGTGAGGTTCAGCTTGCCGACGACGGTCTGTGTCGTGTTGGTCAGCTTGTTCGCGATGGCGACCTGCTGCGAGACGCGGCCAGCGAAACTGAGTTGCCCGCCCGCGACCTTCACGCCCGGCACCGGCACGAGCATCGCAGCGCGCGTGAGCGAGGCGGCTAGCGAGACGCCGAGGTTCGCCTGCTGCGTTCCGACATCATATTTGCCAGCAGCCATGACGTTCGCGAGCGGCTGGCCCTGCTGCGTGGCCTTGGCGTCGAGGAGTTCGAGGTTGACCTGCTTGAAGTCATCCACAGCGGCCTTCAGCGAAACGCTCGCGCCGAGCTGGCTGAACTTGTTCGTCCCGGCGATGGCGGTCAGGCCTGCGACATTCGCGGTGAGGTTCACGCCGAGCTTCTTGCCCATGTTCGCGGCGGCCACTTGCAACGCCACGTCCACCCGCCCGTCCGGCGCGACCTTTCCGAGGAAGGGCCGCCAGTCCGCGAGGTTCAGGCCGGTGACGTTCAGCGCGAACTCGGAGTCGCCGACGTTGCTCGCGGCATTCGTGCTCCAAGAGACGGCGAGCGGCTTGGAGAGCGTCGCGGTGAGCAGCGGCTGCTGCTGGCGCGTGCCGGAGAGATTGAAAGCACCGACTGTAGCGGCCTGCGCGGTCAAATCCACTGCGACCTGATACGCGAGCTTCAAGTCCAGCGGTGGCGTGGTCTGGCCTTGTTGGGTGACGCTGAAGTCGCTCGCGGCGAATTGCCCGGCGGCCGCAATCGCCTTGCCAGCCTTCGCGACCGTGACGTCGCTGCCGAGGCCGATGCGCGTGTTCTCGAAGTTCATGCCGAGCTTCGCACCGACAATGTTCAGCACGTTCTTGTCGAGGCCAGCGATGTCGAACCGCAGCTTGCCCTCCTGCTTCATCGCGTCGAACGGGCCGCTGACTGAGACAGTCGCGAGCTGCTGCTGGCCGCGTGCGACCTTGAGTGCGAGCTGCTTGATGTCGGTCATCGTAAGATCGAGGTCGAGCGCGGTGGCGAGGCCGTTGGCGTCCGCGAAGCCGCCGCGCGCCTGCGCGAGGTCGAGGCGGAGATTGCCCTTGAGGCCCTGCGGCAGGAGGTCGGGCTTGAGCGTGAAGTCGAACGAGGAAGCCAGCTTCGCCGCGAGCGCGTCCACGCCATTCGTGCCGGCGGCGGTCTGCTCGAACTTCAGGTCTGTGGCGATGGTGAGCTTGCCGGTCTGGCCGTTCTGGATGTTGGCCACGTTGACGCTCACGCCGGCGAGTTCGGCGAGCAGCTTCGCGCCGGACTTCTCGGACCTGGCGAAGCGGATGGTGGAGTCCTTCACGCTGATGGACTTGATGTTGAGCTTCGGCGGGGCAGAGGTGGTGGCAGGCTTGGCGGCTTTCGGCTCTTTGGATTCCGTCGCCTTGAGGATGGGCGTGAAGTTGAACGTGCCGTCGGGGTGCTGCACGACGTTGATGGTCGCTCCGCTGACGACAGCTTCTTCGACCGCGATGGTGCCGCCGATGATGGCCATCAGGCTGTAGCGGGCGCGGATTTCCTTGGCCGTAAAGATCGGCTCGCCACCGGGCACCTGGAGCTTCACGCCTTGCAGCAGGACGCCGGAGAACGGGCTGATGCTCGTGTCCTCGACGGTCAAGTCCGCGCCGATGGCCTTCGCCACACGCGGCAGCACAACGCCCTTCTGGAACATCGCGCTGGTGACGACGAAGTAAGCCACGACCAGCAGCACAAGCAGCGCGGCGGCGGCGAGGCCGAGCTTCTTGAGCAGGCCGGACTTCTTCGGCGCGGAGGGCGCGGGCGATGAGGCAGAGTTGTCTTCAGTCATAAATCGGGAGCGGCCGGATTTGGCGCACGGGGAGCATACGACGAGTTCGCGCTGGCGGAAGTTCAAACTCTGGCGACGAGTGTGCGCGCTGAATCACTACGCCTGGCACGGCGCGGCGGTTTGAGGAAATTCTGACCCGCTACAGAGACAGGACGAGCGCAGGAATATGTGGAAATCGGGCTTCTGGGCTAGCCAAAGGCCATCAGCCTATCGCCCCGGCTTCTTCATGTGCTGCTCCAACGGCGAGGGAACCAGCTGGGCGGTGGACGGGGGATTGAAGGTCAGGTCCGCACTCTTTAGCGGCTGGTTCACTCGGATTGCGGTATGTGTCTCAGTGATGGTGCCTTTGATGTTGGCTGTCATTGCCTTCGCGCCTTCCATCATTTTGCGCATCCGGTCCATGTTTTCCGGTGTGGCTTCCTGCTTCGTCGCTTTGAGAGTTTGGCGGAGGTCCTCGTCGGTCAAAGCAGGAGACTTGTCGGCGCTGACGGGACTTCCTCCGAAAATTTGCTGCTGCTGGCAGACGAGATGGTCTGCTTTCCGAACCCAATAGCGCTGCTGCATCATTCCGCCAACAGATCTTTCGAGGATGTAGCAGTCGTCCTCGCCTAGCTTCTCGTCCGGCAAGCGGACGGTTCCTTCGATGATTTCGAAAGCCGCAGCTGGGCCTTGGAAGAAGAGGTTCGGGACCGTGTTGGCCGCACCACCAGAGATGCCCGTGGCAGCAGCGAGCGCCATCATCTGGTCGGGCATCTTTGAGTAGCCGTCTGTGCTCATCATCAGGTAATGGCTCGTGCCATCGGACCAGACCGCGCCTTTGCCCATGGACACGCCAGGCATGGCTGGGGACTTCATCTCCCATTCGATGACGTAACGACCCGGGCGGGCGAGCTTCAAGGTGAAATCTTGCTGGACGGTTTGCTTGCTGCTCATGGCCATGGTCTGTTTGAAGCCATCGGAATCAGTTATGTTCCTGGACATTCCAAGCTTTGAAAAATCCATGCTCGACATGTCCATCGCCGTAACGGTCTTGCCGGTGTCGGTATAGTTGGTGATCGCGGCGTAAGCTCCATTAACCTTTTGGATGATCTCGACGGCAGACGGGCCATCGAGCTTGGGTAGCGTGCGCGGTGCGGGTGGCGCGGCGGGTTTTGCGGGTTCTGCCTTGGCCGGTGGCGGCGCGGCTGACTTGGGTTCCTGCTTGTTGCAGGCGGAAACGAAAGCAAGAGCGAGGAGGCTAAGGGTGGAGGCGAGGCGCTTCATAGGTGGTTGAGTGAGCCAAGGAGGAGGGTCAAGCACTGCGAAGTAAAGTTGAAAGCAGCGCGCTGTGCGGACGAAGCTGCCTCACTTCGCCTGCTTTCCTTCGCGGCGAGTTGCTTCATACTCCCCCCGTGCGCATCTCCATCGTCCTGCCCGCCTTCAACGAGGAGAAGCTCATCGGCGCGACCTTGCAGGCGGT
Organism: Limisphaerales bacterium; assembly: GCA_040081795.1. Taxonomy (GTDB): domain Bacteria; phylum Verrucomicrobiota; class Verrucomicrobiia; order Limisphaerales; family SXTU01; genus SXTU01. The sequence continues at coordinate 26,544 of JBEBFV010000012.1, read as the reverse complement.
GCATGCGGCGCGTGAGGCATTCACCTCGCTCGGCTGGACCAGCGAAGTCTTCGTCTGCGACAACAACTCCACTGACCGCACCAGTGAACTCTCGCGCGCGGCGGGCGCAACCGTCGTCTTCGAGCCGGTGAACCAGATCGCCCGCGCCCGCAACTCCGGCGCGGCGGCCGCCACCGGCGACTGGCTCATCTTCGTGGACGCGGACTCGCACGCGAGCCGCGAACTCTTCGCCGACGTGGCCGAGGTCATCCGCGACGGCCGGCATCTCGCGGGCGGCTGCACCGTCCGGCTCGATCACGCGCCGTGGTGGACCGGCTTGTTCCTGCACGGCTGGACGGCCATCAGCCTTTGCGCGCGCTGGGCGGCAGGCTCGTTCATCTTCGTCGAAGCCGAGGCATTCCGCGCCGTCGGCGGCTTCAACCAGGCGCTCTACGCGACAGAAGAAATTGACCTGAGCCAGCGCCTCAACCGCCTCGCCCGCCAGCGCAACCTCCGGCCCATGCGCATCCTCACGCGCCACCCGCTCCTCACCTCCGGGCGCAAGGCCCACCTCTACACCCCGTGGGAAGGCCTGCGCTTCATGCTCAAGACCGCCTTCAGCCTGGGCCGCTCGCTCAAGAGCCGCGACGCCTGCCCCATCTGGTATGACGGACGGCGTTGAACCACGCTGAAAACCTCGCCCGCCGGGAAAATAACAGTTGCATCCAAGTCGCGATGCCGTATCAATGCGCTCCGTCGCAACCAACCAGCGCCATACTTCGGCATTCACGCCGGGCGCGGTTTTCCTGAGAGCAGACTTAAGAAGTCTTCCGGTTCACCAGAGCAAGGTTTAGGCACACGTGTAGTTGCCCAACTCCAGGATTTGATTGCCACAGACGCCCATATGAGCAGACCCGAGCAGAATCAGCAGCAGCCGCAGCAGCCCCAGCACAAGACCCCGGAGATCGGTTCCGGCTACCTCGAAATCGCCGAGAAAGGCTTCGGCTTTCTCCGCTCGATGGAGAACAAGTTCCAGCCCAAGCCCACCGACGTTTTCGTCACCCCCGACTGCATCAAGAAGAACTTCCTCCGCGAAGGCTGCCTGGTCGAAGGCCGGCTCCAGCCGCCGCACCGTGGCTCCAGCCCGCAGCTCCGCGAAGTCATCAACGTCAGCGGCCTGCCCTTCAACGACTACACCAAGCAGTCCCGCTTCGAGAACCTCACGTCCATTGACCCCGTGGAGAAGTTCCGTCTCGAGACCGCCTCCGACGTCTTCGAGACCCGCGTCATTGACCTCGTCACCCCCATCGGCAAGGGCACGCGCGGCATCATCGTCGCCCCGCCCCGCACCGGCAAGACGACCATCCTCAAGCAGATCTCCAACGCCATCACCACCAACCACCCGGACGTCTTCGTCATGGTGCTGCTCATTGATGAACGCCCCGAGGAAGTCACCGACTTCCAGCGCAGCGTCAAGGCCGAGGTCGTCGCCAGCTCCAACGACATGGACCTCGAGACCCACGTCCGCCTCAGCCGCTTCATGATTGAGCGCTGCCGCCGCATGGTCGAGGGCGGCAAAGACGCCGTCGTCCTGCTCGACTCCCTCACCCGCGTCGCCCGCGCCTACAACTCCGTGCATGGCGGCTCCGGCCGCACCATGACCGGCGGCGTGGACGCCCGCGCCCTCGAGATCCCCCGCAAAATGTTCGCCTCCGCCCGCAAGATCGAGGACGGCGGCTCCCTCACCATCCTGGCCACCGCCCTCGTGGACACCGGCAGCCGCATGGACGAGCTCATCTTCCAGGAGTTCAAGGGCACCGGCAACATGGAGCTCGTGTTGGACCGCAAACTCTCCGACCGCCGCCTCTATCCGGCCATTGACATCCCCAAGAGCGGCACGCGCAAAGAGGAAAAACTCTTCGCCGTGAAACATCTCGACGCCATCCGCAAGCTGCGCCGCATGATGGTGGACCTGAACCCCGTCGAGGCCATGGACACGCTCCTGAACGCCCTGAAGAAGTTCAAGACCAACGACGAGCTGCTCGCGCAGATGAAGTAGGCGCAGACCGCGCCCGGGTGACAAAGTCCGTCTTCCTCTCACTCCATGAGCAAGCCCGCTGAAGAGATGAAGTGTCCGACGATCTTGAACTCCGTCTCACCCGATGCCCTGAAGAGTGTGAATTTCTCCTGAGCCGGGTGTTTGGTGTAAGTAGTCTCGCAGACCAGAGCCACACTTGTGCCGCTGCCGCTCGTGCTCGTGTTCTTGAACACGCGGTAGCCAGTGACTCGATGTGAGCGGTAATCCCCAAGCTTGGCCGAAAGCTTTCCCATCGTCGTGAGCCAGTCCTCCTTCTTGACCTTGGTGAAGAACTGGGGGCCATAGTCAACGAGCGACACCTCGAAGCCGTTGGTGGAGACCATCTGGAAGTGCCGGCTCACGACTTTTTCAGCGTCGAGCTTTGCCTCTTTGAAACCACAGCCAGACAAGGCCAGCGCGGCAAAGATTCCCAGACAGGCCAGCCCCGATTTGAGGACGTGGATCGCGTTCATGGTTTGATCCTTGTTTGCCGTGTGCTGGCGGGGTTTGAATTGTGGCTAGGAATCGGGGACAGCGTTGGTGTAGGTCATGACGCCCGGATGGTCAACGTGAAATCCGATTAGGAATTCAGCCTCAACAGAGCAAGTCATAGTCTTCCATGCTGTGGGGCGGGCAAACAACTGTCCACAAACGAGGTCAGGGCGTCCCCCTGCCTTTTCAAGCAGCGAGACAACTTCATGCTCGCGCCTTCGCGCGGGGTGCCGATAGTTTTCAACCGTGACTCCGACGAAAGTTTACGGGCTGACCGGCGGCATCGGCATGGGCAAGAGCACGGTGGCCCAGCTCCTCCAGCAGCGCGGCGTGCCGGTGGTGGACACGGACGCGCTGGCGCGCAAGGTGGTCGAGCCGGGGCAGCCCGCGCTGGCGGCGATCCAGGAAATGTTCGGCGCGGCGGTGCTCGCGCAGGACGGCTCGCTGCGCCGGGACGAGCTTGCGCGGCGGGTCTTCGGCAGCGACATGGCCCGGAAGCAATTGGAGGCACTCCTGCACCCGCGCATCCGCGAGTTGTGGCTGGCACAGGTGGAGGAGTGGCGCGCGGCGGGAGTGAAGCTGGGCGTGGTGGTGATCCCCCTGCTGTTCGAGACGAACGCGGCGAAATCTTTCGACAAGGTCGTCTGTGTGGCGTGCTCGGCGACGTCGCAACAGCAACGGCTCGCGGCGCGCGGGTGGACGGCGGAGCAGATCCAGCAGCGGCTCGGGGCGCAGTGGTCCATCGAGAAGAAGATGGCGCAGTCGGACTACGTGATCTGGACGGAGGGCGGCCCGGAGGTGACGTTGACGCAGGTGGAGCGGCTCTTGGGGCAGGTGTGAGGGTGGAAAGTGTGCTGGTGTGAGAGTGAGCGGGTGAGAAAGTGAGAGAATGAGAAAGCGGGAGGGTGTGAGAACGGAACGTCTTCCCTCACTTTCCCACTTTCCCACTTTCCCGCCTGCTTCTACTTCGGTGCGACGATCTTCTGGAACTCCGGGCTTGGGCGCAGGAGGTTGAATCGTCCGTCGGTGGAGGCCAAGGCTCGCAGGTCGCGCTCGCCGGGAGTCTTTTTCAGGCGCGCGTTGCTGTGGTGGACGGCGTTGCTGACGGCCTGGATCGCGGCGTTTGTCTTTGCCTGGTAGCTCAGGAGCGCGCCGAGGTCATACCACAGCTCGGGGCTGGTGGGATTCAACTGCACGAGGCGGTTGAGCGTCTTTTCCATGCCCTGCACGGGCACAAGGTTCGTGGGCTGCGTCCCGGCGATCATCTGGTAGGCCTGGAGCGCGGCCTGGAGGCGCGCGGTGTCCGCCTGCGGGGTGGCGATGACCTGGTCGGCGAGCGGCGGGAGGCGGCTGATGATCATTTGTCCCTTCGCGGGCTGGCCAAGCTGCGCGTAAGCCTGCACGAGGGGGACGAGTGTCATGATGTCGTTGCCGCCGGTCTGCGCAAGGATGTCGAGGGTGCCGATGGCGGCGTTGGTCTGGCGGAGTTGCGCGTAGGCGGCGACGAGTTGGAGGCCGACTTGTGCGTTGGCGGGGTTGGCGCGGAAGCTGGCTTCGAGCTGGCCCACCTGCGCCTGCGCCTGGGCGAGCTGCTGCTGCGCCTGAGCTGCCCCGCCCATCTTCTGGCTGATGTCCGTGAGCTGGTCTATCAGGCCGCGGGCGGACTGGTTGTTCGGGTCGAGCTTCTGGAAGGTGCGCGCGATGGCGAGGGCGTCGGCCACGCGGTTCATGCTGATGAGAAGGTTCGTGTAGCGGAAGACTGCCTCCGGGCTGAACGGGCAGAAGGCGAAGGCCTGGCGGAAGGCGAAGTCGCATTCCTTGATCATGCGCTGCTGCTCCTCGATATGCCGTTTGTGGCCGACCATGTCGCCGCGCTGCTGGCACTCGTTGCCACGCCGGCCCGCCTCGTTGATGCGCCAGAAGTAAACGCCGGCGATGGCGCTGCGGAGCTTGGAGAAGGCCTTCTGCCCGTCGTCGTCGCGGATGAACCGGGCGTCGGGGAAGACTTCCTTGCCGGCGACCTTGACGGTCTTGAGGCTGCGGCGGACATACACCTGCTCGGCGAATTCGCAGATGTTGGAGACGGTGGTGTCGTAGGTGATCCAGTTGCCGATGAGGCGCTCGGAATACTTGCTCCAGAAGCGGTGGTCGCGGTCCACGACTTCCTGCGTCATCTCCGGCAATGGCTGCCGGTTGATCTTCATGATGATGCCGGAGGGGGTGAGGTGCGGATACATCCACTCGAGCGGGAAGCTTTCCTCGACGTAGAAGTCGTGGCCGGGGTTTTTGTCGAAGATGATCTTGGTGAGGAGGCCGTTGATGGACATGACGGCGACCTGGCCGCTGACCTGGATGCGGCCGGTGGCCTCGTCGTATTTCACGTCCTCGCCGGGCCGTATCTGGCGCGGCTCGTTGGGCAGCTTCATGTCGTGTTCGAGGCGCTTGCGCGCATCCTCGACGTATTCGGTGAAGGCCTTGGAGGAGTCTTCCACGCTGGCGGTGTGGATTTCCAAATCGGGATACACGCCGCCCTCGCTCTTCGTGATGGCGTCGGGGTAGGCGGCTTCAAGGAGCAGGCGGTTGAGGCGGATGGCGGCCCAGGTGAGGTCCTGCTTGGCGAAGCGTTGCAGGCGGGGGTCGAGCTTCACGTGCGCGAAGCGGTTGGTGCTGTAGAAGGGCGCGACGCCGGCGAAGAACTCGTCGCGACGCGCCTGCATGGCCTTCTCGCGGGCGAGTTTGATGTTCTGGATGGCGACCTGGGCCTGCGGGTCGTTGCCCTGCTCCTGGGCCTTGCGCGCCGCCTCGTCGTGCTCCTGGTAGATGCGGTGAAGGTCGTCGAAGACTTTCCAGCGGTCGGGCATCTCGCGCTCGATGAGGCGGTTGAAGTCGGAGGCCAAAGCCTTGCGGAGCGCGCCTTCGTCGCCGCCTGCGAGGAGTGTGCGGGTGTCGAGGGAGAGCTGTTCGTGGAGCCACTTGGAGAGCGCGTCCTGCTGCGGGCCGGGCTGGAGCTTGGCGGCGATGGACTTGGCGTTGGTGAAGTGCTCGGGCTTGAACAGGGATGTTCCCGCGCGACGGTCGCGCTCGATGGCCGCGCCGATCTTCGCGCCGAAGAGCCAGTCGAGGGGTTTGGCGGCGATGTCGCCGAGGCCGATCATCCGCGAGAGAGCGCCCATCTGGTAAGCCTGGCCACGGGAGCGCTTTTCACGCTCGGTTTTCTTAAGCGCGAGGCTCTGGAGGTGATCCACCAGCCCGGTGAAGAACGGCGGGTCCTTCTGTGTGCTCCGGTTGTAGTGGGAGCGGATATACATCAGGTAGGTGGCGTCCGCGAGGGCGTTCTGGGTGATGATGTAAACGTCGCGCCGGTCGAAGTCCGGGTTCCGGCGCTGCTCTGGCTTGATGAAGCTCTCGCAGAAGATCATGTAGGTCGGGCAGAAGCGACCGGGGTCCGTGCCGCCGTAGAGGACGGTGTGCGGCGTCATCTCCGGGTAGGTAAAGGGGGCGCGCTTGGGATCCTTCAGCGCCGCTTCGCGTTCCTTGCGGTCATAGCTGAGGTTGCCTTTGCTGTCCTCGAAGGGCGGCGTGAACATGTCGTGCCCGAACCAGTAGCCGAAGAGGTGGCCACGCTGCTCGTTCTCCGACCAGTGGGAAAGGATCGTGTGGCCGGGCATCGCGACGAAGATCGCCAGCAGCAGGACCACCGGCACGCGCGTCCGGCAAAATGCGAAGAGGAGAATGCCAGCGACCGCGAGGCCCAGAGCGAACTGCGCCGTGATGATGGCCAGCGGGTATTCGACCTTCAGGTCGTCCAGCGCGACCCACGCCACCGCCGCCGCGACGGCGCAACCAGCCAGCAGCGCGAGGCGGAAGCGTGCGTATTGCGTGACGACTGCGGCGGCGATCATCGCCAGGCCGTAGCCCACGCACATCGCCACCGGCACGTAGGAGGCGGTGAAGAACACGCGGTTCAACTGCTGGCTCTGCCGGTCCGGGGGCGGGTTCAGCAGGTAGATCAGCATCAGCGACAGGAAGAGGAAAACAGTCGTCAACCCGGCCAGCCACGAGCGCTCCACCCGTCCACCGGCATGGCGCAGGAAGAGGAACGGGATGATGCCGATCAGGAGGAACAGGTAGCCATAGATGGCACCGGGAAGAATGGGGAAGGCTTCGAGCAGCGGAGCGAGCGAGCGCTCGGTGACGAGAGAGGCCAATGCCTTGAAGAGGTGGACGTGCTCCGGAACACTTCTCAGCAACACCACTGCGGCCACCAGCGCATACAAGGCGGACGCGACACCGAGCCACATCTTCTCCTCCTGCTCGATGCGGCGGTAGAAGATCACCGCCAGCGGGATGAGGCCGATGAAGAGATAGACGATGTTCATCTCCTCGATGGAGCCGTCCATGTAGGTCTGGAGCTGGCCGAAGAACTTGTCCAAGCCGGAGGTGGGGTTGCCCTTCTCATACTGGCCGCGCGTCAGCGCGTGGATGAAGCCCTCGACCGTGCGCGGGTAACCCCACTGCATCGGCGGATTGCTCATGCCCGCCAGCGGCATGTAGAAGTAGAACGACGCGCCGAGCACCCACATCAGCAGCATCATGACGGCGGACTTCCACTCCGTCCCGAGTTTCGCGCCAGTCTGGATGAAGAGCCACGCGGTCACGACCATTGAGGCGAGGCCGATGACGACGAAGGCCTTGATGTAGGCGAGGTTCAGCCCCGAGTTGGCGATGCCCGCCGCGCCGCCGTAGCGGATCAACAGCAGCAGGCCGGCGAGGAGGAAGAGCACGCAGTTGCCGAAGAACACGTCGCGGCCCAGCTTCACGTCGCGCGCCAGCACGGCCACCTCGATGCCGATGGCCGCGACGAGCAGCGTCTGGTGGTTCGTGAAACAGATGCCCAGCCAGAAGATGGACCAGTAAAGGTATTTCCGCTGGTGCGGCGCGTGCATCCAGCGCATCAGGAAAATCAGGCATCCCGTGAGCGAGAGGACACTGATCGCATAGACCTCGACGATGACCGACTGGCTCCAGAGATAGCCGTTGAAGCCCATCAGCATCCCGGCCACGTAGCCGCACACGACGCAGATGGCCTTCTCCACCTTCGGCTCGATGCCGCGCAGGCTCTCGAAGCCCTCGATGATCATCGCGCTCCCGCGCGACACCATCATCCCGATGAAGCCGCACGCGAGCGCGCCTTGGATGGCCGACGCCAGCGCCACGCGCCACGCGATGTTCGACACCGGCACCAGCTCGCACACCAGCCAGGTGAAGATCGTCCAGACCGGGTAGCCCGGCGGATGCGGCACGCCCGCGTAGAACGAGCCGACCGCGAGTTCGCCTGAATCCTCCAGCGTCAGGTCCGGTGCCAGCGTCCAGTAGTAGCCGAGAAAAACCAGCAGCGACGTGATGGCGAACGTGAGCCAGTCCACGCGGTTGAACAGCGGAGCCACGGGGCCGGGGACCGGCTCGGACGCGACGGCGGCAGCTTTCGCTGCGGGGACTGGCGAAGGCCGGGCCTTTACGTCAGTTTTCTTGCCGCCGTTCGGCTTCGCTTTTTCCTGGCTCATGCTTGGGGTGTTCAGTTCGCTCTGCGGGGCGAAAAAGAGGCCATACTTGAAGGCGAACGACTAGTGTTTGTCCATTCCAAAAGCGGCCGCGACCAGTGGTTCCACTCGCTATGGGAACGAGTCGTGTGATAGGCCGCCGACTGCTGATTACTCAACACGGACAGGAGCGCAAACGCGTTGGTTTCCGCCATCCGCGCGGCGGCGATTCCGCGTTCGCCGCCTGTCAGAAGCACGCCCAGCACAGCGCAGCCAGCCGTCGCCACGGTCCAACGCCAGAGCCGCGCGCCAGCCAAGGCCGGCGCGACGAGCAGGCCGTTTTCCCCAACGGCTTCAGGCGTTCGCGGCGCGAAGATGCTCCGTGTCAGCCGGGTCGAGGGGCGGCGCGGCGTCCACGCGGCCATCTTGGTTTCCGAATCGTTCCCAGTCTTCATGATCTTGTCCTTTCAACGTGGCCCGCAGCTTGAGCAGGCCGTAACGATAACGAGCGGCAATGGTATTAGGCGACACGCCTGTCAACGTGCTGATCTCCTCGAACGTGTGCCCGTGCCAGAGTTTCAGCACGATGACTTCGCGCTGCGCAGCCGGGAGCCGGGCCAGCAATTTCATTGCCGCCACTTCGGCAGGCGCGGTGTCCGGCGCGGTTTCAAACCAGATGTGCGACTCGAACTCGCGTGCGATCCTGCGCCAAAGGCTGCGGCGATGGTTGTAGGCGCGGTTGCGGAAGGCCCGGACTAGGAATCGCTCCGGCTGCTCCGGCGCTGAGGTGCGCCGCAGCAGTTCAAGGAACACCTCCTGCACCACATCCTCCGCTTCGGCGTGCGACAGCCCCAGCGCGCGACCGTAGAGAATTAGCTTGGCCGCCTGGGCCTCGAACAATTCCCGGCACCACTCATCCGCCGATGCTGCATTGCTGCTCACTTCGACTCATAGACAACGCCACTTGCGGATTTGTGTAAAAATCCCGCTTCGGGTGAATCCCTGAGCCATCGTTCAGTCCCGATAACCCGCCGGGTGCCGCTTATGCCAGTCCCACGCCGTCGCGACGATGTCCTCCAGCTTCGGAAACTTCGGCTGCCAGTCCAGTTCCTTGAACGCCTTGTCTGCGGCGGCCACGAGCCGAGGCGGATCGCCAGCGCGACGCGGCTGCTCCACTGCCTTGATCGGGAGCCCGGAAATCTTCTCGCAAGCCTGGATCACCTCACGCACCGAGTAGCCCGAGCCGTTGCCGAGGTTGAAGAAACCCGCGCGTCCCGGCGTGAGCGCGAGGATGTGCGCCTGTGCCAGGTCCACGATGTGGATGTAGTCCCGGATGCACGTGCCGTCGGGCGTCGGGTAGTTCGTGCCGAAGATCTCGCACTGCGGGCGCTGGCCGAGCGCGACCTTCAGCACGTTGGGGATCAGGTGCGTCTCGATGCGGTGGTGCTCGCCGAACTTCTTGCTCGCGCCCGCCGCGTTGAAGTAGCGGAACGCCACAAACTCCAGCCCGTGCAACTGCCGATACCACAGCAGCATCTTCTCAAACATCAGCTTCGACTCGCCGTAGGGGTTCACCGGCAACTGCGGCAGCGACTCGTCCATCGGCATCTTCTCCGGCACGCCATAGGTCGCGCACGTCGAGCTGAAGACAAACTTCCGCACGCGCGCGGTGACGGCGGCGTCCAGCAGGTTCAGGCCGTTCGCCACGTTGTTGCGGAAATACTTCCCAGGGTTCTGCATGGACTCGCCGACCAGCGCGTGCGCTGCGAAGTGGATCACAGCCTCCGCCCGCGCATCCGCCAGCGCCCGCGCTACCAACTCCCTGTCTGCGAGATCGCCGAGCACGAACTTCGCGCGCGGATCCACTGCCGAGCGATGCCCCTCGGTGAGGTTGTCGAAGACCGTCACCGCGTGCCCGGCGTTGAGCAGTTCCTCCACGCACACCGAGCCGATGTAGCCCGCGCCACCCGTGACAAAGACGTTCATGGGCGGGAAGCCTAGGGCATTGCGAAACGGGCCTCAATCCCAAAGCCCGCCGGTTCACCCACGAAAGTTGCCAGCCGGGGAAAAACACTTGAATTCACCTCTGACTGGGGCCATCTGACACTGCAACGATTCGCCGCATGAACCTCCGCCCTGAACACATCGGTTGCCCTGAGTTCCGCCGACTTCTGCGCGCTGACCGCCGCGGATTCCTCCGCTCAGGCTTCCTCGGCTTCGCGGGACTTTCTCTTTCAAACCTCCTCCGCCTCGAAGCGCAGGCCAAGGCCACCGGCGGCAAGACCTCCAGCGAAAAATCCGTCATCATCCTCTGGATGCGCGGCGGCCCCAGCCAGCACGAGACGTGGGATCCGAAGCCCGACGCTCCACAGGATTATCGCGGCGCGTTCGGTGCCATGCGCACCAGCGTTCCCGGCGTCCAGATTTGCGACCTCCTGCCGATGTCGGCGAAGATTCAGCACAAGTATTCCGTCATCCGCAGCCTGCACCACACGGATGCCGGCCATTCCGCCGGCGACCAGATCATGTTCACCGGCCATCCCCCCGGCCAGAACGTCGAGCAGAACGCCTACCCAAGCTGCGGGGCCATCGTTGCGAAGGAACTCGGCCACCTCAACCCCAAGCTCCCGCCCTACGTCATCATCCCGCGCAACCTCCCCGGCAGCGGCCCCGCCTACCTCGGGTCCCGCTACGGAGCGTTCGAGACGCAGGCTGATCCCGCGAAGGGCGGCCCCTTCTCCCTCCCGAACTTCTCACCCGTGGACGGCCTCTCCTTCGATCGCCTCGACGAGCGCCGCAAGCTCCTCGGCAGCTTCGACCAGATCCGCCGCGAGGTTGATGCCTCCGGCGTCATGGGCGCGATGGACAGCTTCCAGCAACAGGCGTGGGACATCGTCGGCGGCCCCGACGCGCGCAAAGCCTTCGACCTCGACTCCGAGCCGGCCAGCATCCGCGAACGCTACGGCTTCATGCCCGAATACATCGCGCCCACGCCCGACCGCTGCGGCGTGCCCGCATGGAGCCAGCGAATGCTGCTCGCCCGCCGCCTCGTGGAGTCCGGCGTGCGCCTCGTCACCGTTGATCTCCGCTGGTGGGACACCCACGTGAAAGGCTACGAGACCATGCGCGACGGCTTCCTCCCGCGCTGGGACCGCGCTTACACCGCGCTCATCGAAGACCTCGACCAGCGCGGAATGCTCGACAACACCATGGTCATCGCGTGGGGTGAGTTCGGACGCACGCCGCGCGTGAACGCCACCGGCGGACGCGACCACTACCCGAACGTCTTCAGCGCCGCCGTCGCCGGTGGTGGAATCCAGGGCGGACGCGTCGTCGGCGCATCCGACAAGCAAGGTGCCTTCCCCGCCGAGAATCCCAAGACCGCGCAGGACGTGCTCGCCACGATGTATCGCCACCTCGGCATTGACCCGACCAAGTCCTACGACGACCACCAAGGCCGCCCCGTCCCCATCCTCCCCAGCGGCACGCCGCTGGAAGAGTTGTTTGCATGAGCCGGTAGGGGCGCATTCCACTGCGCCCCAATTCGAGGGGAAGGAGGCGACGACAGCAAGCATTCCCAATCCCGCGCTGGACGACAATGACTCCGTGCGCTACACCACTGGCATGGCCGCTCCGCTCACTCCTCCGCAGGACGTCCAAGATTTGGACAGCCTCACCCGAATGGCCATCAAGCTGCGGGCCGAACGCGGAAAGAGCAGGTGGCCGCACTGGTCAGACGGATTCACCATGGCAATTGGCCTTGGGTTTGGAGTGGCCCTTTGGCGAATGAAATCATCCGACGGACCACTCCTCGCCTACGTTGCAGCGCTCATAGTCATGTCGAGTTTTCACTCAGAAGCAAAACGGCGCGCAGACGAAAGACTAGAGCTACTTGAAGAACGTCTGACTCTGTCGACTGAGGAAATCGCGAAGCGGCAGCGCGCAGCGGACACACAACTGGATTCCCTCCGACCTCCTGCCAGTTAACTGCCCAGCTTGTTTTGCAACCACGCCTCGGCTCCGTCGAGGTCGCCAAACTGCCCTTCCAACTGCGCTTCAAACGCCTCGTGCAGGATGGCCTTGAACTCCTTGCCCGGCTTCATCCCAGCCGCAATCAAATGCCTCCCCTGTAGAATCGGCTTCGGCGCGCTGTCCTGCACGCGCAGTTCCTCGGCCTTCGCCAGCAGCGCCTTCACGCCCTCGGGCACGCACGGCGGCTTGGGCGGACGGCCGTTGTGGTCCGCCGTCACGATCACGCAGAGGCCCGCGATGGTCTCTGGCTCCAGACGCTTCGCGAGCCGCCGCACGCCTCGGTCCGTCACCGGCTGCATGTGCGCGAGGTGATTCGCCACCAGCGGCGGCACGCGGTCGCGGATGGCGTGCGGCGCGTGGATGCGTTCGAGGAACTTCAACGCCGGCTCGACGCCGCCCTGCTCGTGGCCGGGGGAAACGATTCTCATCCGACCGTCGCGCAACGCCTCGTGCGTCGCCGCGGGCTTGCCGAAGTCGTGCGCCAGCACCGCGAGCATCCACGCGATGCGCGACGCCTCGTCCGCCGCCTGCCACTGCGGCAGCTTCACCAGCGCGTCGCAGCAGTGCCCTGTGTGCGTGAAGACATCGCCCTCCGGATGCCACTCGGGGTCCTGCGGCGTGCCGCGCAGCGCGGAGAGTTCCGGGAAGTGCTCGATCCATTCCGTGTCCGCGAGGAAGCGCAGCCCCACCGACGGCACGGCGCTCTTCGCCGCCCACTTGAACCACTCATCGCCCACGCGCTCTACCGCGAGTTCGCCGAAGCTCGCCTTGATGCTCCGGCATAGTGCGATGGTCTCGGGCGCGGCGCGCAGGTTGAAGCGCGAAGCGAACTGCATCCCGCGCAGCACGCGCAACGGGTCTTCCACAAACGCCGCGCTCGTATGCCGCAGCACGCGCTCACGCAAGTCCGCCTGCCCGCCGAAGAAATCCAGCACCTCGCCGCGACGCGGGTCAAACATCAGCGTGTTGATGGTAAAGTCCCGCCGGCTCGCGGCCTCCTGCGGCGTGATGCTCGCGTCGAACTCGACCTCAAAGCCCTTGTGCCCCTGCGCCACCTTGCGGTCGCGACGCGGGATGGAGAAGTCATACGCCAGCCCGCTGCCTGTCGTGAGCTTCACCACACCGAAGGACTGCCCGACGAAGTCCACCCTGCCCCACTGCCGGAGCGCCTTGGCCAGCCGTTCGTAGCTGACGCCAAAGACCTCGACATCGAAATCCTTCACCGAGAGGCCGAGCAGCGCATCGCGCACGCACCCGCCCACGAGAAACGCGCGCGCCAGTTCAGGCACCTCCGCAAGCAGACAGGCGAGTTCATGTGGGACGACAACTGACACGCCCGGAGGCTGCCACCGCGCCACCCGGCTCACAACCCCTACCACACATTTCAGTTGTTCCGGTCCCGCCAGCCCATCAGGATTCAGGCACTCCGCACACTATGAAGCCGCTGCTCTTGCTCCTCGTCGCCCTCTCGCTTCCGCTACCGCATCTCGCCGCCCAAACCGCCGGCGCCTCTGGCCGGGACGACTTGCTGCTCGCAGATGCCACCGGGGCGAATGCCGTCGTCGTCGTTTCCCCCGCCGCGGGCAAATGGGAGAAGCAGGCCGCCACGGACCTGGTGAAATACATCGAGATCATGACCGGAGCGAAGCCATCGCTCGCGGACACCGCCGAGTCCGTCGCAGCAGCGCTTGCGGCGAAGACGCCGGCGCTCATCGTCGGCGAGGAGGCGCTGAAGGTGGATGCGTCGCTGAAAAGCGCGCTCACGAAAGCCGCCAAGCCGAATCCCACGCTGCGCGCCGACGCTTTTGTCGTGCGGCGCAAGGGCAACCGCGTGTTTCTCGCGGGCAACCACGACGAGGCTCATTACTACGCCGCCGCGCATCTGCTGCACCTCTGGGGCTGCCGCTGGTATCTTCCGACGGACTTCGGCGAGTGCATCCCACAGCACGCGGCGCTGAAGGTGGGCGCGCTTGATTTCGCCTACGGCTCGCCCTTTGAGGTCCGACACTACTGGCTCTCATGGAACGCGAGCACGCTCGGCCAGGCGGAGTTTCAGCGGCGCAATTTCGGCAACAACGTGAACGTCCCGAGCGGCCACGCGCTCGGCAAATACACCAAGGATCTCGTCCCGAAGGGCAAGACGATGTATAACGTCCCCATCGCCGAGGACGCCACCGCCGAGCATGTCGCCAGGCAGGTCGTGGACTCGTTCGGCAAGGGCCAGCACGTGATGCTCGGGCTGGAGGATGGCTTGTATGAGTCTGACTCGCCGAAGGACAAGGAGCTGAAGTCCGGCTACGTGGACAAGTATTTCCTCACGCCTTCGATGACCGACGCGTTCATGACGTTCTACAACGGCGTCGCGCGGCGGCTCGTGAAGGAACACCCGGCCAGCCCGGCGAAAATTGGCTTCCTCGCTTACGCGAACATCACTCTGCCGCCACAGCGCAACGTCATCGCCGAGAAGCCGCTCGTGGCGTATCTCGCGCCGATCGACATAGACCCGATTCACGGCATGGACGACCCGAAGTCGCCGCCGCGCCAGGAGTATCGCGAGATGATGTATCGCTGGGCGCAGGTAATGCAGGGACGCGTGGCGATCTACGACTACGACCAGGGGATGCTTGTCTGGCGCGACATCCCGAACCCGGCCATCGCCTCCATCCGCCAAGACATCAAACACTATCGCAAGGCCGGCATCCTCGGCGTCGCCACCGAGAGCCGCGGCGCGATGGCCACGACGTTCCTGAACTTGCACGTGCGCCTGCAACTCTGCTGGAACCCGGACACTGACGTGGACAAGCTGCTGGCCGAGTTCTACCCGAAGTTCTACGGGCCCGCTGCCGTGCCGATGGCCGCGTATTGGACTGCAATCAATCAGGCGTGGCAGCAAACCATCGTCACCGAACACGAGCACTTCGTCGCCCCCGCCATCTACACGCCGGCGCTGGTGAAGGAGTTGAAAAAGCACCTGCTCGCGGCGGATGCGATCATGGCAACCACGTCGCGCAAGCTTGGCGAGCTGCCGCGCGATTGGAAGAAGTTCGAAGAGCGCATGAAGTTCACACGCCTCGGCTTCGACGTGCTGGAGAACTACATGGCAATGGTCGCCGCCGCCGCGACCGAGACAGACTTCAAGGCCGCTGCCGCCGCCGGAGAGCGCGCGCTGGCCGCGAGACTGGCGCTGGCCAACATGAACCCGACGTTCACCACGCGTGTCGTGGGCGTGGTGCCGGAGACGGAGAAGACCGGCCCCGCGTGGTTCCCCGGCGAAGTGAAGCAATACCGCGACCTGCTCGCGCTGACCGACGGCACGAAGGGCAAGCTCATCGCGAAGACGCCGCTGGAGTGGGCCTTTCGCCGCGACCCGAACGACACCGGCCTGTCGAGCGGCTGGGCGTATCGCGACGCGGACTTGAGCTGGTGGAAGAGTCAGAAGGAGAAGTCCGGCACGTCCGTCCACCGGAACAATCCGGGCCATTGGGAAATGTTGCGCACGGACCTCTACGCACAGGCGCAGGGCGTCATCACGCCGGACTTCCACAGCTACACCGGCCACGCGTGGTATCGCACGGACATGGACCTCAAGGCCGCTGACACCCAAGGCGAGGTGCGGCTGATGTTCCCCGGCCTCTTCAACGAGTGCTGGCTCTACGTGAACGGCAGCCTCGTCGCGCACCGCGAGCAAAAGGCGATGTGGTGGTATAACGACTACAAGTTCGAGTGGGACGTGGACGTGGCGGGCCACCTGAAGGCAGGCAAGAACTCCATCACGCTGCGCCTCCAGAACCCGCACCACTTTGGCGGCATCTTCCGCCGCCCGTTCCTGTATCGAGCGGCCAGCGAGTAGCCGTGCAGGGCGGGATCGTTCCCGCGGCCTTCACTGCCTGGGAGGACCGGCGGCGGGGAGAACTGGCGTTGCGGCGAGTTCCACCTTTGCCTCGGCATCGCCTTGCTCCACGGCCTTCGCGAGCCACTCGCGGCCTTTTGCGATATTTCGATCCACGCCATAGCCATCGCGGAGCATCACGCCGTAGGTGCGCTGCGCTGCGGGCAGGCCCTTGGCGGCCGCCTTTTCGCACCACTTGATCGCCTCGACGTGGTCCTGCTTGGCGCCCTTGCCATACAGGTGCATCTGCGCCAGCTCCAACTGCGCCTGAGGGTCGCCCTTCTCGGCTTTGGCTTTGAGGGACTTGAACCCGGAGGAGCCGCCGCACCCCGAAAGGAGCAGGAGACTCAGGGAAAGTGCTGCCAGCAAGTGGCATGACGCGGAACAGGTTCTGGTGGGATGCATGGCGCGAGATCGGTTTGCGGTGAACGGGGCGAGTGGAGCCTGAAAAATCGTGGTTGACAAGCGCGCACACAGGAAGAAATTCGCCCCCATGCACCCCGTTCCGGTCCACCGGCAAAAGCCACAGGGCTTTACCCTCATCGAGTTGCTTGTCGTCATCGCAATCATCGCGATCCTGGCATCCCTGCTCCTGCCTGCGCTCGCCAAGGCAAAGCAATCGGCCGGCGGCGCGACGTGCATGAACAACCAGAAGCAGATGACCCTCCTGATGCGGTTTTACTCGGAGGACCGCGGCCGGTTTCCCGAGAACTGGGTCAACCAGCAGTTGGGCGTGGCCAGCCACTTGGACCAGACGAACCCCCAGATGCCGGGCTACCAGTTCTGGCAGGATCCCAACGGCAGCGGCGTGTCTCCCGGCGTCGGCCTCTTCCGGCTTGTTTCATGGATGGACACCTTGATGGGACTGGGCGTGGCCAGCACCAAAATGTTCCGCTGCGGCCTGGTTCCGAAAACAGTTCCCATTAGCGGGGGTGCGCCCCTTCCCGACAACGGCGACTGGCCGCATTACGGCTACAGCCGCTACATCGGAGGGACCGCAGCAGGTTATCCCGGTGGCGGAGGTGCTCCGGCCTTCTCTGAAACCGCCCAGCGACCTGACTACACCATCATGTTTGCAGACTACTACATGATGTGGGCTCCCTATATGAATCACACCGACTGGTTTAGCCAGGGAGCTGGTCCAGCCAACACACCTCAGCGGACGGTCCGCATCTTCCGCCACAAGAACCGCTCGCAAGTGGGATTTGCCGACGGTCGCGTGGACTTCATTGATCGTGGTGACACCAACTTTTGGGGCGATCCAGCGATAGCTGGCGACGTCAACAGAGCCTTCAACGCCAGATGGAATCCCCGTAGTGCTGGCCCATAACTGTCCCGCAGGTCCTCCAGCCCCGCAGTGCTTCCCAGACCCATCCCGTATCGCCTCCTCGTAACGCCCGCCTGGAAGCGCGCTCGTCCTTCACCTCCCAACCGTAGGTGTGAAGCAACTCAGTCCGCTCGATCAAGGCTTTTCACCTCCGCTAGCATCCGAGGACAAACCACCCGAATGAATCGAATGAACTTACACCGCCCCGACCGCCGGCTCCCTGCGTTGTCGCTGGTGGTCTGGCTGCTCGCCGCGCTCGCCCACGCAGCCGTCCCACCGACGGACTGGCCTGCGCTGCCAGCGAAGGATTCTCCCGCCGAACTTCCCGCGCAGGAATGGCCACAGCGCCCGGGACCGCGCCAGTTCCGCGTGCAGGTCCATTTCCCCGGCGGCTCGCTCGACGGCGTGAACGCCCAGACCGGCATCATGCTCACGCTGCACAACTGGGGCGGGAGCGACTGCGTCGGCACCGCCGACCCGCGCGTGCTGGCGCAGCGGCTCAACGTCGTCGCCGTCTGCGTGAACTATCTCCAGAGCGGCAAGGCGGACTCAATTGACGCGCCGGAGCCGTATGACTTCGGCTACCTTCAGGCGCTCGATGCACTCCGCGCGCTGTGGTGGGTGCGCGAGCAGCTCACGGCGCTGGGCAAGCCCTTCGCCGACGACCGGCTCTTCTGCTGCGGCGGCTCCGGCGGCGGCAACGTGACGCTGATGGCGAACAAGCTCGCGCCGCGCACCTTCGCCTGCGTGGTGGACATGTGCGGCATGAAGAAGCTCTCCGACGACATCGCGTTCAACCTCCCCGGCGGCAGTTCGCTGAACGCCCGCTGGAGCCGCGACCCGCGCAGCCGGAACTTCCTCACGCCGGACGCGCAGGCGCTGCGCTTCGTCGGCCATCCGGCGCATCTCGCGGCGATGAAGCAGCTCGGCGCGACGAGCAAAGTCGTCGTCATTCACGGCACCGAGGATGCGCTCTGCCCCTTCCCCGACGCGGTGGAAATGGTGGACGCGATGAAGCGCGCCGGTCTCGACGTCGAGGCGAAGTTCATCGGCAAGGCCGACCTCGACGGCAAGGTCCACAAGTCCGCCGGCCATATCTTCGGCACGACAGAGATCATGATGGCGGCGGCGGAGAAGTATCTGCGGCCCGACGGTGCGGACGCGCGGCGGCGCACTGGGCCGAGCGACTTCGCGCGGCGCGAGGCGGTGCGCTATCGAACACCGGGCGGGGAGTTTGTGATTTCGTATGCGAGCGGGTTTCCGGTCGGGCACTTCGAGCCAGGTCCGCCGGCCGCGTATGCGGACCACGCGAACTTGCTCGTCGTGAAGGACGCGAGCGGCAACGAGCGCCCGGTGAAGACGAAGGCGGATTGGGCCGAGCGCGTCGCGCACATCCGCGCCGGGATGCAGCAGGCGATGGGGCCGTTGCCCGAGCCTGCGCGGCGCGTGCCGCTGGAGGTCGAGGTCGTCGCCGAGGAGCGCACCGAGAAGTATCTCCGGCGCAAGGTGCGTTTCACGCCCGAGCCGGGCGACCGCGTGCCGGCGTGGCTCTTGATTCCACACACGTTGCCCGCGGGCGGCAAAGCGCCCGCGATGCTTTGCCTCCACCAGACCACGGGCATCGGCAAGAACGAGCCGGCGGGCCTCGGAGGTTTGAAGTCGCTGCACTACGCGCACGAACTGGCCGAGCGCGGCTATGTCTGTCTCGTGCCGGATTACCCGTCCTTCGGCGAGTATCCCTACGACTTCAAGAAGCAGGGCACGCACTACGCGAGCGGCTCGATGAAGGCGATCTGGAACAACCTCCGCGCCGTGGACCTGCTCGAAGCGTTGCCACAGGTGGACGCGAAGCGCATCGGCGTCATTGGCCACTCGCTCGGCGGCCACAACTCGCTCTTCACGGCCGTGTTCGACGAGCGGCTCCGGGCGGTCGTGTCGAGCTGCGGCTTCACGCCCTTCCACGATTACTACGGTGGCAAGGTCGCCGGCTGGACAAGCGACCGCTACATGCCGCGCATCCGCGACGTTTACGGGAACAACGCGGACAAGCTGCCCTTCGACTTCTACGAAATCCTCGGCGCGCTCGCCCCGCGCGGCTTCTTCTCGAACTCGCCGACCCGCGACAGCAACTTCGACATCGGCGGCGTGCGGAAGGCGTTCGCCAAGGCAGCGGACATCTACGCGCTCCACGACGCGCCCGCGCGGCTGAAGCTCGTCACGCCGGACGCGCCGCATGACTTCCCCGAGGCGGAGCGGAAGGCGGCCTACGCGTGGCTGGAAGAAGTGCTGAAGTGACCGGGCGAGTTCGTTTCCCACAACTTGGACACCGTTCTCTGCTGCCACTCCCGCCTGCCTTTGCGGCGCGGCTTCCTCCCTCTGCTCGTTATCCAGCGCGGAACTGCGTCGGCGTCACCCCGGTCACGGCGCGGAAGGCGCGGGTGAAGGCGCTGTGGTCGTAGAAGCCGCAGCCCAGCGCGATGTCGGCGACGGATTGGTCCGTCTCCCGGAGCAGGCGCGACGCGGCGGCAATGCGGGTCTTGGTGATGAACTGGCTCGGTGTCAGGCCGAAGAACTTTTTCATCAGGCGGGCCAGCCGATGCGGTGCCAGACGGGCGCGCGCCGAAAGTATGGAGGGCGTGGTGTGCGCCGCCACGTTGCTCTCGAAGTCTTCCAATGCCGCGGCGAACTCGACGGGAATCTCGCTCGCGGCGATGGGCGCGCGCAGGTCGCGCGAGATGCCAATCAGGCCGGTGATCTCACCGGTCGCATCGCGCAGCGGGAGCTTCGTGGTGAGGCACCAACCGGGCTTGTTGGGGGCATACCAGTGCAGCTCCAGGTGGTCGAGCAGCGGCCGGCCCGTCCGCAGCACGGCGGCATCTTGCGCGGAGGGAAGGCGGCCAAACTCGCCGGGACAAATATCGCACGGGCGTTTGCCGACCACCTGCGACTTGTGCTGTAGCCCGTGCCGTTCGAGCAGAGAGGTGTTCACAGCGACGTAGCGCCCGGCGGTGTCCTTGATGAAGAACGCGACATCCGGAGCCTGGTCGAAGAGCATCTCCAGCACCGCCGCGTCCACGGGCTGCGGCAGGGCCGGGGTCGGCGCGGCGGAACGTTGGTTTGTGCTGCTTTTCACGCTGTGCTGAAGTTCTAGACCAAGACATCGGCGCGCGCGATGGCTTAAACTGCGACCGTGAAAATAAAACGCATCTTCGCTCATCGTGTCGAGCTGCCGCTCCACGAGGGCACCTACAAATGGTCCGGCGGAAAGTCCGTCTCCGTCTTTGACAGCACGATCGTCGGCGTCGAGACCGACACCGGGCACATTGGCTACGGCGAGGTTTGCCCGCTCGGCCCGTTCTATTTGCCCGCGTATGCCGAGGGCGTGCGCGCCGGCCTGCGCGAGCTGGGGCCGCACCTGCTCGGCCACGACCCGCGCGAACTCGCCAAGCTCAACCACCGCATGGACGCCGCGCTCAAGGGCCATCCCTACGTGAAGAGCGGCATCGACATCGCGTGCTGGGACCTCCTCGGCCAGGCCACCGGCCTGCCCGTGTGCGTGCTGATGGGCGGGCGCTTCGGCGAAAGCATCCGTCTCTACCGCGCCATCTCGCAGGAGGAACCCGAAGTCATGGCGAAGAAAGTCGCCGGTTACCGCGCCGCTGGCTATACGCGCTTCCAGCTCAAGGTCGGCGGCGACCCGGACACCGACATCGTCCGCATCCGTGCCGTCCGCGCGATGCTGCTGCCGACCGACCGCTTGGTCGCCGACGCGAACACCGGCTGGACGCAGCACGAGGCCATGCGCGTTGTCCGCGCTGTGCGCGACGTGGACGTTTACATCGAGCAGCCCTGCCTCACATACGAGGAATGCCTCGCCGTTCGTCGGCACACGGACCATCCGTTCGTGCTGGATGAAAACGTGGACAGCCTCGACATGCTGCTGCGCGCAAAGGCAGACCTCGCGATGGACGTGGTGAACCTGAAAATCAGCAAGCTCGGCGGCCTCACGAAGACGAAGCAGGCCCGCGACCTCTGCGTGAGCATGGGCATCGCGATGACGCTGGAGGACAGTTGGGGCGGCGACATCACGACTGCCGCCATCGCGCACCTCGCGCACAGCACCCCCGAGGAATTCCGCTTCACAGCCACGGACTTCAACAGCTACGTCACCGTCTCGACAGCCGACGGCGCACCGCAGCGAGTCAACGGCTTCATGTCCGCGAGCACCACTCCGGGTCTCGGCGTCACGCCGAAGATGAACGTGCTCGGCGCGCGCGTAGTCGATGTCCACTAGTCCGTCGCCCAATCGATTCACCAACACACCTTCACATGCGCACCTCCCTTCTGTTCCTCTGGCTCTGCCTCGTCGCGGTGTGTTCTCCGGGCGCGGAGAACGCGGCTCGCCCACAACTCCAAATCATCAACGGCAGCGCACAGACCGCCGACATCTTCTGGCTCAAGAGCGACACGGAACGCGTGCCCAATGGCACTGTCGAGCCCGGGAAGCACACCGTCATCACCACCACACTCGGCCACCGCTTCGCCGTCGTGGGCCGCGACGACAGAGCCGAGCGCATCGCCACCAGCAAGGTGCCGGTGCAGGGTTTCCGCTTCGACCCGCCGGATCCGGACGGCATCCCGGCGTTCTACACCCAGCGCGTTTTCGCGGGCGGCTATCCCATCGTCGCCTCGGCCAAGGTGAATCCCTACGCGCTGAAGGAAGCCGCTTATCTCGCTGACTTGATGCTAGAGAAACGCCCGGACGTGCGCGCGGCAATGGTCGCAAGCGGATCGCGCCTGAGCATCCTTGCTTGGAATGAATTCACTTGCGACCAGCCGGAGTGGGTGTGGCTGGGGAAAGTGCCCGTGTCTGATTTCCCCGGGGTCTCGGCACGCGACTATCGTGATGCCCGCGCGCGCGGCATGGGCGGCAGTTACACCGACCCGTTCTGTTCCTGCGCGGAGGAGAACCTGCTTGCCTACGAGGGCGACCCGTATTCGACCGAGAACATTTTCATCCACGAGTTTGCCCACAATATCCACCTGCGCGGCATGGTGAACGTGGACCCAACCTTCGACACGCGCGTGAAAGCAGCCTACGCCGCCGCGATGAAAGCCGGCTCGTGGAAGGGCAAATACGCGAGCGTAAACCACCACGAGTATTTCGCCGAGGGCGTGCAGTCGTGGTTCGACAACAACCGTGAGAACGACCACGACCACAACCACGTCAACACGCGCGCGGAGCTGCTTGAATACGACCCCGGGCTCGCCGCGCTGTGCCGCGAAGTGTTCGGCGACACGGTGCTGAAATACACCAAGCCCACCACGCGGTTGACCGGACACATGGCGGGTTACGACCCGACGAAAGCGCCGAAGTTTGTATGGCCGGAGCGCTTGGCGAAGTTGAAGGCGCAAATCCGCCAGCAGGCCCAAGCTCGCAGCGACGCCGCGAACGCCGCGCCGCGCATTCCCGAGGAAGCCACGCCCGGCAAAACGAGCAGCGCGGCCCGCTTCGACCCCGTCGTGCGCGACATCGAAGGCTGGAAGGTTCACGTGGAGCCAGCGCTCCTGGACGGGGCACACCGCGAGGAAGGCGCGAAGGCGATGGCGATGCTGGCCAACCATTTGCAGCGCATCAAAATCCTCGTGCCCGCCGGCCCGCTGGCCAAGATGCAGACCTTGGAGATTTGGATGGAGCACAGCCACCCCACGCTCAAGCCCATGCAATATCACCCCGACCGCGGCTGGCTCGTGGCCAACAAGCACGACCCCCGGCTCACGCGCAAAGTCCACATCCCGCAAGCCGCCGAGTTGCTCTCACGCGATCAGATGCTCAAGCATCCCGCCGTCATTCTTCACGAACTCGCACACGCCTACCACGACCAGATTCTTTCGTTCGAACAACCAGAAATAATCGCCACCTACGAGAAGGCGAAGGCGGCGGGCGCTTACGAGAGCGTCCTGGCGCACACCGGCCGGAAGGTGAAGCACTACGGCCTGACCAATCACAAGGAATACTTCGCCGAAGCGACCGAAGCCTTCTTCTACCGGAACGATTTCTACCCCTTCGTCCGCGCCGAGTTGAAGGAACACGACCCGGCGATGCACGACGTGCTCGTGAAGATTTGGGAAGGGGCGAAAGATGGGAAAGAGGGCGAAAGGAAGGGGAAGTAACCACCAATGCAGTTCACACAAACACCCGCGCAACAATGAACACATCTCGCCGCACCGCCTTGCTCACTGCCAGCCTCACCACCGCTGGCCTCGCTCTCTCGCGCTTCTCCGTCCCGGCTGCTGAGTCGCCCGGCAGCAAGCCCGCCGACATGACCAAGCCCGTTCGGGTTTTCATCCTCCTCGGGCAGTCCAACATGGTCGGGCTCGGCAAGGTCAAGGGCGGCGACGGTTCACTGGAGCACGCGGTGAAGGAGAAGAGGAAGTATCCCTATCTCGTGGATGACGCCGGCGCGTGGATCGAGCGCAAAGACGTGCGTTACGCACGCGTGATGCAAGGGCGCGGCGGCGGCAGCATGCAGCGGCTCAACAACGAGTGGATGACGGTAAAGACCTGCAACACGATTGGCCCCGAGTTCGGCATCGCGCACCCGTTGGGCAATGCCATCGAGGCTCCAGTGCTCATTCTTAAAAGCTGCATAGGCAACCGCAGCTTGAGCTGGGATCTCCTGCCGCCGGGCAGCGAGCGCTTCGAGTTTGTCATCAAGGACAAGGCAGGCGTGGAGAAGAAAATGGTTTACGCCGGCTACAAGGACAGACCCGAGTCTTGGGAAATCGACCCGGCCAAGGGCCTCAAGACCGAGCCCGGGCCGTGGGTGGACAAGGCTGGCAAGCCGATTGACTGGTATGCCGGCAAGCAGTGGGATGACGACCTTTCCTACGCGAAGACCGTGCTGGGCGAACTCGAAAAGCATTACCCGGGCGCGAAGAGCTTCGAGGTCGCAGGCTTTTTCTTTTGGCAGGGCGAGAAAGACGCAGGCAACCCAGGCCACGCTGCTCGCTACGAGCAGAACCTCGTGCAGTTCATC
The DNA here is from genome assembly GCA_040081795.1 of Limisphaerales bacterium. Taxonomy (GTDB): domain Bacteria; phylum Verrucomicrobiota; class Verrucomicrobiia; order Limisphaerales; family SXTU01; genus SXTU01. The sequence goes on along the minus strand of JBEBFV010000012.1, from coordinate 2,168 downwards.
AAACAGGTGCGAAAGGAATTCACCGCACCCCGCGCGCCCTTCGTGCTCGCGACGATGGGTGAATCCGTCAAAGGCGGCAGTGGCAACGGCGCTCTAATTCTCAATGCCCACCTCGCCGTGGACGGCACCAGCGGGAAATATACCGAGTTCAAAGGCAACGTTGCGACCATCTACACCCATCCCATGGCGCAAGGCGGCAGCGGCAACGGCCACTACGGCGGGAAGGCCGAGGTTTACATGGATGTGGGTGAAGCCATGGGCAAGGCGATGGTCGAGTTGCTGAAGAATGCGAAGTGAGCGTCGCGAAGTGCCGTTGAGTTTCCAATGAAAGCCCCACTCCTCTTCACTGCGCTGCTGATTGGCCTCAGTCTTTTCGCCCGCGCGCATCCCGTGCCCGAAGGCACTCAGTGGTTGACCTACCCCGGCGGCAATGGCCCCGGCAAAGGCAAACACATCGTGCTCATCGCGGCGGAGCAGGAGTATCGCGGCGAGCAGTCCATGCCCATGCTCGCAAAAATTCTCAGCACGCATCACGGGTTTGATTGCACCGTGCTGTTCGGCCTGAACCCGAAAGGCGAAGTGGACCCGACGATGCCGGTGTATCCCGAGAAGGGCAAAGAGGCGGAGTTCAAAGAGCATCACATCCCCGGCCTCGAACATCTGGCCTCCGCCGACCTCGTCATCTTCGTCACACGCTTGCTCACGCTGCCCAAAGCCGAGTTGGAGCACATCGTGAAGTATGTGGACTCCGGCAAGCCGTTCATCGCACTCCGCACCGCCAACCACGGCTTTCGCGGGCCGCTGCCTTACAAAATCGACGGCAAGCAAGTGCGCTGGGGCGAGGACGTGCTGGGCGGCGCGTTCATGGGTCACCACGGACGGTGGCAGGCCGACTCCACGCGCGGCACCATCGCGCCCGAACAGAAGGACCATCCCATTCTCACCGGCGTGACCGACATCTGGGGGAAGTCGGATGTGTATCGCACTTACAAAGAAGGCACCGCGCTGCCCGCCGACTGCACCGCGCTCGTCTGGGGCCAGCCGCTCATGGGCCGCAATCACGATGACCCGCCGAACCCCAAGCTGGAGCCGCTGCCCGTCGCGTGGGTCAAGCACTGGCAAACGAGCACGGGGAAGAACGCCCGCGTGTTTCACTCCACCATGGGCAGCGGCACGGACCTGCAAAGCGCCGGGCTGCGCCGCCTCATTATCAACGCCGCCTACTGGGGCATGGGCATGGAGCCCACTATCACCGCCACCCGCAGCGTGGACATCGTCGGCGACTACAAACCGCTCGCCAGCGGCTTCAACTACTTCAAACTCGGCGTGCAACCCAAACCTGTCTCCGCCTACAAATAACCGTCACCAACCGCCGCACCGCATGAACCGCCGCACCTTCCTTCAAGCCACCGCTGGAGTCGCCGCGAGCACCCTCCCGCAATTCGCCATCGCCAAGCCCGGCAAGTCGGCGAACGGCAAGCTCAACATCGCCTTCATCGGCTCGGGCGGCTGGATTGCCCAGCAGCCTTACAAGCAAGGGTGCGCGGAGGAAAATCTCGTCGCCTTCTGCGATGTGGACCGCACGCATTGCGCCGAGAACCTGAAGAGCTGGCGCACCAACCAGCCGTTCTTCGACGACTTCCGCGTGATGCTCGACAAGCTGCACAAGGAGATCGACGCGGTGGTGGTTTCGACGCCCGACCACACGCACTTCGCCGCCACGCAGATGGCCATGGAGCGGGGCATCCACGTTTACACGCAGAAGCCGCTCGCCCACGACATCTGGCAGTGCCGCACGCTGGCCAAGGCGAAGGAGCGCTACAAAGTCATCACGCAGATGGGCAATCAAGGCCACGCCGATGAGGGCATCCGCAACTCGGTCGAAGCCGTGCGTGCCGGCGTCATCGGTGAGGTGTCGCAGGTGTTCTGTCGCAACGGCGGGCCGGAGATGGGCGGCAAACATTTCGGCAATCCCGCGACGATGCCGCCGCCGGCTGCCGCAGTGCCGGAGGGACTCGCGTGGGACCTCTGGCTCGGCCCGACGAAGCGACGTGATTTTTGTCCCGACTACGCGCCGCAGAAGTGGCGTTCCTTTTACGACTTCGGCCTCGGCATGCTCGGCGACTTCGGTTGCCACACCTTCGACACGCCGGTCTGGGCGCTCGATC
>JBEBFV010000248.1:0-9088 GCA_040081795.1 Limisphaerales bacterium | reverse complement strand
GACGCAGGAGCATCGGGCCGAGCTGCAACGCATCAACGAAGCCGCTTACGCGGATCATGTGGCGTGGCTGGAAGGGTGGTGGTCGCGGATCAGCGAGTGGCCTGGGGTGGAACGAGCCGCGTGGACGCCGCCCGCGTTGCCGACGCCCCCGTTCGAGGTTCTGGCGCTTCAGTCCCTCGCGGTAGGCACCTGAACAGCATCCAAGCACCTGCCGCCCGGTTCATCGGGGCGGCAGGTCATCAACCATGCAAATGACATCACCAGACATCGACCTCCATGGCGGCAACGTCCCGCTCACACGGGTCGCTCGCTGTGGGGAAGCAACACGGAAAGTAAACCCTATGATCGTGGAGACGTTGGTTTTCGACGACACTCCAGTAAGTGTGAGTCTTGCCATCCCGCTTGCGGAGCTGAGAGCGTAAGAACATTCACCCGGCAGAATAGCATGTTGTGGGGGGCTGGGAAGAGGGTAGGTCTTCACTACAAGCACTTTGTCGGCGGGCAAGTGGCGAATCATTGGCAAATCGGCACACGCCACCCCTGAAAATAGTCGAAAAGAGGGTCGAATCCGCCAAGTAGGGCTATCACGCAGCCACCCTCGCGAGGATCGAACTGGAGAATTCACCATCCGTTGCCAACTACTTGGCATCGAATGGCCGATGAAATGGGGGGAGGGAGGTGAAGTGGTGCGCGAGGCGGGGGTCGAACCCGAAGCGGCTGGCTCTTCAAATTGCGGCGCTTTTCGCAGACGCCCGCCAGCGTTGATTTTTCTTCGCTTACTGTCATTGAGAAGGGTCGAAGAAAAACGAAGGGAGGAGAAACTCTTTTGTCCACAACTGTCTCCAAACTTTCAGACCCTGTGATCCAGACGGAGGTGGCCAACCGAAGGAACGGGCTGCACACTCGGCAAAGTATGTCGTCGGCCCGTATCCGGTGGGTGTTAAGCAGTTTGGCGCCAGCCGTCGAATTGAGAGTGGCGCAGCACCGGAGGTGCAGAACTGCCGCGAAGGGACGGACCAAGATATTCGTCGGAGCAGCCAGAGCGATGCCATGAATCAGCACAGGTCTGAGAAGGACAGCAGGGGGCAGCCTCAAATCCTCAGGCGAGCCTTCCGCGTTCAACGAATCCAGCAGGGACCCAGAGTTAGAATTCGCGACACACAGGGAAGCGACACTGCACGGATTGACATCATAGGCGGATGGACAATCCGCGCCGCCAGACGGCAACGCTCAAGCGACCATAAATCCCGAATTGGTCTCGATAGCCGGCATAGTGAGTGGGGTCTCAACCCCTGATCCCGGATTCTTCGCCGATTTGGGGGGCGCTCCGGCTCGCTCAGGACTTCGCCGCCATGTCCGGCATCACCGTGCCGTTGCTCCGCGTCCCCATACGTAGGCCTCAAAGGACATCGTTCATCCGTGTTCACCCCAGCGAGGGATTCCGCCTCTCAACCACACTCATCGCCTTGAAGGAGGAGGGCGAGAATTTCCTGGTGGCTCCCGCGCCGCGCCAGCACCTCGTCACCGAGGCCACCTTTGGAGCTTACGCGCTGTTTCTCACACTGTCTCGCCCGGGCGACGTTCTCGGTCTTTGGCCGATCCGCCTGCCAGGTTCCGATGGCCGCCTCGATTCATGGAACCGCTCGGCGCTGGATATTGCCACCGGCGTCGCGACCACACACTGGTCGAGGGTGGTCTCCGATCGCCCGCTGGGGAGCTGTTCCGTCCCGCTGACCCATTTGACCGACCGAGCCTGTCCGGCGGCCGGTGCTGGTGAAGGCCAGCGAGATCAACTGGTCGTCGCTACGAGCGACCGTGGATGACCGAGCGATCTACTTGCAATCTCGTGATCTGCTCAAAGCCACCGAGACGCCACTGAATGTCGCCGTTGCCGAATTCGTGAACGCCGCGAAGCATTTGCCGCCGGGTGTGACTATGCGGGAGGCCGTGAACTTCTACCTCAAGCGAAATCCCACTTGTTTTCCGAGGCGGACAGTCACCGATGTGTTCGAAGAACTGCTCCAAGCCAAGCAGATCCGAGCGGGAGGGCAGGCAGGCCGACTTCGGCACGATAGTCCCCATGCATATGAAGCTCATCGGCCACAGCGTGCGCACGGATCGCTTCAGCGACATTGAATGGGACGAACGCCACGGCAGACGGAAACTTTACGATCACGAGAGCGACCCGCACGAGCTGCACAACCCCGCCGACAAGCCGATGCGGGCGGATCGCATCGGTCGGATGAAGGTCACTCGTGGCACGTCAGGCACGCGGGATCAAGTCGGCAACGGACTTTCGGCGCACATACCTGGCCTGTGCCGCGCCCCGCTCAATGCGATCCTGAGACTACCCGGCGCATCCCCAATCCACCAAGATGCCGTTTGCGGTAGGCGGCGGGCGCAAGGCCGGTCTGGTTGCGAAAAGCGCGAGTGAAGGCGCTTTGGTCGTAGAAGCCGCAGTCGAGCGCGATGGCGCCGGCGGTGTGGTCGGTGGTGATGAGTTCCTGGCACGCGGCGCGGATGCGCTGGCGGATCAGGTAGCGCACCGGCGGCTCGCCGAGCAGTTTGTGGAAAACGCGGGTGAATTGCCGCTCGGAGAGGTGCGTGAGCGCGGCGAGCTGCTTCGTTTCGATAGGCTCGCGGAAGCGGGTGTGGAGGTGGCGCAGGGCGGGTTCCATCTGTTGAAAGGGCTGGGCGACGCCGCCGACCTCGTGCATGTCGTAGAGCACGATGGCGACTCCGCAGATGCGTCCGCGCGCATCGCGCAGCGGGGTCACCGAGACGACATACCAGTTCAGCGGGCCGTTGATGTCGGGCACCATCTGCGCGTAGTAGGTGCGCGTCTTGCCGGTGCGCATGACGCGCCGGTCTTCATCCACGAAGCTTGCGGCCAGTTCGCGGGGGAAGAATTCGCGGTCCATCCTGCCAAGCATCTGCCACTCGTGCCCGAGGTTGAAGATTTTCAGTGTGCGGGCATTGGCGCAGACGAAGCGGCTCTGCCTGTCCTTGGCCAGGAACGCGATCATCGGCAGCGTGGCGAAGAGCGCGGAGAGCTGGAGGCCGCCGCCCATGCGCTCGATGAAATCCCGCTGAAACTGCTGGGCTTGCTGCTGTGCTGTCATGGGCGGAAAAAAAGAGGTTCGCCGGTTCAGTCCAAACCATTCATCTGTCGGCGCACTCCTTCCTGCCTGCAATGCGGCGTGCGAATTCAGCAAGCCCACCGTTTGCCGTCCGCGTCGCTGAGGATGGCTGAGATGCGATTGTCGTTGGGCATGACTTTGTAGATGTGCTGTTGTTTGTTGAATCCCATGTCAGTCCCAGCGAATCCCAAGCGAGGTTCGCGGGCTGTCCCAGGTGAGAGGTGCAGGCATGATGGCTCAAGCGAGGATGTCCTTCAGGACCTGCCCATGCACATCCGTGAGTCGGCGCTCGGTGCCGTTGAAGTAGTAGCTGAGGCGTTGGTGATCGAGGCCGAGGAGGTGGAGGATGGTGGCGTTGAAATCGTGGAGGGTGGCGACGTTCTCCACGGCCTTCCAGCCGAGTTCGTCGGTCGCGCCATAGCTAAGGCCGGGTTTCACGCCTGCGCCTGTCATCCAGCAGGTGAAACCTTCGATGTTGTGGTCGCGGCCCGTGCCGTTGGCTTGCATGAAGGGCAGGCGGCCAAACTCGGTGCACCAGACGACGAGCGTCTTGTCGAGCTGGCCGCGCTGCTTGAGATCGCGCAGGAGCGCGGCGGTGGGTTGATCGAGAATCTCGGCGTGCGCACCGTGGCTCTGGACGATCTCGGCATGGCTGTCCCAATTGAGCTTGCCGCCGCTGGCGTAGGCTCCGTTGAAAAGCTGCACGACGCGCACGCCCTGCTCCAGCAGTCGTCGCGCGAGCAGGCAGTTGCGGGCGTATTCGGCTTTGATCGCGTTCGATGAAGTCGCGCCGTAGGTTTCGAGCGTGGCTTGGGATTCCTTCGTGAGATCGCAAAGGCTCGGAATGGACATCTGCATCCGCCCGGCGAGTTCGTAGCTGCTGATGCGCGCGGTGAGGTCGGTGTCGCCGGGGTAATGGGTGAGGTGTTCGTCGTTGAGCCTGGCGAGCAGGTCCACCGTCGCGCGGTTGGCGCTCTCCTTGACGCTCATCGGCGCGGTGAGATTGCGCGGCGGCTCGGCGGCGCTGAAGGCGGTGCCTTGGAATGCGGCGGGCAGAAAGCCGGAGCCCCAGTTATTCGGCCCGGCCTGCGGGCGTCCGCGGGGGTCGGCTATGGCGACGAAGGAGGGAAGATTTTCATTCGCAGTGCCGAGCGCGTAGGTCGTCCATGCGCCGAGGCTCGGATAGCCTTCGACGGTGAAGCCGGTGGAGAGGAAATTCTCGGCCTGCGTGTGCGCGCTGTTTTTGCCGGTAAGCGAGTGGATGAAACAAATGTCGTCGGCGAGTTCGGCGAGATGCGGGAACAAGTCGGACACCATCTTGCCCGTCTGTCCGCGCGGTTTGAAGTCCCAGAACGGCTTCGCGAGGTTTCCAATCGGTCCTTGGAATGTGACCTTCGGTGCGTTGGGCGGCACTTTGCCGTGATGCTTGAACAGCTCCGGCTTGTAATCCCACGAGTCCACATGACTCACCGCGCCCGCGCAAAAAATGATGAGCACCTGTTCAGCCTTCGCGGGAAAATGCGGCGCGCGCGCGGCGAAGGGCCGCGTGGAATCAATGCGCGGTCGGATCGGCCCGCCCGCTGGTGCCGCGAGCAAGTCTTCGCGTGCGAGCAACTGCGCGAGCGCGAGGCCGCCGGTGGAGACGCCGAGGTCGGAGAGAAACGAGCGGCGGTTCAGGAGGCGAAGATCTTGGGGTGAGGTGGGTGCATTCATGGCAGGCTCAGCGTTGAGTTAGTTCGCGGTGGTTTTCGTGCGCCGCATGGACTGGCCGACTTTGCTTTCGCGAAGCTGCTGCTGGAGTTTTGCGACGGTGTCCTTTTGCGCGGGATCGGCGGCGAGGTTGCGCATTTCGTGCGGGTCGTTGTCGTGATCGAACAAGGCGCTGCCACGGCGGCCTTCGTCCCATTCGGTGTAGCGCCAGCGCTCGGTGCGGATGCTGCGACCGATGAACCATTCGCGCGGCTGCGCGGTGAACGCGGGGCGATCCCACGCGGCTTGCGGGTTCTTCAAGAGCGGGACAAGGCTCGCACCTTCTAGCCAGCCGGGCTTGGGCACGCCGCACAATTCGACGAGCGTGGGGAACATGCTCAGAAACTCCACGACGCGCGGGCTGCTCTGCCCGGCGGTCTTCTGGCGGGGATCGGCGATGATGAGCGGGCCGCGCGCGGCGTTTTCAAAGAGCGTGCCTTTGGCCCACATGCCCTTGTCGCTGAGATGCCAGCCGTGGTCGCCCCAGAAGACGATGATGGTGTTTTCGCGCAGACCGTTTTTCTCCAGCGCATCGAGCACGCGGCCCAACTGCGCATCCATGTAGCTCACGCAGGCATAGTATGCGTGCAACGCGGCGCGGGCTTCGGCGGCGGTGAAGGTGCGGCTGGTGAAGAGATCAACGTTGTGCCGCAGTTCATCCGGCGGTGTGCCTGCGGGGCCGGTGGGTTGGTTGGCGAAGTCCGGCGGCAGCGGCAACGAAGCGGGATCGTAGAGATCGAAAAACTCTTTGGGTGCTTTGAGTGGGACGTGCGGCTTGTAAAAGCCGACGCTGAGGAAGAACGGCTGCGTTGCTTCCGCGAACTTTTGGAGCTGCGCGACGGCCCGGTTCGCGACCACCGTGTCCGCTCCGGGCTTGCCGTCTGGATCGGACTTGTCTTCGGCGATGGGGCCGAACTCATTCGCCCAGGCGTAGCTCTCCGGGTGGCTCGGATTGTTTCGATACGGCGAGTGAGTGGTCTTCCAGTAATCCGGCTGCGTCGCCTGCTGCTCGGCGCGTTCAGCGGGAGTGAACCAGTTGCCCCCGGCTTTGCTCTTCGCGTTCGCCGCGCGTGGCGGTTTAGGCTGGCCGTCGTTGGGTCCGTGCCAGATTTTTCCGAACTCGGCGGCAACGTAACCGTGCTGCTCGAAGTAGCGCGGTAAAATCTTCTGCCCCTCGTCGAGCACGAGCCAAGTGTCGTTGTCGAGCACGCCGGTCGATGTGGGATAGCGGCCTGACAAGACGGAGCTGCGCGTGGGATTGCACAACGGCTGCTGGCAGTAAGCGCGATCAAAGCGCACGCCCATCTTAGCGAGTCGGTCGAGGTTCGGCGTCTTCGCAATCGGATCGCCGTAGCAACCGAGGCGGCAGTTCATGTCGTCAGAGATGAGGAACAGGACGTTCGGCTGCGCCGAAAATGCCGAATGCCGGATGGCGAATGCCGAAAGGAGGAGTGCGAGTGTGATGATGTGTTTCATGAGGTGGTTCTTCATCGGGAGTTTCGCCATCTGTTAATGTTGAGTTGCGGTGCGGCCAGCTTTACTCACGTCGATCGGACTGATGCCGAGTTTCACCGTCGGCGAGTCGGTGGCGTAGCGCACCTTGCCCGTTTTAAATTCGCGCAGCTTTGGATCGTCCAGTGTCCAGCGAGCGTCAGTCACGAGCGGCTCAACGCCTGCGGATTCAGGAAGGACATTGCCCACGACTTTGACTTTGTTGCCCTCGACCTTACCAACCTCACTGAACAACACGTTCCCGCTCGCTTCCGTGACTGCGTTGATTGGGAAAAATGCAATGTGGCCCTTCGCCCAAACGACATTGTGCTCGAAGCGATGATCCTTGGAACGCGGGAAGTAGAGATCCATGTCGCCGTCGTTGATGAACACGTTTCCCCGGATCACGTTCCGCTCGCCAATGTTGCACATCAGCGGACGCACCACGCCGACCGACAGGTTCCCTTCGAGCAGCGCTTCCGTGTTCAGTGCGTCGAGATAGTAAGACGACGCGCCGTAGCCGCCAGTGTCCACGATGTCAGAGACGAAGTTGCCGCGCAGCACCACGTTTTTGTTCTTGTTGAAGACATAGATACCAGCACCGTCGTGGAGCACCTGCATGACGCGGTAAATGCGGTTAGACTCGATGCGCAGGCCGTCACCACGAGCACCGATACCGCAGTAAGGCGTGTCATGGATTTCATTGTGAGCGATCACATTGCGACCAGAGCCCTCGCTGTTGCTGCTGATTCCGACGCAGCCGGGTTTGATCCGACCGACGTGATGAACATGGTTGTTGGAAACCACGCAATCGGTCCCTGTCACCTTGATGCCGCCCGCTCCTGTTTCCGACACCTCACAGCCCTCGATCCGCGCTCCAATAACGTCTGTAGCGAACGGCACCGCCCCCTTGCCCGTCTCGATGCCGATTCCGGCGACGCGCACCACGGTCAGCTTTTCCAGCGTGCAATAATCTGCACGGTCCACGTTAATCGCGCCGAACCCGACTTGCAGCCGGGCGTTGGTCACCGACACCGTCAGCCCACGCAGCGCGATGTCTTGCGCCCGCTTTTCTTTGCTGCCTTGAATGTGGATGACCGACGCCATTGTTGGCGCGAGCACATCGGCCTTTTCCATGAGTTCGCCCTTCAACGGCCAATAGACGACCTTGCCCGCCGTGCGGTCGAGATACCACTGCCCCGGCTCCGTCAGGCCCTCGCGCACGTTCCACACGACGTATTTCTGCACCTTGAACGCGCCGGGCGGCATGATGCACGGACTGGAGAAAGTGAGCGTGTGCTTCGGGACATCCATCGCCGCCAAGCCGACAACGGAGTCGCTCCACATGTGATAGACAGACAATTCGGCGTTCTTGATGTCCAGCCACGGGCCGAGGTCATCGGGCCGATAAACAATCGTGCTGAGTTCCTCCTTCGTCGGCTTGGGCTCAAAGTCGAAATGGGGGCCGACACGCCACTTGGACTTCGACTCGGTCAGGTGCTTGAACTCGCCGGTCTGCGGCAGCCGCGCCCGCGAACACAGGCGACCATTGACAACGAGCATCCGGAAATCCCACTTGCCGGCCTTCACCTCTGGCAAATCCACCGACCAGAACTTCTCGCCGTCGCGCTGCCAGCCGGTGATGCGCCGCCCGCCATAGAGCATCGGCTTCTCGCCAGGCGCGGCCTCGATGGTCAGCCCCGAATCCTGGGCGGTGAGTTCCAGTGTCGCATCGAGGAAATACTCTCCGCCGCGCACGACGATACGCCGCTTGGCCGAAGCATCCGCCGCTTTCGCCGTCCGCGCCGCATCGCGCGCTTTCGCGAGCGTTGCGAAGGGCTGTGAGTCTGTTCCCGGATTCACATCGCTGCCGTTGGGCGCGACGAAAAACTCGGCGGCATTCGCACGGAGCGACAGCAGCGCGGCGATGCAGAGGGTGAGGGTGAGTTTCATTGTGTTTTTCATGGTTAGGATTTCGTTGCCGGGAGTTTGCCAGCCATCACTTTGCCGCCGGGAGCGGCACCTGGGTTTTGTGCATGAGGTAGGCGATGAGGTCGCGCACTTGCTCGGGGGGCAGGGCTTCGAGCAGGCCCTCGGGCATCATGGAGAGGGCGGATTCCTGGAGGCTCGCGATGTCGCTGCGCGCCACGGTGAGGGTTTCGGTCACCGTCTTGAGGGTGAGCGTTTGCGCGGTGCGGGTCTTGATGACGCCGTTGAGCACACGACCGTCCTTGAGGTTGAGCACGCTCATGCGGAAGTCGGCGTTCACGACGGCGCTGGGGTCGCCAATGTTTTCGAGCAGGTAGTCGAGGTTGTCGCGGCCCGCGCCAGTGAGGTCGGGGCCGATGTCGCCGCCCTGGCCGTAGAGGCGATGGCAGGCGGCGCACACGCCGCTGAAGAGGAACCGGCCCGCGCCGAGGTCGGCTTTCGCGAGCGCGTCGGGAGTCAGCCGGGTTTTGACTTTGGCGATGAGCGCCTTTTTGTCGGCGGCGGGCTCGCGAAATTCGCCCCAGACTTTCGTGAGCTGCGCGCTCAGGGCGTCGTCGTTGAAGCTGCGAATCTGCCGCACATGGAAGGCGGTGATTCTCGCTCTCGCGCTGGGAATGCGCCCCTGCTCCAAGGTGTCGAGCAGCACGCGGGCGAAAGCCGGGCGTGAGGTGAGCACGTCAATCAGCACGGCGCGGTCGGGGTCTGAGAACTTGAAGAAC
>JBEBFV010000247.1:0-9101 GCA_040081795.1 Limisphaerales bacterium | reverse complement strand
ATGTAAGGGCCGACGGGTGCGCCGCGATACCAGAAGTGCTTCGTCTCCGCCACGTCCGAGATCGCGGCGTCGAGTCTGCCAGGACGCGGCAGCAGGAAACTGCCCGCAATGGCTGCCGAGGCCCCGAGCCACCGGCGGCGTGTGAGTGATGCGTGTTTCATTTTGGGAGGAATGGGGCGTTGCGGCGAAAGCTAGCGCATTGGGGCTTCGTGTCCACCCGCTTCGTCATGGGGCTTGGACAGCGTCCGCCGGAGGACTAAGTTCGGCCCGTGCCAACGCCAGCACCGAAATCCGAGAACGACTTCCTCCGACTGGTGCAATGCGCCGGGGCCGGGAGCCTCGGCCTCACCGCCGGGTTCGTCGAGTCCATCAAATCGGTCAACCCGACGGTGCAGTTCGAGCTTTCATTCTGGACGCTGCTGGCGTTTGCCTCCGTGGCGGGGGCGGCCTGGTATGTGGCGGAGCGGGTGTTCTTCCGCGCGCTGGTGGAGGGACGCAAAGCGCCGGTGAAACTGGTCGTCGGCCTCACGGTGCTGCTCACCGTCGGCACGCTCGCGGGATTTGTGCTGGCGCTGCGCGGCGTGTCTTCTGAGCGCCGGCACGACATGGCGGTGGGCACGTTGTGGGCGGTCATGGCCTTGAGCGTCGTGGGGTTCGCATTCTGGAAGGTGGTGCAGTTCCTCGAACGCGACGCGGCGAAGACGGACGCGGAGGTGCAGAAAGGAATATCCGATGAGCCTGATCGCACGGGGTAGGGCGCGCTGGGACAGACGCGCCCTACCAGCCTTATTTTTTCAGCGGTCCTATGTTGAGCCGGGACAACTCGCTGTAGTTGGTGGGCGGACGGCCGAAGCGGGCTTCGAAATTTAACATCATCTCGGTCGTCATCGGCGGCATCGGAGCGCCAAGCTTCGGCTGTGCCGCCAACGGCAAGCCGGGCACTGGTTCCTGTGGCACGGTGGCAGCGGATGGCGGTGTGGTGGCGGCGGACGCAGCAGGAGGCGAGAGTGTGGAGTCAGCAGCAGGACGTTTCCGGCGGCAGCCGCCGCACAGGACTGTGGCGCAACTTGCGATTAGCAGGGCACGGATGAGCCAGGAGCGCTTCATCCTTCAAGGGATCCAAGTCGCCCAGTCGGGGGCGTTGGCGGCGACGAAGGCGGTGTTTTGCCAGGTGGCCAGGGAGGTGTCCCACTTGCTGATCACGTAGTCCGCGTGACCGTCGAAATAGGTGTAGTTCGCTCCCTTGTTCTGCGTCACGCCGCCCGTTGTCACGGCCTTGCCACCGCCGTGGCGCAGGATTCCGGATGCGGCAAAGGACCACAGACCGATGTGGCAAAGCCCGACCTGCCCCACGGTCTCACCGATGAAGTATTTGGTGGAGGGGGAAAGAATGTTCTCCGGACGCGGCTGGGGGGATGTGGCACCCAAGGAAAAAGAATACACGTTCATGCCATAGGTCAGCGGCGGGCCGGTGGTCTTGAACGTGGTTGCGTCCGTGGGCAGCTTGCCGTTGTCGCTGGGGCACATGACCACGGCGGCATTGCTGCCCATGTAGGGATCAATGTGGTCGAGCCACTTCGTCGTGTAATACACTGCGGCAAAGCGTGACTGGTTGGCGATGGGTGTGGATGAGTAGGGAGCGGTGCCGCCCACTTCATGGAGCGGATACTTCTCGTAGTCGCCAGCGTAGAGCGTGCAGGCCAGGCCGATCTGCTTCATGTTGCTCAGGCACTTGGTCATCTTCCCTTTCTCCTTCGCCCGGGCCAGCGCCGGCAGGAGCATCCCCGCCAGGATCGCGATGATCGCGATGACGACGAGCAGTTCGATGAGCGTGAACGCGAGCCTGCGAGCGCCCGGCGAGTTTCTGACTGTCATGGTCTTCGGACGAGGCTGTGGGCAGGAGCTTCGATGTTTCAAGACGGCCTCAGAGAGCCGCCACCGTCAGCGTGTGCTTCACGGGCACGAGCTGTTTGCGCGCCTCTACGTCGAGGGCCTGCTGGCGGGATTGGAGCTTGGTGCGCAAGGTGTCGAAGGCCTTGGCGAGGTCGGGGTCGGCCTTCGCGTCGTTGGCAAACGGGCGGAAGTTGGTCACGAGACCCTTGATCATGGAGGTCTCGAAGTTCTGCTTCTGGCCGAGAGCGCCGATGAGCTTGCCGAACTGCGCGTCGAAAGGCGTCGCCGGGAACTCGGCGGCGAGGTTCACACCGGCTTCGAGCTGCTCCTTCGTGAAGTCCTTCGCGACCGCGCCCCACGTCACCTTCGCCTTGGCTGCCCCGAGGTTCTTCACCTTGAGCGTGAGGCGGTTCAAGTCCTGGTTGAACGGCGCGAAGGGCGTGATGCTGCGCGTGCTGTTGGCGTTTTTCGGGTCGGCATCGAAGCAGAACGGCCAGCGCGAGCTTTCGATCTCGGCTTTGCCCGCGCCGCTGCTGAGGACCTTGTGGCCGTCCGTCGCGGTGGTCATGCCTTTCGCGTCCACGGTGATGGTGCCGATGTCGCCGTCCACGCCGAGGGCCTTGAGGAATGCGTAGGCCATGAGGAGCTGGCCGTTGGGGCCGGGATGAAAGCCGTCGCCGCCGCAGACGGGATAATCGTCGCCGAGCGCGGCCTTGGCCTTGGGCATGGCGTCGAACATGGCGTTGTGGACATTGGCGAAGGTCTGCTTGTTTTCGGTGGCGAGCTTCTGGGCGATGTCGCGGAGATGGGCGAGGGTGGCGTTGTAGCCGGCGGGGGAGTCCTTGTCTCCGAACGAGGGGCGCTTCCCGAAGAACCTCGAGTCCACCGCGCCGGGCGAGCCTACGACGATGTGCTTCACGCCGGCGGCGGAGAGCTGCTTCACGACGTTCCTCATGTTGCCTTCGTAGGACTTGCCGAGGTTTTCATCGAAGGGCCGGTAGCCGCCGTCATTCATGCCGTAGCACGTGGTGGCGACGTTGGGAGCGAAGGCCGCGAGGTCGTTCAGGCAGCGCGCCGCGAAGCCGCTCGCCGTCTCGCCGCTCCAGCCGAATTGCATGACGTGGATGTCCTTCCGGCCCGTGCAGGCGAGCAGGTAGGCCTCCATGTATTTGCTGTAGAGCTTCTGCTCGGTGATGGAGTCGCCGATAATGGCGACGCGGGCGTTGGGCGGGAGCTGCGACGCGGCGAAAAGCGCGGGAGCGGCGAGGAGGGCGGCGAGGAGGAGGGCGAAACGTGTTTTCATAAATGCGTTGGTCGGAACGGCGGCAGTGTGGAGAAGCCCCTCAACTCGTGCAACTCTCGCTTCGCCACGGGCGGGCGATCCGATCGAAACCACGAAGGACACAAAGGCCACGAAGGGAATGCAGGGAAGACACATGGTCGGCGAAGGAAGGGTCAGCGAACCAAACCATGTGGTCGGTTGAATTGATCCGCCTGCATCTGCTACCGGGCTTTGTGCTCTTCGTGTCCTTTGCGGTTCAAGCGCAGCACATCGCCCCCCGGTCCCGCCGGCCGGCGAAATGAGTTCTTGGCTTCACCCGGCGACTCCGCATCCTTCCCCGCACAGATGGCAGGCGTCGGCTTCGAACTGAACAAGCTGCTTGCGAAGCAGGGTTACACCGGGCTGTTGCAGGCATACGGCTACGCGGCGCTCATCGGCAGCGGGCCGTGGCTGGTGTCGGTCATCTCGCTGGGAATGCTCGGAGCGGTGCTCACCACGGTGAGCGACTCGGATGAGCTACAGATGTTCTTCGTCAGCATCTCGCTCGTGTATGCGGTGACGCTGGTCCTGAGCGGGCCAATCCAAATGGTGCTCACACGACACGCGGCCGATCAGGAGTATGCGCGCGAGCCGGAGAAGATTTACCCGACGTTCGTGTTCTCCATCGCGTGGAGCATGCTGCTGTTCTCTGTCGTGGGATTGGTGATCTTCGTCGGGTGCGTGCCGGGGCCGCTGGTGTTCCGGCTTGCGGCGGCGATGCTCACGGCGTTCGTGGGCGGCATCTGGGTCGCGAGCATTTTCCTCACGGCAATCAAGGACTACGCGCAGGTCCTCTGGGGCTTCGCCATCGGCAGCGCGGCGAGCTTCGGTGGCGCGTGGGTGTGCGGGCACTGGCAGGGCGTGACGGGCGCGATGGTCGGCTTCACCCTCGGCCATGCGGTGCTCCTGCTGCTGCTCTTCCGCGCGATCTACAAGGCCATCGGCAACCGCGAGGTGGGCGATCCCGAGTTTCTCCGCTGCTTCCGCAAATACTGGCAGCTCGCCCTGTGCGGCCTCTTCTACAACCTCGGCATCTGGATAGACAAATTCCTCTTCTGGTGGCTCGATCCGGCGGCGGAGCAGATCGGCGGCATCCTCCACTCGGCGCCGGTGTATGACCGCGTGGTGTATTTCGCATTCCTCACCATCGTGCCGGGTATGGCGGTGTTCCTCCTCAAACTGGAGACCGACTTCTCCGTCGCGAACGACCACTTCTTCCAGCACGTGCTCAAGAAGGGAACGCTCGCGCAGGTCTCCGAGCGCAAGCAGGGAATGATCGTTGCGCTTCAGGAAGGCTTCGGCCTGCTGCTCAAGGTCCAAGGCCTCTTCACCATCGTGCTCATCCTCGGTGCGGAGCAGGTTCTGCCCGTCATCGGCCTGGGCGCGGTGCAGGCAGGCATCTTCCAGATCGCGCTGATCGGAACGTTCCTGCTGGTCATCTTCATGTCGCTGCTGATGGTGCTGCACTATCTCGACAAGCGGCGCGATGCGATGATCGCCTGCGCGGTCTTCGCCGGGACGAACCTGCTCGTGACGTGGGGCAGCATCATGGCGGGCGAACGGTGGTTCGGCATCGGCTTCCTCGTGGCGGCGGGGCTGGGCACTGTGCTGGCCGGCTTCTGGGTGAACCAGCACGTGCGCAACTTGGAATACGACACGTTCACTCCGCAGCCATTGTATGGGTGAAGGAGCGGTCAGCTTTCATCCAGCACCCGTCGACCTTGGTGAGTGCTGACCTCTGATGGCTGACAGTTCGTTTCACGCCTTCGGCAGCAGTCGCTCGTTAGAAAGGCCGGCACATCCACCGCAGGCAAATCCCCAAGTCCGTCCGAGCGAGGCAGCCTGGCGTCAGGTCCCGCGCGGAGCTGCGCAAGTCGGTGGAGAGAAAAGGTTTCGCTTCCCAAGTGAAGGCCCGTGTCTAACATTCCGCCCGTGCAGCACGCAGAATTCTGAACCCAGGTTCGCTTTTCATGGAGGCACCACGGACATCTCCCGACGCAAACGGCTCCGATGACGACGCCAGGCTAAGAATCTATTTCCTGCCGAACCTGATGACGGCGGGCAACCTCTTCTGTGGTTTCCTGGCCATCACGAAGATCGTCGAGGCCAAGCTCAACCCGGTGGTTGACCCGACTTACCCCAACATCCGCGCGGCGCTTCTCCTCATCCTGCTGGCGTGCATTTTCGACCTGTTGGACGGCCGCGTGGCGCGGATGGTCGGCAAGGAAAGCCCGTTCGGACGCGAGTTCGACTCGCTGGCTGATGTGGTGTCATTCGGTGTCGCGCCGGCGTTCCTCGTGTATCGGGTCGTGCTCAAGGACGTCTTCCAGGACGTGCCTGAGCTGGGCTGGCTTATCGCGGCCATCTACCTCATCTGCGGCGCGTTCCGGCTCGCGCGGTTCAACTGCCTGGCGACGATGCCGCAATCGCACCAGAACACGTCCGGCGAGTTCACCGGCGTGCCCATCCCGGCGGCGGCGGGCATGGTGGCGTCGCTGACGCTGTTTCTCATCTGGTGGGAGGGCAAGGAGTTCGCCGTCGGCACCTGGCGCTACGTCCTGCCGGTGCTGCTGTTGTTCCTCTCCTACCTGATGGTCAGCGAGGTGAAATACCCGTCGTTCAAGAAGCTGAACTGGCGGGCGACCAAGCCGTTCAACAAGATGCTGCTTATCCTGGTGGTGCTGGCCCTCTTCTTCGCGCTATGGGAGCGCATCCTGCCGGTCGTCGCGCCGCTGGTCTTCACGGCCTATCTCGTTTACGGCTTCATTCGCCCGAAGATCTCCCGGCAGATGCGGCACGACATCGAGGACGACGATGAGGAAGACGACGAGGAGCCGCCCACCAAGCCTGCCGCCTGAGCCATGCTGCAAAACTACCCGTTTCTGGAAGCCTTCCTGACCGGCCTCATCAGCGGGTTCCTCGTCTCCATCCCGGTCGGCCCCATCAACGTCACCATCATCCACGAGGGCGCGGAGCGGGGGTTCCGCTGGGCGTGTTTCATCGGGGCTGGCTCGGTGCTGATGGAGGCCATCTACTGCGCCATTGGCTTCGCGGGCTTCTCCGAACTGTTCACCACAAATGTCGCGCGCGCCATCCTCCAGCTCGCGAGCTTCGCACTTATGAGCTACCTCGGCGTGAAATACCTTTTCGCGAAGGAAGTGAAGACCACCTCCCGCAGCGCCGAGCGCATCGAGGACCGCTTCCACCCGCACACGGCCTTCATGACCGGGTTCGTCCGCACCCTGGGCAACCCCGGCGTGCTCCTCCTCTGGGTCGCGCTCTCCGCCACGTTCCTCTCCCACGAATGGGTGGACCCGAACTGGACGAGCAAATCCATTTGCATCGGCGGCGTGGCGGCGGGCGGCCTGGCGTGGTTCACGCTCCTGAGCTACGTCGTGTCCATCGGCCACCGCCACCTCTCGGACAAGACGATGCTGAACATGTCCCGTGGCGCCGGCGGCATGATGCTCGTTGCCGCCGTCGCGCTGGGCTACAAGCTCGCCCTCCTCCTCGCCGACACGCTCAAGGCCGTCGGCGCTTCGAGGATGTGACCCGCCTCGGGCTCACGCCAGCGCCCGCTCAATCACATTCCCCGCCACGTCCGTCAGCCGCTCCTCGCGGCCGCCGTGGCGGAACGTCAGCCGCTCGTGGTCGAAGCCCATCAAGTGCAGCATCGTCGCGTGAACATCGTGGACGTGCGTCTTGTCCACGGCGGCGCGCAAGCCCACGTCGTCCGTCGCGCCGATGACCGTGCCGCCTTTCACACCGCCGCCGGCCAGCCACATCGCGAAGCCGTGCGGGTTGTGGTCGCGGCCATCCGGCCCTTCGCTCATCGGCATCCGTCCGAACTCTCCACCCCAAACCACCAGCGTGTCGTCCAGCATCCCGCGCGACTTCAAATCCTTCAGCAAGCCCGCCACCGGCAAATCGCTCTGCGCAGAAAGCCGCGAATGGTTCTCGTCCATCTTCGAGTGCCCGTCCCAGCCGTTCGTGTCGCCGCAATACACCTGCACGAACCGCACGCCGCGCTCCACCAGCCGCCGCGCGAGCAGACAGCGCAGGCCGAACTCCGCCGTCACCGGCTTGTCCAGGCCGTAGAGCTTCCGCGTCGCCGCGCTCTCGCCGCCCACGTTCACGACCTCGTGCGCGTGGCTCTGCATGCGGAACGCGAGTTCGTAGGACGAGATGCGCGCGGCCAGTTCGGAGTCCTGCTCGTTCGGAGCCAGCCCTTCACGGTTCAACTGGTTGATGAGCCCGACCGTCGCCTGCTGCTGTGTCGCGCTGATGCCGTCCGGCGTGTTCAAGTGCAGGATCGGCGACGCCCCACCGCGCAGCACCGTGCCTTGATACGCCGCCGGCAAGAAACCATTGCCCCACGCGGGCGCGCCGCCCTTCACCCAGCCCGACGGGTCCGGCATCACCACGAAGGCCGGCATGTTTTGGTTCTCCGTGCCCAGCCCGTAGGCCGCCCACGCGCCGAGGCTCGGCTTGCCCATGAGAATCGAACCGGTGTTCATCATGTAGACCGACTCCGGGTGCGTGACGCTGTCGCCGTGGCAGCCGCGCAGCAGGCAAATGTCGTCCGCGCACGACGCGATGTGCGGCAGCCAGGCCGAGATTTCCATTCCGCACTGCCCGTGCGCGCGGTAGGGGCGCAGCGACGGCAGCAGCTTGTTCTTCGCCACGTTGCGCCGCGTCTTGAAGCTGCCGAACGACTCGGGAATCGGCTGCCCCGCCAGCCGCACCAGCTCCGGCTTTGGCTCAAACAAATCCACATGGCTCGGCCCGCCGGACATGAAGAGGAAGATGACGCGCTTGGCCCGAGGCGCGAAGTGCGTGGTCTGCGGCGCGAGCGGGTTGGTGATGCGGGATGCGGGATGCGTGACTTCGCTCCCGAGCAACGAGTCCTGCTTTAGCAGTGACGCGAGCGCGACCATGCCGAAACCGCCGCCCGCGCGCTCAAGGAACTGGCGGCGTGAAGTCAGCCGGTTAACGGCAGCGCTGGGGCCAGGACAAGGAGCGGTCATGTCAGTAGGCATACACGAACTCGTTCAGGTTGAACAGCGCCCGGCAGAACTCGGTGAGCGGCGACTGGGCGAGGAACTGCGCGGCCACCGTCTGCTCACGCTCCGTTGGCTGGCGGTTGAGAATGAGCCGATACGCGAGTGCCACGCGTTCGCGCGACTCCTTCGCCTCGCGCTCCAGGCGAGCCGTGACTGCGCGGCTGGCGGCAAGGACTTCCTCCGCATTGAGCAGCGTCAGCGACTGTGGCGCAGTGGTGCTGCGTCCGCGCTCCGGGCAAGTGAGGTTGCTATCCGGCGCGTCGAAGACTTCGAGGAACGGGAAACGCAGATTGCGCTTGGCGAAGATGTAGAGGCTGCGCCGCTCGTGCTCGCGCGGGTCCGCCGAGACGTTCCAGCCCTTGGAGCCTTTGAGAGCGTCGGCTGGAATCGGCGGGAAAATTCCCGGCCCGCCGACCTTCGCGTTCAGCCGCCCGCTGACCGAGAGCAGGCTGTCGCGGATGACCTCGCCTTCGAGGCGGAGACGGTTCATGCGCCAGAGGAGGCGGTTCTCGGGGTCAACCTTCTCCCGGGTAGCAGCCGACGTGAGGAGGCTCTGATTATTCTCCGCGTTCCCGGTTCCACGTTCCGAGTTTGAATGGAGCCTCCTCACGTCGGCTGCTACCGAGGATTTGCGATACGCCTCACTCATCACCATCACCCGGTGCAGCTTCTTCAAACTCCACCCGCCCGCCACGAACTCGCTCGCCAGCCAGTCCAGCAGCTCCGGGTGCGACGGCTTTGCGCCGTGCGTGCCGAACTCGCTCGGTGTCGCCACCAGCCCGCGACCGAAGTGATGCTGCCAGACGCGGTTCACGATGATGCGC
>JBEBFV010000246.1:0-9103 GCA_040081795.1 Limisphaerales bacterium | reverse complement strand
GTTGATCTCAAAGGCTTATAGCCCCGGATGAGGGGCTATTGCGTGGGCGCTTCCCGCCCGCCCGCCGACGCCCTCCACCACTGGGGGAGCATAGTTGCGGGTCGCGGAAGTCACCGTTGCCAATCAACCAGCCAACCAGCAGACTGGCACCGTGAACTCCATTGGACTTTTTGAAGCCAAGACGAAGCTCTCCGAAATCTGTGACGCGGTGGCCACGAACGGGAAGGCGGTGACCGTGACCCGGCGGGGCAGACCCCTCGTCACCATTGAGCCGATTCCGGCAGGCAAGCACGGGCCGCGTTCGGTCTGGGCGGTGCGGGCCGAGTATGAGCGCAAGCACGGCCGTCTGAAGGAAGCCTTCGAGCTGCCTGTCTGCGGGAAGCAAACCTCGCGCAACCCCCTGGAGAGCTAGCCATGGCCCTCACGCATCTGAGGGACACCTCGGTTTACTGCCAGCCGCTCAAGCCCGTCCCGTTGGCCTCGGTGCAAACCCGCTGGACAGCGCTGGGCGATGAAGCCCTCGCAGTGTCCATCGTGTGCGAGGCTGAACTGCTCCATGGCCTGGAGCTGAAGGGTTCTCCCCGGCTGAACGCGCATTACCAGCACCTCCTTAAGGATCGCCTGCGGTCCTTGGTGGCGGATGCCCCGGTGGCGCTCGCCTTCGCCCGCCTGAAATCCTGGGCGAAGCCGAAGGGTCACAGCGCTTCGGACTTCGATTTCCTGATCGCCGCCACCGCGCAGGCCCACGGACTGGTGCTGGCCACCCTGAACTACCGTCACTTTCAATGGATGGAAGGGCTGGCGGTGGAGGATTGGACCCGAGCCTGATCCGGGTGGCAAACCGCCCGGCCCCGACGTTTTCCTGTCCATGCCACCCAGGCCAGCCAAGCCGCGTCCGTCCGCGCAGCGTCCGGCCCAGACACCCGCACCGCCAAGCCCGCGGGCGCTGATCCCCATCGATGGCGAACCCATTCGGAAAAAGGCCCGGCGAGCCTACGAGAAAGCCCGCCGCGACCTTGATCAAGCGCGGGTGCAACTCGACCAGTTCCAAGATCAGGATCGGCCGGCTTACGAGCGGTGGATGAACACCCACTTCGGCCAGCAGTTGACCGCGCTGCGCGAACTCAGCCGCCAGGTCAGCGAGCAACAACGGATCATCGCCGAGGTCGAGGATTACCTTAAGCACCACGAAGTCAGCGAGGCCGAAGCCTATGCCGCCGTCCAGCAGCGACGCGCCCGCTCCGCAGAGGCCAGACCTGGGCCATCGCCGGACCCGGGCAATCCGCCGGACTTCGCGGATCAGGACGCGGAGGCGGAGTGGCATGGCAAGTCCGAGGAGGAGGCCTTCAACGACTTCGCCAAGGCCTTCGAGGAAGCGTTCGGGCAAAAGTTTCCACCGGGAATGCGGCCGCCCGCCAAACCCGCCAAACCCGACCCCGCCGCCAGCGTCAAGGAGCTCTACCGCACGCTGGTGCGCAAACTGCACCCGGACAAGCAGGCGACGATGACCGCCCAGAAGCTGGAGTGGTGGCATGAGGTGCAGGCGGCCTACGAGGACCATGATGCCGAGCGGCTCGCAACCATCCTCAGCCTGGTTGAACTGTCGGAGGGTGAACCCTCCGCACACACCAACGTCGCGATGTTTCAACGACTCGCGGCCCGGCTCAAAGCCAACCTGCGCGACGTCAAGCGCCAGCTCACGCAACACCGCCGCGATCCGGCCTGGCGATTCCAGCAGCATCCGGACCTCGGCGTGCTGGCGGTCGAAGTGCGCCTGGAGTTCGAGAGCGCTCTGCGCCAGCTCAACTTAACCTTCTCTGAAGACGATGCCCGAATCCGCGACTGGGCGGACCAGGCACTCCGTTGGGCCGGCCGCCGCTCACGACGCATGAGTAAACCCGCCGCCAAACGACGCTCACCACCAGGCCATAACGAGTTCGATTTCTGAACTCGGAGGTTGTAGCGGATCAGGTAAGTGCTGCGGCGTGTTCTAAACCTTCGTCACCGGGGCTGTGTGCCCGCAGTGCGGCGAGCAGTTTCCCGCGACGGGTTGCCCGGACTGCGGCCGGCTCTCGCCCTTCAGCGCGTGGTTGATCGCGCCGCCCAAGTTGTGAGTGCTGGGACCGGGCGCGTCTGGCCCGCCCTGTGAGAAAGCCCGCCCGTGAGGGGCTGCAGTAGGTGCGGAAACGTAGCCGCTGGTGCACCGCGCGCCGCGCCGCAGATCCACGCGTTCAGCCGGAGCCTGGGCCATGTGCCCATCATTGATCCGCACCCGCGCGGCGGGGACAAGTTGCCGCTGGCCCCGGCGGAAGCGGCGCGGTTCAAGGAACGCAGCGCCAGCGAGCGGGTCAACAGCCGGTTGAAGGAGCGTTGTGGCGGTCGCTGGGTGCGGGTGCGCGGGGCGGCCAAAGTGCTTGAGCCTGAAAATCGTCGTCCGTGAAGTGGCCGCGAACCATGTTGCAGAAGTGCTTGAGGGCGGGCACTTGCTTGATTCTACAGGCGGCAGAGGAACTGAAGCTCAAGCAGTCGTGCCTTGGGGGCGTCGAAGGCATCGGGAAGTGCATTGATGCGGTGCTGGACGCTAAGCGGGCGGCGAACCGCACGGCCCGCCACGTGAAGTCTTTGGGCTATTATCTGCGGCAGTTCGCGGCGGGGCGGGAGGACAAGCCGTTGGCGGATTTCACAGCCGAGGCGGTTGACCAATGGTTGCAGCGTTACCCGTCGGCCTCCACCCGGCAGACGTGGTTGAACCGGCTCTCGACGCTCTTCGCCTTCGCTGTGCGGCGCGGGTATCTCGCGGCGAATCCTTGCGACCGGCTGGACCGCGTGACGGTGGACAAGCCGCCGCCGTTCATCCTGTCGCCGGCACAGTCACAGCTTTTGCTCAAGCAGTGTCCAACGGTCATGCGGCCTTACCTCGTGTTGGGAATGTTCGCGGGCGTGCGACCGGAGGAAATTGAACGCCTCGACTGGTCACAGATTGACCTTGAGGCGGGCACGGCGTTTGTGGACGGGAAGACGCGGCGGCGGCTCGTGAGTCTTGAGCCGGTGGCGGTGCGCGAGTTGCTCAAGCATCCGCTGCGCACCGGGAGCGTCGCCCTTCATCGGCGACGATAGCGCGCTGGCGGGTGACTGCGCGCCGGGCGCTGGGCCTCGACTACTGGCCGCAGGACTTGCTACGTCACACGGCGGCGAGTTACTTGATGGCGTTGCACGGCGATGCGGGGAAGGTGGCAACCAGACTTGGCAACTCAGCGGGCATTCTGCTTTCGCACTATCACCAGCCGGTGCGCAACGGGGACTGCGGGGAGTTTTGGAAGGTGGATTAGCCCGGCGGCTCAGTCCTCGAAGGGGGCGAGGTGCTGGTTTGCGTGGGCGGTCATCAGGCTTTCCAGTTTTTCCCATTCGGGATCGCTGGGCAGTTCCTTGATGACGGGGGCTTCCGCCAGCAGGCGGTCAATGGCGTGTTGCTCGGCTTCGCTCAATTGAGCCAGGGGTTGACGGTGTGGCAGCCGGGGAAGTGCTTTTCGTTGCGCGTGGCGATGGTGAGGCCGTATTCGCGGGCGATGGCGGCGATCTGCGTGTCGCGGTAGTCGAAGGTTTTCCACCACTCCGCGCCGAACTGCTGTTCGAGGCCGGCAGTGTAGCGGCCCAGCTCCACGGCGGAAGGCCCGTCGAAGTTGTAGAAGCGTTCGGCGTAGTCCTGGCAGAGGAAGGCGAAGGCGCGGGCGAGTGCATTGCGGCGTTTGCCTTCCGGCAGCCGTTCCACGCCGTAGCTCATTTCTCCGAGCGTGACGGAGGAGAGGGCGCAGTCGGCCTGGTTGGCTGCGAGCCACGCGAGGCAGCGGGCGTCTGGCGCGGGGCGGGTCGGTTCGGACGCGGTGTTGGTGTCCAGCAGGTAGGTCATGTGCGGGGCGGGCAGTGGGCTTTGCGCTCGGGCAGCTCCAATCCGCTGAGGGCGCGGAGATGGTCGAGCAACCCGAGCTTGGGCACGGGGCGTTCCAGCTTCACGAGGACGATCCGGCGCGGGCCGGAGGGTTCCACGGCCCACACGTCGCCGGGCATCACGTCCCAGCGGCGGAGTTGCAGGCGGCTCTTGTCATCGGCTACTACTGTCATAGTGGGATAATCCCACACGTAACGGACGGGTCAAGGAAGACTTCTGTGGACACTGGATTTCGAGGGGGCTGGGAAAACGGACGTTTCGCGGACGGTTTCGAGGCGGACGCACCCCCGGAAAACCCTCCTTTTCAGGTGGATTATACTAACCGCCGAATATCTTCGGCGGTTAGTATTAGCCTGGCGCGGGTGGCTTAGTTGGCGGCGGTGATTTCGTGGAGGGAGATCACCTTGAGCTCCTTCACGCGGAACATTGGCTTGCCGGGCTTTTCGGAGGTGTAGAACTCGCCCGCGTGCTGCCGGAGCGCGGCGGCGATGTGCAGCGCGTCCACGGCGGCAAGGCCGTAGCGTTGGGCGAGGGCGAGGGCTTCCTCACCGAGCGGGCCGTCCAGCGGCAGCGCGGGCGCGGCGGCTTCAAAGTGCGCCGCGTAGAAGGCGGTTTCGGCGGGGCGCTTCTCGCAGGCGGGCTTGGGCAGCAGCTCCAGCCGCACGAGCTGGGAAGTGACCAGCTCGCGTTTTTCGGCGCTCATCGCGGCGAGGGCCGCGCCGCTCAGGTCGCTGCCGCGCCATGCGTGCAGCAAAACGCCGCTGTCGAGGTAGGCGATCACTGGACGCCTCCCCGACGTTCGCGCAGCTCGCGGTCAACGGATTCGACGGAGAGGGCGGGGCCGCGTTCGTGGCGTCCGGCGGCGAGCCGGGCGGCGAGTTTACGGCCTCGCGCGTTGGTGGGTTTCCACTGGACGGGCCGGGCGCGGGCGAGTTTTTCCTCAATGGCGGCGAGGATGAACTTGCTGCGTCCGTTGCCAGCGGCAGGCAGGCGCTCGCGCACGGGCGGCGGACACTTGAAGCTGATGGTTTCGGCTGCACTAGTCATACGCAAAGGTATTACTTGTGCGGCGAACGGAAGTCAAATCGGGAGACTTCTGCGGACAGCGGATTGGGAAAGGGTCAGGCAAACGGACTTTGGCCGGCCGGTTTCGAGGCGGACGGCCCCCCGGAAAACCCACCTTTTCAGGGGGATTATGGACGGGGGAAGCGCTCCCCTTCGTCCCATCTCAGATTCGGCGTCGTGTCCCGCAGCCCGGAGCAACGCGCAAAGTCCCGGCGGCAGGTGGGCGTCCACCAGGAACTTCATGCCAGGACGAGGTGCTGGCTTTTCACCTTGAGAGAGCGTGCCGCAAACTCCAGACAGGCCAGGAAGTCCTCACGCTGCAGCTCCGGAAACTCGCCGAGCAGGTGTTCGACGGTGTCACCTGCCGCAAGGTATTCCAGCATGGTCTCGACCGGATACCGCAAGCCCCGGATGACCGGTTTGCCATGACAAATCGCGGGGTCAATGGTGATGCGGGACAAGAGCGAGTTCACGGTGCCACGATATTCGAGCAGCGGCGGTTGGCAAGAAACTGTTTCCACGCCCGGCGCCCGTGCGGTCAGCAATTCCACGGAGGCTCCGACGCAGGTCTCTCGCCAGCTTGCTCCTGCTCTGCGCCGCCGTAGGCGAGGAAGCGGACCATGTTCGCGCACGGCTGGGACCAGCCGCTCCCGCCCGTTTCAATCGCCGTGAGGAAGCGCAAGAACTGGCGCGGCTCGGGGAGCCGGAGCGCCTTGGGGATTTCGGGCAGGCGTTCGACGTGGCTCGCGGGATTGTCCAGCCGCGCGCCCTGCTCGATCCCGATGGCAATGATCTCCCGCAGCGTGCCCAGCGCATGATTGAACACCGTGGGGCTGTAATGCTTCGCGCACGCCGCCGCCCAGCCCAGGCAGTCGTCCTTCGAGAGGTCCCGGATCCGCAGCTCGCGGCTGGCGATGTCCTTGTATTTCTCCTTCGGGTGCGCGGCCCAGAGATGCCGGATTTTGACGACCGTCCCGCGCGGAAAAAGCCGCCCGATGATGTCCGCCGAGGCGGCGTGAAACTGGCGGGCCGACTCCTTGAACCCGGGGTTGCGCGCGTCGCGCTCCAGTAGGCCTGGGTGGCCTGGGCGAGGGTGATCTGGCCATCGCCCGCCGCGGCCAGCTGGCGCGCGGCCTGGAGCACATCCGGCAGCCGTTGCCTCGCAATGGTGAGCATCTTGGTTTTGAGGCTGCGCCATACGAGCTTGCCGCTGACGCGGAAGCGCGCGCAGTATGTGCCCGATGCCGAATTGCGGACCAGGTTTTGCGTGCGCGCCTTTTCCCACCGGGAGGGGCGCCTGGGGGACTCGTTCGTGGCGTTTGGCATCTTTTCGTATAGAAAACCAGTATAGTAAGAGTGTCAGATCGGGACCCGAAAATTCGTCACAAGTTGTTCATTAGGAATAGAATGCGCTTGTAGCTCAGCTGGACAGAGCATCCGCACTTCTAAGTGCAAACGGCCCTATTTCCCATTTTTCCCAACCGCGCTAAACTGCGCTTCACGCTGCAATTAAACGTGTTACAGCGGTTCGGTCGTTCGCAAACTTTGCCCGACAAAGCTCAAAAATCACCGCCGAGGCTAGAAAACCGGTATGGAAAGGCGCGCAATGATCAAATGGGAAAAACGCGCGGCTCATCAACTTTCTTCGAGCAACTTCACCTGTTGCGGGCGGAGCGTGTGGACGGAGAATCTCGCGGCCGTGCGGGCGAACAACTCCTTTTCTCCGCGGGTGCCCAGTGCGGCGATGCGCTTGATCTCCGCGACGGCATCCGCTGGCCGGCCATGGGCCACGCGCGCCGTGTGCGGCGAGCCGCCCATGCTCGCGAGGATGTCCGCGAGATGGCTCGGCTCCGGCCCGATGTAGAGCACCGGCGCACCGACAGTGAGGATGTTGTAAATCTTGCACGGGTGAATCATCCCCACGAACGGGTCGCCCAGCACGACCGTGTGCAGGTCCGCTGCCGAGAGCGAGCCGGCCAGTTCGTGGAGCGGCTGGTAGGGCAGGCAGAGGATGTTGTTTAAGCCGTGCTCCTCGGCGAACCGCTTCACCTTCGGATGCTCGCTGCCACCCCCCACGAAGCAAAAGACGAAGCGCGGGTCTTCCGCCAGCGTGCGCGCGGCCTCCAGCAGCGTGGTGAGCGGATGCACCGGGCTGTGGTTGCCGGAATACATCACGACGAACTTGTCGCTCAGCCCGTGTGCGGCACGGAACCTCGCCCGGCCTTCCGCATCGAAGTGGACGGCTTCATCGTGTGCCCACGGCGGGATGACGGCGACGCGCTCGGCAGGAATGCCCTTCGCCACGATGCGGTCGCGCATGAAGCGGTCCAGCGCGATGATGCGATGCGACTGCCGCAGGCTGAACCTAGACATCACTTCCAGCGCGCGCGTCGGCAGACTGCCCTCGCGGAGCCAGCCGGCGGCCAACGCTTCGTCGGGGTTCATGTCCATCACCCAGTAGAAGAGCTTCGCACCGCGCAGCCGGCAGAACCACGCGGCAAGATACGAGACGAGCGGCGGCGAGGTGAGTGCGACGACGGCGTCGTAACGTGGCAACGTGAGCAGGCGCAACGTGGTGACGGCGCTGAAGAAGCCGAAGTCGGCGGCCCGCCGCCACATCGCCGTCTTGCCGAAGCCTGCCGAGGGCAGGCGCTGAATCTCCACTCCGCGCCACGTCTCGCGGGCGCGAAAACGCTGCGCCGGGTTGTCGTAGGCGCGCTGGCTCGCGATGGCGGTGACGTGGTGGCCGCGTTCGACCAGCCCCACCGCGAAGTCGGACAGCACCTGCGCCGTCGCGACGACGTCGGGATAAAATGTCTGATTGAGCAGCAGAACGCGCATCGGCAACAGCAAGCGTGGAGACTTTAGCAAGCCGGCGCGTGCGTTGAAAGCTTCCGTGTCAGCAGCCGCTAACTTCGCCTTGGCATACGACTGGATCGTAAAGCTTGGCGCAGGTCTGCTTCATCGGCGTCCGCTCCCGCCCGGTTCTCCAGCACCGGAACCCTCACCCAACCTGGTGACACTCTCCTTTCGATAAGGACACAGCGAACTGCAAGGGTCGTCCAAGGAAAGCGAAACCAAGCGGGTCATGCGGGAGAAATTCACCGACGCGTTGACGGCTTGGGGGCCAGGCCGGAGCCGAGGCGTTGCTGTGGCGGGAAATTTTATTCGCCGCCATGGCAGCAGGCACTGGCGGACAAACGCTCCGTCCTGCGTCCCGGGCCCGCCTGCCGGTGGTGGCCCTTCATCTGGAGCCAGCGAACCCCCGTGCGCGTCGGCGACGACGGCAAGGTCCCCGTCGGTGCCCAGCGGCAAGCGGTGGACGCCCCGCCGCGCGCGCCACCCTCATCCGCTGCCTGCGCTTTGACGGCGACGTTTACTACCTCCGCCACGCCACGGAGCCAAACGCCAAACCCCTCGTCTTGCTCCATTGCCCCGTCTTCTAAACCAGCCGTCGCTTTTGATCGCACCCAGAAGTCCCCTTTTGAAAACTACAACTACACGGCACAACAAGGAATAGTCTTTGACTACGGCCACCGGCCCGGCAGAGTCGCCATCCTGATAGATTTCCGAGCTGAGACCAGCCGGGTTTCAGCGAACAATTTCCAACGTCCAGTTTACTTGCGAAGCACACCATGAATGACGAAACCACCGCCGTAATTGTTGTGGCCGCAGCACTGGCGACCTATGTCTTCATGGCAGTGCAGTTCAAGGTGCAGAAGGCAAACCGTCAGCGTTCCCTCGGGGGCATGTATCAGCCCGTGCCCAAGGAGCAGCAGCCGCCGACGACTCCGCCCGGGTGAATTGTCACCGGACCCGGCGGAAGCAAGCATGGGCAGCCCTCCTGAGCAAGCGATTCGGGCGGCCGACGCGAAAATTGGTGGGAGTGCGGAACCCTGCGGAAGAAGCGCGCGGCCGCCCGAAGCTAAGACTGAGCAGGAGTCACTTTACGGCTGGCATCCTGCCAGAGCCGGTGATGGTCGCTTCGGCCCCAACTCCTGCAGTATCCGTCGCATGTCGAGCGCGATGATCCCGTCGTCGTCAACGACCAGCATCTGCGCTCCGGGGGCGTTCTTCTCCTTCTCTCGTGCC
>JBEBFV010000245.1:0-9119 GCA_040081795.1 Limisphaerales bacterium | reverse complement strand
GCTGGGGACAGACGCGCCCTACCCGCATTGTTCATTCGTCATTCGTCATTGATTGGTCATTGCGTCACTGGTCATTGGTCATTCTCCTCGCCTCGCTCACTTTCGCCCGCGCCGCCGAATGCTGCACCGTGCCCGTCTTCCGCTACGGCTTGGATAACTGGCAGGCCGACGCCTTCCGCCTCGAAGTCCCCGCCAGCGCGCTCACCGACCCGAAGCTCGCCGACTTTTTCCGCAACCTCGGCACCGCGCTGCCCGCAAATCTCGAAGTGAAGTCCGGCACCGGCACCGAGGCCCGTCTGCTCTTTCCGCATCCCGAGGAGGCGAAGTCGCCCATCGTCTGGACCGGCGCGCTCACGGCGCAAACCCTCGCCGCGCTGACGGATTCGCCTGCCCGCAAGGAAATCGCCCGCCGCATTTTGACCGGAGAGTCCGTCGTGTGGGTGCTCGCCGAATCGGGCAACAAGACCGAGGACAACGCCATCGCCACGCGCGTCGAGAAACGGCTGCGCTATCTGGAGCAAGTCGCCATTCTCCAACCCATTGACCCGAACGACCCGACCAGCAAGCTCGGCCCCGGCCCCGCGCTGCGCGTGAAGTTCTCGCTGCTCAGAATCTCCTCCCTCGCCCCCA
Source organism: Limisphaerales bacterium (assembly GCA_040081795.1). Classification (GTDB taxonomy): domain Bacteria; phylum Verrucomicrobiota; class Verrucomicrobiia; order Limisphaerales; family SXTU01; genus SXTU01. Next base: position 8,489 of record JBEBFV010000245.1, on the reverse strand, counting down.
CCGGGGGAGAGGGCCGGGGTGAGGGGGCGGCCCGTGCCGACGACGAATCCCTCCTCCTCAAAATGCTCGCCGGCCCCAAGCCCGCCGCCGAACTCACCGCCGGCCCGTGGCTCGCCGCCGTCTTCGGTCGCGGTCGCGTGCTCGGTGCGTGGCCCGCCGCCGACTTCGGCGACGCGGAAATCGAGGAGGCCTGCCTCTTCCTGCTCGGCGCATGCTCGTGCCAGGTGAAGCGCCAGAACCCCGGCTGGGACATGCTGATGAACGTGAACTGGACGGAGGAACTGCGGGCCGCTTCGGAGAAGGCCAGTGAAACCGAGGTTCCCACCGCAACCAAAAACTCAAAGCTCTCCCAACCTCCTTCCCCAGATGCGCCAAAGGTCCAGATAATCAGTGGGGGAGCTAAACTTGATGTGACCCACTCAAACGCGCCCGTGCTTTGGTTCGGTGCGCTTCTGTGTGCAGTTGTCGGTTTTTTTCTGTTCCTGAAAAGTAAGTGAGACCTTGTGAGCATTAAGCCGCTCGCCAACTTCATCGCTTCGACCTAAGCTCCCGCCATGATTGCCACCAGCTACCGCTACATCGTGAAGCAGGACGGCGTCCGCTCTGGCGCTGCCATCGTCGAGGGCACGCGCATCGGCGTCCACGATGTCATCGGACTGCTTCATAACGGCGAGACGGTGGACAGCCTCGTGACGCGCTGCTTCCGTGACCTGACGCGGGCGCAGGTCTATGAGTGCCTCGCCTACTACGAGGACCACACCGGCGAGATTGACCTCCTCGTGGCCCGGCAGATGGCGGCGGAGGCGGCGTGACGTTCCTCTTCGACCACGATGTGCCTGACGAGATGGCCTGGTCGCTCCGGGCGATGGGCCATGAGGTGGTGGAACTGAGGTCGGTGCTGCCCAAGGATACGAAGGACAGGGACGTGCTCAAGTGGGCGACGGAGCACGAGCGCGTGCTCGTTACCTGCAATCGCGATGACTTTCTGAAATTGGCGGCAAAGCAGCCGCACGCCGGGTTGATTATCCTGATTCGCCGCCGGTCGCGCGCGTTGGAGCGAGCGGCTCTGGTGCGTTTGCTCGACCAGGCGGGTGAAGCCGGCATCCGGGGCAACGTCAACTTCGCATGACTTTCCTCGGCCAGCCTTCGCGTTCAGTTGCGTCAATGACCGAAACTGCCTGACATGAAAAAGCTCGCCGCTCTCCTCTTCGCCATCGCCGCGCTGTTCGCCGCGCTTGCGGTCTTGCAGCGTCGCGATGCTGTGCCGGCCACGGGCGCGGCGCGCACCACCGCCCTCACCGTCTATTGCGCCGCCGGGTTGAAGCAGCCGGTCGAGGCCATCGCGGCGAAGTATCGTGCGGAGTTCGGCGTGGAGGTGCAGTTGCAATACGGCCCCACGGGCGCGCTCATCAGCAATCTCCGCGTCGCCAAGCGCGGCGACCTCTTCATCGCCGCCGACGACGGCTCGGTCGCCGACGCGCGGAAGTTCGAGCTGGTCCGCGAAGTCCTGCCGCTCGTCCGCCAGCATCCCGTCATCGCCGTGCGCGCGGGCAACCCGAAGAATATCCTCACGCTCGCCGACCTGCTCCGCGACGACGTGAAGCTCGCCCTGACCAATCCCGACGCCGCGAGCATCTCGCGCGTGACCAAGGCGGCGCTGGCGGAGAACAGCTTGATCGCAGGCGGGAGGCCTGTCGTGGTTTGGGAGCAACTCGCCGCCCGCGCCGCCGTGATGAAGCCCACCGTGACTGAGGTCGCTGCCGACCTTTCTCTTGGCACGGTGGACGCCGCCATCCTGTGGGACTCGACCGTCCCGCAGTTCAAGGGCCTCGCCGCCATTGAGGTGCCGGAGATGAAGGACCGCGTCGAGAACGCCAGCGCTGCGGTGCTGGCTTTCACCGCGCAGTCCGCTGCCGCGCTCAAGTTCGCGCGCTACCTCGCCGCGCCGGAGAAAGGCGGCGCGGTGTTTCAATCGCACGGTTTCCAGCTCGCGGACGGCGACAAATGGGCGGAGAAGCCGGAGTTGATCCTCTACAGCGGCGGTGTGAACCGGCTCGCGGTCGAGAAGCTGCTAAAGCAGTTCGCCGACCGCGAGGGCGTGAACGTCACCACGGTCTTCAACGGCTGCGGCGTGCTGTGCGCGACGATGAAGACGATGGACTCCGCCACGTCGCCGCGGTTCCCGGACGCCTACTACGCGTGCGATCTGTGCTTCGTGCCGCCCGTGGCCGCGCAGTTCCCCGAGGCCTTCCTGCTCACCGAAACGGAAATCGGAATCGTCGTGCGCAAGGGCAACCCGAAGAACGTGAAGACCCTCGCCGACCTCGCGCAGCCCGGCCTCAAACTCGGCCTCTGCAACGCGGAACAAAGCACGCTCGGCTTCATGACGCGCGGGATGCTCAAGCAAACCGGCCTGCTCGACTCCGTGCGCAAGAATGTCGTGGTCGAGGTGCCCACGGCGGACTTCCTCATCAACCAAATGCGCGCGGGCGGCTTGGAGGCGGCTGTCGTCTATCGCGTGAACGCCGCGCCACAGGCGGAGCACGTCGAGTTCTTCCCCATCAAGCACGAGGGCGCGAGGGCGATCCAGCCGTTCGCCGTGCGCGAGCGTTCGCCCAACCGCCAGCTCGCTCGGCGGCTGCTGGACTTGCTGAAGGCAAACCGTGGCGAGTTCGAAGCCGCTGGTTTCCAATGGCGCGGAAACGAGCCGGCGCTGAAGAGCAAGGACATCAAGGTGCCGGAGTATCTGCTGGAGAAGTAGGTCAGCGCGCCTTCTCCCTTCCTCGGAGGAGGGGAGAAGGTGGCCGCAGGCCGGATGAGGGGTGGGGATGCCAACGCCGACGCATATAACCCCTCACCCCGGCCCTCTCCCCTCATCCGATGAAGGGAGAGGGAGAAGTCGCGCGTCGCGGCCATTCGACATTCCACCGAATCTCATTCCAGGTCGGTAGCAGAGGGACAGGCGGGACGCACTGTCCTACTTCGCCTCCCACACCACCTTGCCGCCCACCATCGTGAGCAGTGCCTTCGTCTGCGCGATCTTGTCCTCCGCGCAGGTGAGCAGGTCGGTGTCGAGGAGCGCGAGGTCGGCGAGTTTGCCGGGTTCGAGGGAGCCGGTGCGGGTTTCGGTGAAGAGCAGCTTGGCGTTGTTGCTGGTGTAGAAACGCAGCGCCTGCTCCCGCGTGAGAGCTTCCTCGGGATGCAACTGGCCGTCATACCACTTCGCACGGCGCATGATGGCAGTGGCCATGCCGAGAAACGGGTTGTAGGGATTCACGCTGCGGAAGGAGCCGATTTTCTGCATGTGGTCCGAGCCGCCGCCCACGATGCCGCCCGCCGCGAAGATGCTCCGCAGCGGCTGGAAGTAGCGCAGCCGGTCGTAGCCGAACTGCTTCACCAGCGTGCGCGTGTCGAGGTAGAGCCACGCGGGCTGGATGTCGAGCACCACGCCGAGGCGCGCGGCGGTCTCGACGGATTCCTTGCTCATGAAGTTGCTGTGCGTGACGCACGCGCGGGTCTGGCGGATGGGCAGGCCTTCCTTCGCGAGTTCGTCGTAAACCTCCATCAGCGTGTGCACCGCGCCATCGCCGACGGAGTGCGCGGTGAACTGCAGGCCGCTTTCGACGGCGGTGCGGACCATCGGCTTGAGCCGATCCTTCGGGATGAAGAGCACGCCGCGATACTGCGGGTCGGTGATGGAGTAAATCTCGCTCAAGCCCCACGGCTCCCTCATGTAGGCGCTGCCCGTGAGCATCCCGCCGTCGAGGAACATCTTGATGCCGATGATGCGGACCCAGTCGTCGTTTTCCGTGTGCAGCTTGTGCTTCGCCACGGCGCGGATGCTGTCCTGAATCTTCGCCAACTCACCGAGCGAGCCGACGCCTTGCGACGCGCTCACGCGCACAGTGAGAGCTCCCGCGTCGCGCAGCTTCGCGTAGTTCTCGATGGCCCCGAGGCTGGCATTGCGGTCGGAGATGGTCGTGATGCCGACGGAGTTGTAGTCCTTGAAGAGCGCGACCAAACGCTCGGTGCGCTGGGCCTCGGTCGCGCTTCGCGCGCCGGTGTTGCCGGTTTTGAAATAGTTGCCCGATGTGCGGAGGATGCCGGTCGGCTCGCCGTTCGCGTCTTTCTCGACCTTGCCCGGCACGCCGACGGGAATCTGGAAGTTGCGGTCAATCTTGTTGAGCTGGAGCGCGAGCGAGTTGACCGAGGCGTCCGGGCCGGTCTGGAAGGCGACCGGGTGCTTCGGCGCGACCGAGTCGAGCTCGGCGCGTGTGGGGTAACGCTGCTCCTTCAGGCGTGTGATGAAGATCTGCGAGGTCGTGATCCACTGGCCCTCGGGCGCGACGGCGGCGCGGGACTTGATGTAGGCCAGCACGTCCGCGATGGACTCCATCTCGGGCATCGTGTGGTCGAACTCATACATGCTCGCGCCGCTCGGGTGCGTGTGGGAGTCCATGAGGCCGGGGATGACGAGGCGGTCCTTGGCGTTCACGATGCGCGTGTTCGGCCCGGCGAGCTTGGCGATGTCCGCGTTGCTTCCGACGGCCAGGATTTTGTCCCCGCGCACGGCGATGGCTTGCGCGAGGGTGAACTTCGCGTCCACGGTGGCGACCTTGGCGTTGCGCAGGATGAAGTCGGCTGGCTCGGCAGCCGGTGATGAAACCGAACCGGCCAATGAAAAAGCCAATGGAATCGCGAGAACGAAGTGGCGTCGAAACAAACGGCTGAACATGGTTTTGATACTGGCTACATGAGTGCGCGTGGACAAATGGAAACTTGGGAACGTATTGCGTGTTGCGTGTTGCGTGATTTGCTTCGAGCGCGACCTGCCGGAATCACGGAGCACGGAGCGCGGAGCACGCAGACGCTCCGCCTTTGTTGGGCCGCACTCCTTCTCGCCTCCCTTCTCCCCGCGCACGCCGCCACGCTCATTTACCGCGCCACGTTCGAGTCGTCCGAGGGCTACAACCCCATCTTCACTTTGAGCGGTCAAAACAACTGGACGAACGAAGGCTCCGGCGGCAACGGGCTGGTGAACGGCTTCATCCCCGGCGCGGGCCAGTCGGCTTACATCGGATTCGGGGCGCCGACAAACGCGGGAGAGTTTCTCAACGTCTGGCGACCCGTGAACCTCGCGCCGGTGCCGACGAATCTGAGCGTCGTCACCTTCTCCGTGACGATGCTGGTGGTGGACTCCACCAGCGGGCTGCGCGACGACTTCCGCTGGAGCATCTACAATACGAACGGCTCCCGGCTCTTCTCGCTGGACTTCGACAACTCAACCGAGGGCATCAACTACGGGCTGGACGACGGCGCGGGTTTCACTGCGACGGGCTTTCAGTTCACGCGCGGCGCGGTGCATGAGCTGGCCATCACGATGAACTTCCCGCGCAACCGCTGGCAGGCATCGCTCAGTGGCACCGCGCTGACCGCGCCGCTGCCCATCACCACGACGAACGCCGCGCTCAACCTCGGCGACATTGACGCGGTCTGGGCCATCCGCACGCTGGGCAACGCGGGGAACAACCACCTCGTGTTCGACAACTACCAGATAGCGGGCGAGCCGCGCGTCACCGCGCCAACTCTCTTGTCTGCGGCGAGGCAGAGTGATGGGCAGCTTCGCCTCCAAGTGCAGGCAGAGCAGGCAACGCGCAACGCCATCGAGGTCTCAACGAACCTGACGCAGTGGACGGCGGTGGTGACGAACAGCGCGCTGGATGGTGCGTTCGACGTGTTGGACAGCGCCCCGCTGACGATGCCACGACGCTTCTACCGCGTGCGGCTGGCGGAGCCGTAATTTGGAGTGCGACGGCAGAGCGCAGCGGCGACGCCGCTTTTGCCGTCACTGTGAGGAACGGATTTTTCCTGTGATGTCCTGCGCGGAATCGGGTGGGCTCGAAGCCCCGGTTGTCGCACAAAGCGGTGTCGCCGCTGCGCTCTGCCACCGCACTCCATAAGTCGCCGCCGCCCGCGCTACTTGGTTTTCGCCTTCTTCTTCCCTTCACCACCCGGCGCGGGCCAGGGCTTCGTCGGGTCCATGCGCTGGTAATCCGCCTCAGTCGGGCCACCGCCAAACTGCTTCCAGTAGAGTTCGGCGAAGGGATTTAGTTTGGGGCCGACGACCTTTTCGTTCACGAGCAGCGGCTGGCAATCGCTCCACCACTTGTCGTAGGCGGCGGAGAGTTGCTTCACCACGTCGGGGTGCTGCACGGCCACGTCGCTCTGCTGGCCGGGGTCGGCCTTCACATCGAAAAGCTGCCACTTCGGCTCCGCCCCGCCGTTGGGAGAGATGAGCTGCCAGCGGGTGTTGCGCACGCTGCACATGGAGAATTTCGCGAGGTTGGGGTCGGACATTTTCGGCCAGCGGCCAAGATGCGTGACTTGGACGCGGTCGGGCAGCGTGCCCGCAGGTTTCTCCAACAGCGACACGAGGCTGCGGCCTTCAACTTGTTTCCGCACGTCGTCCGACAGCTTCGCGCCGGTGATTTCGACAATGGTCGGGAAGAAATCAATGTGCGCCGCGAGCACGCCGCAATCGGCCGGCTGAATCGTGCCGGGCCAGCGCCAGAAGGAACTCGCGCGCGTGCCGCCGAGCCACGTGGAGCCTTTGCTGCCGCGCATCCCGGCATTCCAGACGGGCACTCCCGCCGTGCCGCCGTTGTCGTTCATGAAGACTACGAGCGTGTCCTTCGCGATGCCCCACTCGTCGAGCTTGGCCAGCACCTTGCCGATGTTCTGGTCAATGTTGTGGACCATGCCGAGGAAGCTCGCGGCCTGGTCGCTCGGGGCCTTGCCGTCGTAGAGCGCCTTGTCCTCGGGCCGCGCGTTGTAAGGCGCGTGCGGAGCGTTCGACGGGATGTAAGCGAAGAAGGGTTTACCCGACTTGCGCTGCGCGTCCATCCACTGCGTCGCCTGCGAGTAGAAGACATCGGTGCAGTAGCCTTTGGTCTTCACGAACTTGCCGTTGTGCAAAATCGCGGGGTCGAAATACGTGTTGCCCGGCGCGTCGCCGCAACTGCCGGGGTAGCTCTGCCCGATGCCGCCCGCGCCGTGGATGAACATCTCATCAAAGCCGCGTCGGCTGGGCAGATACTCCGCCTCGTCGCCGAGATGCCACTTGCCGAAGATGCCCGTGGTGTAGCCGGTGGACTTAAGCACTTGCGCGAGCGTCGTGGCCTTCAGCGTGAGCCGCTCGCGTTCGAGGATGGTGTGCGTGATGCCGTTCTTGAACTCGTGCCGCCCCGTGAAGAGCGCGCTGCGCGTGGGCGCGCACGTTGGGCTGACGTGGAAGTCCGTGAAGCGCACGCCCTCGCGATGGAGCCGGTCGAGGTTCGGCGTCTTGAGGACGGGATTGCCGTGCGCGGAGACGTCGCCGTAGCCCTGGTCGTCGGTGAAGAAGAAGACGATGTTCGGGCGTTTGCCGGCGAGCGCGGCGTGGGATTGGCCGCAAAGAACGGCGAGGAGCGCGAGGAGAACGAGACGGACGAGCGAGGTTTTCATGCGTGCGGAATTCATGCCCGAGAAGACGCGGCAAGGCGAGCGAAAGTCACAGTCGGGAGCGGTTGAAAACTGTAGCGGCGCTCTGTGAGCGCCGTTGCGGTGACGAGCGCAAAACTCGGCGGTCGCAGACCGCCGCTACAGGACGCGGGCAGGGCAGGCCGCGCTTACTTCCGCTTCTCCAGCTTCAAGAAGTTCGCCATGAGCTGGCGGCCGTGCTCGGTGAGGATGCTCTCGGGATGGAACTGCACGCCCCAGATGGGCAGCTCTTTGTGGCGCACGCCCATGATTTCGCCCTCGTCGGTCTCAGCGGTGATTTCGAGGCAGGCGGGGAGCGTGTCGCGCTTGATGACGAGGGAGTGGTAGCGCGTGGCGTTGAAGGGGCTGGGAATGCCGGCGAAGAGATCTTGGCCGTTGTGCCGGATGGGCGAGGTTTTGCCGTGCATCATCCGGCAGTTCACGACGACTTCGCCACCGAACGTGTGCCCGATGCACTGATGGCCGAGGCACACACCGAAGAGCGGAACCTGCGGCCCGAACGCCCGGATGATGTCGTTAGACAAGCCAGCTTCACGCGGCGAACAGGGGCCAGGGGAGACGAGGATGCGCTCGGGCTTGAGGTCGCGGATCTGGTCGAGCGTCACCTCGTCGTTGCGCACGACGCGCAGGTCTGCCTTCAACTCGCCGAGATACTGGACGAGGTTGAAGGTGAACGAGTCGTAGTTGTCGATGACCAGGATCATTTCGGACGTGGCGGAAGCTAGCGGCGGGGCGCGGGTTTGGGAACACGAAACCGAACGGCGCCTCGTGCGACGGACGCAATTCCAGCCGCTCATTTCTATGCTTTCCTGCCAAGTGCCTTTGCCATAACACTCCGGCTAACGCGTGTATCTCAACTACTACGGACTGCGCGAGCCGCCGTTCAACATCAACCCGAACCCGCGGCTCCTGTTCTACAGCGCGAAGCATCGCGAGGCGCTGAACCATCT
>JBEBFV010000244.1:0-9145 GCA_040081795.1 Limisphaerales bacterium | reverse complement strand
GCGTGGGAACTGGTCATCGAAGTCTGGAAGTTCCCCCCGCAGCGCCTCTACGCGACCGTTTACAACCCCGACAAATCAAAGGGCGACCCCAGCGAGTTCGACCAGGAGGCGTGGGACCTCTGGGCAGCGAAGTTCCGCTCCGTCGGCCTGGACCCCGCCGTCCACATCGTCAACGGCAACAAGAAAGACAACTTCTGGATGATGGGCGAGACCGGCCCCTGCGGCCCGTGCTCCGAACTCCACGTGGACCTCACGCCCGCCGGCGACACGCGCGGGCTGCTCGTCAACAAAGGCTCCGCCGAGTGCATCGAAATTTGGAACAACGTCTTCATCCAGTTCAACGCGAACCCCGACGGCACCTTCAGCCCGCTCCCCGCCAAGCACGTGGACACCGGCATGGGCTTCGAGCGCGTGACCAGCATCATCCAAGGCACGAAGAACCTCACCGACTTCGCCAACGCGAAGATTTCAAACTACGAGACGGACATCTTCCGCCCGATTTTCGACGAGCTGGAGAAGATGAGCGGGAAGAAATACGGCTCCACCCTGCCGACGGACTCCTCTCAACTCTCAACTCTCAACTCTCAACTCGCGACGGACATCGCCTTCCGCGTCATCGGCGACCACATCCGCACGCTGAGCTTTGCCATCGCGGACGGCATCCAGCCGGGCAACACCGACCGCAACTACGTCCTGCGCCGCATCCTGCGCCGCGCCGTGCGCTACGGCCGCACGCTCGGTTTCCACGAGCCGTTCTTCTACAAGCTCGTGGACGTGCTCGCCGCGACGATGGGCGACGTCTTCCCCGAAATCCGCACCCGCAAGCAGCAGGTGAAGGATGTGCTCAAGCTGGAGGAGGAGAGTTTCAACAAGACCCTCGACACTGGGACTGCTATTTTCGAAGACGCAGTTCGCATGATCGAAAAGCTCCCTTCGATCATGAAGGAAGACGGCACGTCACCGGCTGATTTCGTCGCTTCGGATCTCAACCGGTTTGAGGGATGGTCTGGGCGAGAGAAGTTAGGGACATTTGTTCGCCGTGAAGATGGCAGTGTCCAAAAGACTGTCTCCGGCGATGTCGCGTTCAAGTTGTATGACACCTACGGGTTTCCGTTGGATCTAACCGAGTTGATGTCTCGCGAGCGCGGCTTGGCCGTGGACGTGGCCGGCTTCAACGCCTTGATGGAGGAGCAGAAGGCCCGCGCCCGCGCCGCGCAGAAGAAGACCGTCATCGAGCTGTCCCAAATCGAGACCAAGACGCCCACGCGCTTCCTCGGCTACGACGCGCTGGAGACGCCCGCGCGCGTGCTCGAAGTCGTCGGGCTCAAGGACAAGACCGCCGTGGTGCTCGACACCTCCACCTGCTACGCCGAGATGGGCGGCCAACTCGGCGACACCGGCGAACTCACTGGCAGCGGCCAGCTCTGGCGCGTGGTCAACACCCAGAAGTCCGGCAACACCTGGCTGCACTTCGTCGAGGGCGGCGATGCCCCCGCCGTCGGCGCGACCGTGACGCTCACCGTGGAGAAGGCCCGTCGCGACGCCATCCAGCGCCACCACACCGTCACGCACTTGCTCCACTGGGCCTTGCACGAAGTCGTGAGCCGGGAAGCCTCGCAGAAAGGCTCCTTCGTCGGCCCGGACAAACTGACCTTCGACTTCAACAGCGCCGCGCTCACGCCCGCGCAGGTCGCGGACATCGAGAAGCTCGTCAACGAGCGCATCGTCGAGAACGCCGGCGTCTCGTGGACCGAAGTCCCGCACGCCGACGTGAAGTCACGCAAGGACGTGATGCAGTTCTTCGGCGACAAATATGGCGACACCGTCCGCGTGGTCCAAATCGGCGGCAGCGCGAACAATCTCGACGGCTACAGCATGGAACTCTGCGGCGGCACGCACACGCGCGCGACGGGCGAGATCGGCCTCTTCCGCATCGTAGGCGAGAACGCGATTGCCGCCGGCGTGCGCCGCATCGAGGCCGTCGCCGGCCTCACCGCCTTCGACGCGATGCGTCTGGACCGTGAATTGATCAAGACCGTCGCGGGCAAGCTGAGTTCCCCCATCCACGAGCTGGAGAAAAAGATCGAAGCCGTCCTTGCGCAGCAGAAGGAACTGGAGAAGCAGCTCAAGCTGGCCGTCGCGCGCAATGCGTCGAACGCCGCGAGCGAACTCCTCAGCCGCGCGCATGACGTGAACGGCACGCCGCTCATCACGCACAACCTTGGCGACGCGGACGGCGAGTTCCTGCAAGCCGTGGTGGACGCGCTCAAGAGCCGGTTCAAGGGTGTGATCGTCCTCGGAGGCGGCGCGGGCGGCGCGGTGACGCTCATCGCGAGCGTCTCGGCGGACTTCACCACGAAAGCCCAGGCCGGAAAAATCATCCAGGCCATCGCCCCCATCGTCGGCGGCAAAGGCGGCGGCAAGCCCGACAACGCCCGCGGTGGTGGCAAGGACGCGACGAAGCTCGACGAGGCGCTGGGGAGGGTGAAGTCGTTGCTGGGATAGGAGGCGGTGTCATGGACTGCTCCCGCGCCCGCACCAAAGACCCCGGCGAATGGCTGGAGACCTGCCCGGATTTTTCCCAGCCGCTGGCTGAGCAGCTTGTCGAGTGGTTCCTCAACTGGGAGCCGGACCTCGCCGAGTCCATCAAGTGGAACATGCTGTGTTTCTCCGGGCGCAAGCTGGTGTGCGGCCTGAGCGCGTGCCAGAAACATATCGGCGTCACGTTCTTCCGCGGCACCGAGCTGCCAGACCCGGCGAGGCTGTTCATCCCCGGCGGCGAGAGGAACACAAACATCCGCTCAATCCGCGTCACGTCGCTCGGCGACATGAACCGCGACGCGTTGCGCGACCTGCTGCACGCGGCGGTCGCGCTGGACGCGGACCCGGCAATCCCGCCCGCGCCGAAGGTGAAGCGCAAGCCGTGGCCTGTGCCAGCGTTCTTCAAGCAGGCTCTGGCCGCGAAGCGAAACCGTGCCGCCGCCGAGGGTTTCAATAAACTCTCGCCCTCTTGCCAGCGCGAATACCTTGTCTGGCTCTCGACGGCGAAGCAACCGGAGACCCGCGCACGCCGTCTGGCCGCGACGCTCGCCGCGCTGAAGTCTGGCCGCAAGTGGGCCCAGCGCAATGCGAGTGGAGCGAACTGAAGCGGCTTGGCACCGGTCGCAGCCGGAATTGCCCATTGACTTTTCGGTGCCAGAAAATTGCAATCGCGGAACACGGCAATGAGTTCACTACCCGCCCGCGACTTCACCAATCCACGCGCCAAGCACGGGTTCCAGGGGCGCACCTGCTCCGTGACGGGCGTGGGGGCCTACGTGCCGGAACGCGTGGTGACCAACGCGGATCTGGAGAAGTTTGTCGAGACGACGGACGAGTGGATCACCAGCCGCACGGGCATCAAGGCGCGGCGCATCGCGGCGGACAACGAGTTTTGCTCGGACTTGGCGGCGAAGGCCGCCGGGCGCGCGATGGCACAGGCTGGCGTCACCGCCGACCAGATTGACCTCATCATCGTCGCCACCATCACGCCGGACATGCCGTTCCCGTCCACGGCGTGCCTGGTGCAGCACAAGATCGGGGCGAAGCGCGCGGCGGCGTTTGACCTGGAGGCGGCGTGCTCCGGCTTCATCTATGCGCTGGAGGTCGGCCAGCAGTTCATCATGTCGCGCACCAGCGAGTGCGTGCTGGTCATCGGCGCGGAGAAGCTTTCCTCGATCATTGACTGGAAGGACCGCACGACCTGCGTGCTCTTCGGCGATGGCGCGGGCGCGGCGATTTTGCAGCACCGGCCTGATTCGCATGGGTTGCTCACCGCCTGCATGGGGGCGGACGGCGGGAAGGGCGGCCTTCTCTCCCAGCCGGGCGGCGGCTGCCGTTTCCCCGCCACACACGAGAGCGTGGACCAGCGGCTGCACTTTCTGAAGATGGACGGCAAGGAAGTTTTCAAGAGCGCCGTCAACGCCATGTGCACCGCCGCGCGCGAGGCTCTGGCGCGCTGTGAGTTGAACGTCACGCAGCTCAAGTGCATCATCCCGCACCAGGCCAACCAGCGCATCATTGACGCCGTGGCCGAGCGCCTCGACGCGAAGCCCGAGCAGATGTTCGTGAACCTCGACAAGTATGGGAACACCTCCGCCGCCAGCGTGGCCATCGCCCTCGACGAGGCCGTCAGCACCGGAAAGATTCAGCGTGGCGACCTCGTGCTGCTGGTGGTCTTCGGCGCGGGGCTGACCTGGGGTGCGGCGGTGATCGAGTGGTGAGGCCGCTCAGGAAAATACTTGTTCCCACCGCATTGACGAACCGGCTTTCGCTGCTACTTTCCCGCAATCCTTATGGCCACCCGCAACGCTGAACCCGCCTCCTTCGCCGCTCCCACCCGCATCGCCGCGCAGCTCGAGCTTGCCGCCGAAACCACGCGCATCCGCAAGAACGGCATCGAATTCCGGTCCGAGACGCCCATCGCGGCGTGGACCGAGATGACCGTGGCGCTCCGCGACCCTGCGGACGGACAGGACGTGCGTGCGACGGGCGTGGTGGTGGAGTGCCGGGGCGACAGGCACCAGGGCTACACGGTCTCGATGGTCTTCATGGAGCTGACGCCTATGGCGCAGGCGCGCCTGAGTGTGATGGCATATTCCAACTTGGCATGAGGTTGCGCGCTGGCTAAGTTCCGCGCCATGTCACAGCCAGTCACCTTGCCCGCCAACGAGGATGTCGCCTACTTCAACCAGATACTGAAGGCGGGCGTGGATGCCGGCTGCTCGGACGTTCACATCAAGGTCGGCACGCCGGCGTCCTACCGCATCAGCCGCGCGTTTCACTCCATTGACTTCGTGCCCACGCAGGTCTGGATGCAGAGCGTGATTGACGGCATCTGCCCTCCGCACATGAAGGTCGGCCTGGAGGCGGACCGCGAGACGGACTTTTCCTATTCCGCGCCGGGCGTGGGCCGCTTCCGCACGAACGTGTTCCAGTCGCTGGGCCGCTGGTGCATCGTGATGCGCTACATCAAGAGCGTGGTCCCGAGCTTCGAGAAGCTCGGCCTGCCCGACGTGCTCAAGTCCGTCGCGGAATCCCCGCGCGGCATCGTGCTGATGGCCGGCACCACCGGCTCGGGCAAGTCCACCACGCTGGCGGCGATGCTCGAGCATCTGAACAACAACTTCCGCAAGCACATCGTCACCCTGGAAGACCCCATCGAGTTCGTGTTCGAGGAGAACCAGTGCCTCATCGAGCAGCGCGAGCTGAACCTCGACACGATGAGCTTCCACCGCGCGATGAAGAGCGCCCTGCGCGAGGACCCCGACGTGATCATGGTCGGCGAAATGCGCGACGCCATCAGCTTTCAGACCTCGATCAGCGCGGCGGACACCGGCCACACGGTCATCTCCACCATGCACACCACGAGCGCGAACAGCTCCGTGGGCCGCATCCTGGAATACTTCAAGCAGGACGAGCGCGACACCATCCGCCGGCAGCTCGCCGGCACGCTGCGCGCGGTCTGCTGCCAGCGCATGGTGCCCACGGCGGAGGGCGGGATGCGCCCGGCGCTGGAGATCATGATCAACACGATCTCCATCAAGAAGGCCATCGAGGAAAACCAGCTCGGCAAGCTGCTGCCCATCATCGAGGCGGGCCGCAAGATCACCGATGTGGACGGCGTGACGCTGTGGGAAGACCAGGGTGAGGGAATGATGAGCTTCAACCAGTGCATCTTCAACCTGCTCAACCAGGGCATCATCACCGAGGAGGCCGCGCTGGAGAAGGCCACCAACCCGCAACAGCTCAAGATGTGGATGGAAGGCATCTACACCAGCTCCGGCGGCATCACAGGCTGAGGCTGGCGCTCTCGGCTCGCTCAGAGCTTGTTCGACATCTCGGGCAGCTCCAGCCTCCCGTTCACGGCGAACCGGAACGTCAGCATCAGGCTGTTGAGGGCGTAGGTGAACTCCTCCTTTTCGGCGGCGCTGGTGATGAGGTGGAACTCGATCAGGCCGGCGGGCGTGGGAATGAATGCGATCCGACTGTGCAGGCTTAATCCCGAGCTGTTCTTCCAGACGAAGTCAAAGGCCGGCCCCGACTGGCCGCCGGCGCTCAGGCTCAACTCCTCGGCGATCTTTGCCGACGGGTGCCGCTGCAGCAGCAATTCCCGGAACACCTCGGGCTTGAGCGTGGCCGTCGCCTTGTCCATCGCGTTGGTGGGAGACTCCATGACGCGGACGGTGATGGCGCACTTGTCCTCCCGCTCCACCGCGCGCAACAGGCGGTTTGCCTCGTCCACCCGCATGAAGTAGCCCTTGGGCACGATGAACGCGAACTGGTTTGTGCCCACCTTAGCCACAGCGCGAAAGTAGTGCCCGATGCCCTCCAGCTCATGTCGGGTGGTGGTCAACTGGAAGTCCGGCCTTCCGTTGGTGGCGGCAACCTGGGCAGCGCCAGAAAGAGGCATCAATGCGCCGGTCAGGATGACAACGGCCCCGATGAGCCTAGAAAGAAGCGACATAGTTGGTCCGGTTTGGGGGGGCGGACGCCCATGCGCCGCGAATCAGAACGCGCAACTCGGGCGAGCCGGGAGGCATCTTGGTGGAGTCGAGGAAGTTGGGGTCGAAGTTAAAACTTCGGTTCGGCGCGGAGTAATATACGCCGGGGTTTTGGAACGGTGCGGTGGCACGTGCGCTGCCGTAGAGGTTCACCAGGGAGCCGTTCAGGGTGAGCGTGCGCCCGCTCCATGCTTCGAGAAGGCGCGGGAAGTTCACCACGCCGCCGCTCATGGGGCTGGTGCCGTTCGCGCCGGCGGAATACACCACGCCAGCCAGGAGCGCGGCGTTGATCGTCGTGTCAGTGGGCACGCGCGAGGAGTAGGAGCCGGAGCTGGCGGCGTCGCTCCACGCGCCAGACTGGATGGTCAGGGCATCCGCGACCAGCGAGGACGGCCGGCTCGATGTGGTGTTGGTGGTGCCCAGATGCGCGGCGTTGGTGCAGTTGAAATGTCCCTTCACGTAGAGAGGGTTGACGCTGGCCAGGGTAAGGCCACGCGTGGGCAAGGTCTGGCCGTTGATCAGGCGCACAGCGGTCTTCTGGCTGGCGGTGACTGTGCGGTCATCCGCCACATAAACGATGTTCGGAGCGTTGCCCGCGCCCAGCTTGGCGATGACGGCTGAGTTTGTCGCCGCCCAAGTGCGGAACTTGGTGATGTCCAGCTCGGTGGTCTTCATCGTCTTGCCCTCGCGCTGGTCGGTGAACGAGGCGTTGGTGTTGATGAAGTAGCTGGCGTTCGACCAGTTGACAGTGCTGGGCGTGCTGTCAAAGGGGGTCTTCACCTTCACAGTGACGGTGGAATTGCTCACTAGGATGAGCATCTCGGCCTTGTTGTAGAAGCGCTGCTGGCCCATCGGCGAGCTCATGGACTCCGCCGTGGGCGGGATGTTGACGACCTCTCGGACGGCGGCGGAGGAGTTGTTGGTGCCAATGGGCAGCGTCAGGGCGCTGGTGTTGCTGGTGGCGGTGCCGCCGTAGGTGATCGAGCCGGTGTAGTTGGCAAGTGTGTAGCCGAACCAGGCCTGCTTGCCGATCGTGCCGGTGGCTGTGACATCCTGCTGGAGGTTCAGGCTCGCCGATGAGCCGAGGAAGATGTTGCTGTTCGCATGGACGCGCCCGCGGACGACGAGCGGCGCGGCCCAGGTGAACTCAAGGAGGCTGTTGTAGAAGATGGCGAACTGGAACACCGGGATGGAGGCGAGCTGCAAGTCCTGCTGCACGGCGTTGGTGAGAGTGAACCGGCCGGTGGTCTGGCGGGCATTGGAAACCACCCGGTAGTTCGAGACGAATCCACGCAGGCCGGCGTAGGGGCCGCTGAGATTGGTGTAGAGCTGCGTCTGCGTGCGGGCGACGTAGTTCTGGTTCGTCGTCCCGCTGCCGTTGGAGAACTGAAAGTCGCTCCAGTAGGAATTCTCGCTGGAAGCCGGCACGTTCGTCCTGTAGGAGGCCAGGTTGTTGAACGTGGCGCTCTCGCCGCTCGCCTTGTAGTCAAACATCAGGCGGGAGACGATGCGCTCGGTGGAGGCCTCGGCTGCATACGTCGTTGCGGTCATCTGGTTGTTACGCTCGTTCATCAGGGAAGTCTGCGAGGCCCAGTTCATCGTCCCGGTGAGCACCATGAGGCCTATGGCCGCAAACACCATCACCATCACGAGCGCGTAGCCATTGCGCTGCCGGCCATGGGGGGAAGGGATCGTGTTCATGGCTGGTTACTGGAGAATGCGCCGGGTGATGCGCGTTTGGAGCTGGAAGGATTCGTAGTAGTTGTTCGTGCCGACCTTGGTCATCGGGTAGCTGAGCTGGTAAAATTGTAGGCGGACATTGACGGCGCAGTTGCCGGTGTCCGCAGTGAGCGTGTTGCCAAGGTAGTCCTCCTTGGAAAACAGGATCGCGTTCGTGACGTAGGAGGCGATCAACTGCGGAGTGGAGTTGCTGGAGGTGACACGGCGCAGCTCGCTGTTGTTGGTGACGTAGTAGTAGCGGAGCCACCAACTGCCGTTGGTAGTCGGGTAAATTTGGATGGCCCTTCCCTGCATCGCGGTTCCGTTTGTGATGGCCGTAAAGTTTGTGGCGGTTCCATTGCCGATCTGAATAGTGGTGGCCCCCCGGATCTCGTCCTGAAGTTTGCCATAGGCCTTTCGGGAGGAGTCGGACGCGCCGAGCTTGGCCGCCGCAAATTGCATCAACCGTCCGCCCATGATGTGGCTGTAAACCACGCCGCCCACCACGAACGTCGTCAACGTCATCGTGATGAGCAGTTCGATCAGCGTCACCGCCACCATGCGGCGGACGAGAGCGAATTTGGAGGTCTGGAGTTTCATCTCAGGCGTCAGGCGAACGGTAAGTGGCGACGGTGTTCGTGAAGACCCTGCCAGTCGTCGGGAAGCGCCATGAGCAGTCCACGCGGATCATCCGCAACTGCGGCGCGGATGCGGAGATGACCGTGATCGTCGTGATGTTCGTGGCATAAAACCCGTTCGTTCCGATCACCGGGATGTCCAGCAGGACGGTCTGCGCCGGAAAATTCGCGCTCACCAACTGATCCACGCCAGTCTCCGTGTCCCATCGGCAGGCCCGTGTCTGCTCCAGCCGCTGCGCGGCGAGG
>JBEBFV010000011.1:0-32492 GCA_040081795.1 Limisphaerales bacterium | reverse complement strand
CGCTTCCCGTTCCTGGCCATCTGGCGAAGGCCGAAGGGCCGTCCCGCCACGCACATGTTCACGTGGACGCCCATGAGGATGACGTTTGAGATGCCGCGCTGCTCAAGCAGGTTCCAAATCTCCACGCCGGAATCGCTGATGGCGTCGTGGTCGTAAATCTTCAGCACGTCAATCTGCCGGGTCCACGGCGCACGCGGGTTCAGGCCCTTCGCCTTCAGTTCCTCCGCATAGACCGCGTGTTCCTTCGGGTCGTCGTCTTCGCCGCCGTCGGTCTGGTCAACGGGATACTTGCCCGCCTCCTCCGCAGGAATTGAACGGCACCACGAGGCGATGTCGGCGGGGAGAGTCGCGGCCTTCGGTGCGGCCTTGGCGCGCTCGCGCGCGGGCTGGCCCTCGTAATACTTCATGCAACTGCTCGGCGCGTGGATGATGAAGACGCCCTGCGCGCGGGCCTTCTCCAGCAAGGCATTCATGCGCGGGGCCATCTCGCGCTCGCGGGTGACGGCGTTCTTGCAATGGTGCAGGTCCCACATGTCGCACACGATGATCGCGGTCTTCTTCGCGTCCCACGACTCTGCGGTGGTCGTGACGCGGAACTCGTTGCCGCCGGGCCTGACCTCCACTCGCTTCTGCAAGGTGAGCTGAAGTGAAGGCGTGGCGGCGGATGCGGCCGTGGCCAACGCGGCGACGCCGATGAGGCACGCCCAACGACGGAGAGGGTGATACAGGCTGAACATGGCGCGAGCCTAGCATGACGCGGTGCGAGGTGAAGCACTATCCCGGCGGCCATCGCGGGCTTTGACATTCGCGGCAGCGGCGGCAAGCTCCCGCATCGCCACCGGCATGGACCTCGCCCTCAAGATACTGGAATGGACCGCAGCCCTGGCCGCATTCGGCTGGTTCTTCTGGCTGCGTCTGCACCGCCGGGAAGGCACGGTGGCCGCGCTGATCGCCAAGTTTCTTGCATCGGCCGCCTTGTTGGGAATTTTCTTTGGCTTCCTCATTCCCTTCATTCTGAAGGCGAGCGAAGGCGGCATGTCCGCCGGTCTGGTCGTTGCCTTCGTCGGCGCGGTCGGCACGGGGCTTTGCTTTGTGCTTCTTGGCGTGATTTGGCGGCATGAGCTGACGGACTGGATTGCGTCGCCCATAGGAAAAATCTTCGACGGCGGCCACGAGGAGATCAAACCCCAGCCCTTCTATGCCCACGCCGAGGCCAAGCGCATGGCTGGCGACATCCCCGGAGCCATCGCCGACGTGCGCGCGGAGCTGGAGAAGTTCCCCGAGGATTACGACGGCCGTATGCGGCTCGCGGCGCTGCTGGCCGAGCACTCCGAGGATTTGCCGGGAGCCATCGCCGTCATCGAGGAAGCGCTTCAGTTGAAGGATCTCACGGACGGGCAAATCTCCTACGCGCTCAAGACCGCCGCAGACTGGCACCTCAAGTTCGGCCGTGACAGTGAGTCGGCCCGTCTCGCCATCGAGCGCATCACCACGCTGCTCCCCGGCACCCAGGCCGCTCTTCACGCCCAGCAGCGCCTCGCCAACCACACCACCCCGGAGATGCTCGCCTACGAGGACGACCACAGCCCCATCGCCATCCCGGAGTTCGAGCGCAAGCTCGGCATGCGCCGCAAGAAGCCCGTCGCCCCCGTGAAGCCCGACATCAACGCCGCCGAACGACTGCTGCGCGACCGCCTCGCGAAAAACAAAAACGACTGGACCGCCCGCGAGGAGCTTGCCCGGCTCTACGTCGAGGAGTTCGAGTTCTTCGAGCGCGGGTTGCAGGAGTTGGAAATCCTCATCAGCACCCCCGGCCAGCCCAAGCCCGAGGTCGTGCGCTGGCTGCACCAAAAAGCCGACTGGCAGGCCAAGTTGCTCGACGACGTTGAGGCCGGGCGCGCGACACTCAAGCGCATCAAGGACCTTTTCCCCAACAGCGCCGCAGCGCACCGCGCTGACGTCGCCATCGCGCACCTCCAACCCGCCAGCAAGCCTCAAAAGAAACAAGCCGAGGAATGAACCTCGGCTTGTGCCCGGAAAGAAGTTTTTCAGCGGCTCACGGGCGCAGGCGCAGGGCGATCTGTTTGTCGATCTCCGCGGCCCAGTCAATGTCCGACCAGCCCGAGTCCGTCCGCACTTGCACGACTACCTCTGTGATGTTTGGCTCCACCTCGGTGACCTTCACATAGACCATGCGGGTGTTGACCTTGGCGACGAGCGAGTTGTTGATGCGGTTCTCCGACTGCAACACGCCCAGGCCGCCTTTCTCCCCGGCGAGGACTTCCTTCGCGGCGTCAAAAATCTGCGGGATCGGAAGCTGGTAGCGACTGACAATCCGGTCCTTGCGGAACGGCACGCCCGCCGACTTGTTGCCGTCCACGGTGGTGATGCACCCCGTGCCGGCGGCCGCGAGCACCGCTGCACCGAGGAGACTGAAAATCATTTTCTTCATGGGGCCGTATGCAATGCGGAAGGCCGGAGGGCGTCAAGCAATTGTTCAAGCCAGCGGCCACTGCGGCGGCGGTCTGAGACCGCAGTGCCGGCCGCGAACGGCGTTCGCAGAGCGCCGCCACAACGGTGCTACTCCAGGTCTGCCACCGCCACGGTGTAGATCAGCATGCGCGGCACAGTGAAGGCGGCCTCGCCCGCGCGCTGCACCAAGCCCGCCGGGCCGGTGCTGACCTCGGCATCGGGCGAGAGCAAGCGGATGGACTTCACCCGTTCGCCCGGCTGGAGCGCGAGCCGGACGGTGAGGTTCTCGACGGCGAGTGGCTTCTCCTCATGCGGGCCGCGACCCATCGTGGCGGTCTTCGGCGGCTCCTCGCGGTTGTAGTTCACGAGGTGGACGATGCGGCGCTTGGGCTGGCTGAGGACGGAGGCGACGACGGTGGGCGCGCCCTCGCGTCGCGTCACGGAGGAAAGTTCCTTGCGCCACTTCGCAACCAAGTCATCAGCGGGCATCGCCTCGACAGCCAACGTGGTAGGGCCGCGCTGCGCGCGGCCTCCTGGCTCTGAATTGGAGGACAAGGCCGACCGCAGGTCGGCCCTACCAGCGTTGGTGGCGACCACGACGTGCCGGCTGGCAAGTTGCCCCTCGGTCACAATGTCATCCGGCACGATGTCGAAGACGTAGCCCTCCCGCGCGAGTTGCTTGCCGATGGCCTTGAAGCGCGCCACCGGCTCCACATCGCCGCGATGGACGGCACTGCGCGGGTAGAGCAGCAGCAACTCCGCCGCCGGTTGCGCGCCCACGTAAAGGTCGCGGTGCTTCGCCGCGAATCCGAAGTATGTCGTCATCGCCTCGCGTCCCGCCGGGTTCTTGAAGTTCGCGTAAAAACCCAGCCCCGCACCGCCATTGGCGATGCCCTCGGCGATGGTCGCGCGCGTGCGCGTCTGCTCATACTTGCCGAGCACGAACGGCTTCGGCCCGAACGCGCCGCGGATGTAGCGCAGTTGCAGCGTGCCGTCGCCAAGGTCGCCGTTCGTGAGGTCGGTCTGCGACGCGGCGTTGCCGGTGCTATACCAGAGATAACTCTCGTCGCGGCCCCACACGTCGCCCGGCAGCAGGCAGCGCTCGTCGCCGTTGATTTGGCTGAACCCGCCGAGGTGGTTCCACTGCGCCACCATCAAGTCCGGCTTCAGCTTGCGCCCGTGCGTGATGAACACATCGTCGAACGCGGCCTTGAGCGAGAGCTGCGTCCACTTCAGCGCGGCGAGCTTGTAGGGCGAAGTTTCCTTCGGATTGTGCCACGAGGGGATTTCCTTGAACTCGTGCGCCTTCAAGTCCGCGATGGCGAACTGCTCCTTCATCTGCGCCGCCGTGTAGTTCGTCCCCAGCCACGCGCGGAACCCGCCGACGCAGTGCGAGCACATGCAATCGCGGCGGTAGTAGTAGTTCGCGATGAGTCCGTCCACGCCGCGCGCGATGGCGTCGGTCATCATGGCCTTGAGGCACGCGCGCCAGAGCGGGTTGTTGAGGCAGCCGTGATACTCGGGCCAGCCGCCAATCTTGTAGCTGGAGGTCGTGATGAGTTTGCCCTCGGCATTGACCGCCAGCATCTCAGTCGGGTTTGCCGTGGGCTTCGGGCCGAGCGCCTTCGTATCCCAGCCGTTGTGATACCAGTCGAAGAAGCCCGCGCGCTTGTCCGGGTCGCCCAGGATGAACGTGGTGTTGAAGTGCCCGACCACCTTCGAGCCGCGCGCGTGGATGTCGGCGTTCAGCTTGCGGAAGAACTCGCCGCATTCCTTCGTGCCCTCGACGGGAAAGTGCGCCGGGTAGCCCTTGCCGAACTTCGTGTGCGCCACGCTGTAGAACGTGACGCCGTAGAAGCCGACCTGCGCCACCTGCGGCTTCGCCTCACCGATGAAGTCGAGGTATTCCGGCGTGCCGTAGTCCGTCCAGTGCGCGACGAGCGTGTTGAACCAAAACGGCTCGGCGGCGCGGGTGGACAAAGGCAGGATGGTCAGCGCACAGGCCAGCAGGAGGCGGGTCATCGTGGGATTCATGTCCCACCTTTGAAGCCGCTCACGCCCCGGCCATTCGCCACGAAGCACGATTCGTCGGAATCCCCTTGGCATTAAACTCCCGCTCGAAGTCCGTCGTCACGGAGGCAAGTTCGGCGGGTGTTTCCAGTTCGATGAAAGTCTTGTCCGCGCGGAAGACGGCGAGCATCTGCGCGAAATAATCCACATGGTCGGTGCGCAGGTGGACCACGCCGCCGGGCTTGAGCGCGCGGCGGGCCAGCGCGGTGAAGCGTTCGTTGATGAGGCGGTGCCGCGCGTGCTTCACCTTCGGCCACGGGTCGGGGAAATAGACGTGGATAGCATCGGTGCTCGCGGGCGGCAGGAGGTATTCGAGGAAGTAGCCAATCTCGATGCGCACGAGGCTGAGGTTCGTCAGGACGGCCCGGCGACCCCGCTTGTCCGGCTTACGGATGCGGCCCAGCAGCCGCTCGACGCCGAGCAGGTTCCGCCCCGGATTCCGCTGCGCCCACTCGACGATGAACGAGCCGTCGCCGCAGCCCAGCTCAACTTCGAGGGGCTGGGGCGTGGGGAAGTGCTCGGCGAGATTGAGCGGCTGGAGGATGGTGCGGAACTCGTGGAGAAGCGTGCTGCGTGTTGCGTGTTGCGTGTTGCCCGTCGCGGCCGGGTGCGCGTTGGCTTCGGGCACGCAACACGGAACACGCAACACGTTGGAATCGCCCTCGGTCGGCATCGGGTGTTCGTTCACCACTTCACCGGCACGGAGAGCTTCGCGCCAAACTTGTTCGTGTAGAACAACTGCTTGTTCGCTTGGCCGAACTCGTGGACCAGCTTCGTCACCTTCACGTCGTAGCAGCAATACTCGGCGATTTCGAGGAGCTTGCCCTCCTTGAACCACCGCAACGCCTGCATGCCGTCCGCTGTCTTCTCCACGCCCAGTGACGCCGTGGCGATGGCGTCCAGCGAGAGCCGGTGCGGCAAGGATTTCATCAAGTCAACGAGCAGGTCGAGCGTGTGCAACTGCGAGTAGTCGAAGAACTCGTTGTGGCCTTGGAGCACCTCGTAGTCGAAGCGCAGGATGTTGAAGCCCACCACCAGGTCCGCGCGACGCAGCTCCTCGATGAGCTCGTTCACCTCGCGCTCGCCGTAGATGCGATACGCCCCCGCCGCCGTGCTGTAGGTCACGCCGATGCTCATGCCCATGCGCCGGATGTTGCCCCAGCCGCCCACGTCGTCCGCAGACTTCTGCGTTTCGAGGTCGAAATAGACGATGTTCTTCATGCGGCGGGCGGAGCGTAGCCAGCGTGTCCGGTGGCGGAAAGAAAAGTTTGCCCCGACTCTGACCGTCCCGCACCATCCGCCGGTTTGTAACTGAATGAGCATTGCCGTCACTGAACAGCCCGTCGCCTCCGTCGCCCCTGCGCCGCGGGCATCGTCCGCCCCGGACTTCTCGCAGCCGGTGGCGCGCCCCAAGACTTCCGGCTGGCAGCTCTTCAAGGACGTGCTGAACCACGGCGGCCCCGGCTACCTCCAGTTCGCCATCACGAACATCTGCAACGCCGACTGCGGCTTCTGCGGCTTCGCGCGCTCGCAGTTCGACCCCAAGAAACGCCACAGCGTCACACTCCAGGAGGCCAAGGACGTCGTGGACATCGCCAAGCGCAACCACATCGGCTACCTGCTCTTCGTCGGCGGCGAGCCGATGGCGCACCGCGACCTCCGCGCGATGGTCCGCTACTCGGCGGAGCAAGGCATCCACCCGATGATTTGCACCAACGGCGGCCTGTGGAACGAGGACAACATGAAGGCCCTCGCCAGCGACGGCCTGACCAGCGTCATCATGTCCATCGACGCCCACGACGTCGCCAAGCACGAGGCCAACCGCGGCCTCCCCGACGTGTGCCGGAAAATCAAGAAGGCGAACGAGTTCTTCAAAACCGTCGGCATCCAATGCACCGCGAGCATCACCGCCAGCCGACTCATCGAGGACTACGAGAAGCTGCCCGACTTCCTCCGCACGCTCGGCTTCGAGAGCTGCACCTTCAGCTACCCGCTGACGAGCCTCGCCTCCAGCTACCTCAGCTTCAGCGACAGCGGCCTGGTGAACTTCAACAACACCGAGCTGCTCGCGCTCTTCGAGAACATCAAGCGGATGAAGCACAACAGCGGCTATCCGGTGGTGAACCCCACGGAGTCGCTCACCGAGATGCAGCGGCACCTGCGCGGCGAGAAGGAGCAGTTTGGCTGCCTCGGCGGGCACAAGTATTTCTATCTCGACTGGAACCTCGACCTCTACCGCTGCCACGCGTGGGACAAGCCCATGTGCAAGGTCTATGAGTGGGACGACACCAAGCTCATCCGCGACGGCTGCACCAAGTGCATGATTGACTGCTACCGCGACCCCAGCGTGCTCCAGCACGTCGCCATCAACGCCAGCGACGCCTGGCACGCGTTCAAGAAACTCCACTGGGGCACCGCCGCGATGAAGATGCTCGACTCGAAGAACCTCACCTCGCTCAAGGCCGTGTGGGAGGACCGCAAGTGGATTGGGAAGGTTTGAACTAGCTCGGCATGAGCATCGAACGGTTGAAATCGTTGGTCGGGTGTTCAAGTTTTATTGGCCGCACAACCGGTGCAGATTGGGATGGAGTGACCGAGTCGCTTGGGCGTCCACTACCCGACTCATATTCGGATTTGCTGAACTGTTTTGGGCACGGAGTTTGGGGAAGGGAGTTTGTTTTGCTTCATCCATTGGCAGCGCGAAGTCAGCGGATTTCGCGCGATAACTTGATTGAGATGCGTGGATGGACGGACCCTGAGTTTCAAGCGAAGATGATGTCAGGCGACATTCTGAACTGGAGACTCGTGCCGATTGGTGTCCTGCCATACCGACTGTTGGTTCTGATGGATTGGGAGGCCGGAGAGGTGACCCTTCCCTCCCACACTTGGTAGCACTCCGATGTCGAAAGTTTACTTCTACTACTCGGCGATGAACGCGGGGAAGAGCACCCTGCTCCTCCAGTCGAGCTACAACTATCAAGAGCGCGGCATGAACACGCTCGTGCTCGCGCCGCAGCTCGACACCCGCGCTGGTCCCGGCAAGGTCGCCTCCCGCATCGGCCTCTCGGCGGAAGCCAAGGCATTCAAGCGGGACGAAAACCTCTTCACCCTCGCCGAGGAAGACCACGAGAAGCGCATCCTCTCCTGCGTGCTGGTGGACGAGGCGCAGTTCCTCACCAAAGCCCAGGTCGAGCAGCTCACCGACCTCGCCGACCGCCTCCGCATCCCAGTCCTCTGCTACGGCCTGCGCACGGACTTTCAGGGCAATCTCTTCGAGGGCAGCCAGTGGCTCCTCGCGTGGGCGGACAACTTGATCGAGCTGAAGACCATCTGCCACTGCGGCCGCAAAGCCACGATGGTCCTGCGCCTCGACGCCAGCGGTGCGCCCGTGAAGACCGGCGCGCAGATCGAAATCGGCGGCAACGAGCGCTACGTCTCCGTCTGTCGCCGCCACTACAAGGAAAGCCAGAACGCCTGGCTGCTGTAGTGGCATTTCTCAGCGGCATAAAAGTCAGGCAGGCCGCCTGCCTTGCAGGCGCGCTTGCCTGTTGAACCCGCGCGGCTATCCACGCACACTTGCGCCATGCTCAAGACCGTTCGCCTGCTCTGCATAGCGCTCCTCGCCTCCGCGGTCTCCGCCAGCGCCGCCGCCAAGCGACCGAATGTCCTCTTCATCCTCACCGACGACCAGCGCTGGGACGCGCTCAGTCTCGCGGGCAACCCGCACCTGAAGACGCCGCACATGGACCGGCTCGGCAAGGAGGGCGTGTATTTCAAGAACACCTTCTGCACCACGTCGTTGTGCTCGCCCAGCCGCGCGAGCATCCTCAGCGGCGTTTACGCGCACACGCACGGCGTGCAGAACAACTTCACCGAGTATCCCGCGAACTTCCGCAGCTTCCCGATGCAGCTCCAGAGCGCGGGCTACGACACCGCCTACTTCGGCAAGTGGCACATGGGCGAGAACAACGACCAGCCGCGGCCCGGCTTCAACTGGTTCGCCACCCACAAAGGTCAGGGCAAATACTACGACACCGAGTGGAACCAGAACGGCGCGGGCGGCAAGGTCATCCCCGGCTACTACACGCACGTCGTCACGCAGCTCGCTGAGGACTGGCTCAAGCGCGACCACGGCGGCAAGCCTTGGCTGTTGATGGTCGGCCACAAGGCTCCGCACAGCTTCTATTTCCCCGAGCCGCAATACTCGAACAGCTTCGACAACGTCTGGATTCCCTATCCCGAGAGCGCGTTCCGGCTCGCGGACAAGCCGCTCTGGCTCCAGGACCGCATCAGCACGTGGCACGGCATCTACGGCCCGCTCTTCGAGTGGCGGAAAGTTTTCCCCGACAGCCGACCCGAGGCGGTGAAGGATTTTGCGAACATGACCCGCGCCTACTGGGGCACTATCCGCAGCGTGGATGACTCCGTGGGCCGCTTATACGAGTTGCTCAAACAGCGCGGCGAGCTAGACAACACCATCATCGTCCACATGGGCGACAACGGACTGCTCAACGGCGAGCACGGCATGGTGGACAAGCGCACCATGCACGAGGCCAGCATCCGCATCCCGCTGCTCGTGCGCTACCCCGGCCTCACTGCGCCGACGCAACCCAAAGTCGTCGAACAACAAGTCCTCACGGTGGACATGGCCCCGAGCCTTCTCGAACTCTGCGGGGCCGCACCGCTGAAAGACCTTCACGGCAAGTCCTGGGTGAAGCTCGTGCAAAAGGGCGACCCCGCTTGGCGCAAGGCGTGGCACTACCATTACAACTACGAGAAGCAGTTCCCCTACACGCCCAACGTGCGCGGCGTGCGCACGGACCAGTGGAAATACATCCACTACCCGCACGGCGACGGGAAACCCGACCGCCACATGGCCGAGCTTTACAACATGGAGTTCGACCCCGATGAGCGGCACAACCTCATCGCCAACCCGAAATACGGGGGCGTGGTGAAGGAGATGCAAGCCGAGCTGGCGAAGCAGTTGAAGCAAACCGGGCTGACAGCCGCGACGGACAAGATGCCGATGGACGAAGGCATCAAGAAGGAGCTGCCGGACCAGAAGATTCGGTGAGCGGCGAGCGGGTGCATTCGCGCCTGGCACAAACTGCCTGCGGCTGCGTGCCTTGACTCGCTCACAAGCGCTACCTACAGTCCGCACCATGATTCGACGGACTTTCCGCGCGGTGCTGCTGCTGGCGGCGGTGCTGGCGCTGCCCCAAGTGTGTCCCGCGCCGCTGATTTACAAGCCGGGCGAGGGCTGGTCTTACGAGCCATACGGCAGCACGAGCAACTGGCAGAAGACCCGGGCGAAGGACCAACTCGAAGTCGCGGAGCAGGCCTTCGAGAAGAAGGATTATGACCTCGCGCTGAAGGCGGCCCGTTACACGGTCAAGAAATGGGAGCTGTCCGACTACGCGCCCAAGGCGCAATTCCTCGTGGGCCGCAGCCTCGAGGAGCTCAAGAAGGACGAGGAGGCGTTCCAAGCCTACCAGACGCTGCTGGAGAAGTATCCCAAGGTGGAAAACTACCAGGAGGTGCTCAAGCGCCAGTTCGAGATCACCAACCGTTACCTCGGTGGCCAGTGGTTCAAGCTCTGGGGCGTCGTGCCCTTCTTCCCGTCCATGGAGAAGACCTCGAAGATGTATGAGAAGGTCATCAAGAACGGGCCTTATAGCGACGTCGCCCCGCAGGCGCAGATGAACATCG
Source organism: Limisphaerales bacterium (assembly GCA_040081795.1). Classification (GTDB taxonomy): domain Bacteria; phylum Verrucomicrobiota; class Verrucomicrobiia; order Limisphaerales; family SXTU01; genus SXTU01. The sequence goes on along the minus strand of JBEBFV010000011.1, from coordinate 22,241 downwards.
GCGCAGCGCAGGAGAAGCGGAAAGAGTTCACCGACGCAGTGAAGGCCTACGAGAAGGTCGCCGACAAATACCACGACCAGAAAGTCTTCGCCGCTGACGCGCTCTTCAAGGCCGGCCAGACGCACCTTAAGCAGGCGCGCACCGCCGAATACGACCAGGGCATCGCCGCCAAGGCCATCGCGTCCTTCACCGACTTCATCTCGCTCTACCCGGAGGACAAGCGCGTGGCCGAGGCGCGCAAAAACATCGACAGCCTCCGGACCGAGCAGGCGCGAGGTGCCATAGAGATCGCCAAGTTTTACGAGAAGAAGAAGCTCTGGAGCGGCGCGCTGGTCTATTACAACGAGGTGCTTATCAAGGATCCTGACTCACCGCAGGCCGCCGACGCCAAGCGCCGCATCGAGTTCCTCAAGACGCTGCCCGGCGTGAGCATCGAGCCAGCGACGACCACCAACGCCGCGCCGGTCGCGCCGGTCGCGCCGGCCAACCCCAAGTAATCATGCGCGCCCTGCTTTCCCTCGGCCTCACCGCTGGACTGGTTTCCCTCACTGGCTGCGCGGGCTACAAGCTTGGTTCCACCGCCTCCTTTCCAGCCGGCCAGCACAGCATCCAAGTCGGCTTGATCCAGAACCAGACCCTGGAGCCACGCCTCATCGAGGCCGTGAACAACGCGCTGCGCAAACGGTTCCAGCAGGACGGCACCTACAAGCTCGACACCCGTGGCGAGTCCGACGTGATCCTCACGGGCGTGATCACGCGCTTCGATCGCGCGGCCATCAGCTTCCAGCCCGCCGACGTGCTCACCGTGCGCGACTACGCATTGGGTATGGTCGCAAAGATCACCGTGAAGGATCGCGGGACTGGCAAGGTCATCTTCGACCGTGAAGTCAGCGGCCGCACAACGATCCGCGCCGGCACCGACCTTGCCAGCGCGGAGCGGCAGGCCGTTCCGCTGCTGGCCGAGGACCTCGCACGCAACGCGGCCTCGCTGATCGTGGATGGGAATTGGTAGGAGACGATGTGAGGAGTCTCTGACTTTTCTCCCACGAGCGGCTGAAGACCTGGTCAGAGACTCCTCACCTCGTCCCCTACGCGGGCTGGTTCAGAATCCACTCCGCCGCAGCCTGGACATCGTCCACCACCACCGCGCGCGACGCCTTGTCGCCGAGTTTGCTTTCTGTCTCCGCGCCGTAACCCGTCCGCACGAGCATGCTCTGCTGCACGCCCGCATTCCAGCCGCACTCCAGGTCAATCACCTTGTCGCCGACCATGAAGCTGCGCGCGAGGTCCACGGCCAGGTCGTCCCTCGCGGCGAAGAGGAAGGCGGGCGAGGGCTTGCGGCCAACGCTCGGCTGCTCGGGGGCCTCCGGCGAATAGTAAATCTTGGTCAGCCGCACGCCCAGCGGCGCGAGCATGTTGATCAGCCGCCGGTTCACCGCGTGCATGTTCTCCTCCGTGTAGTAGCCCCGCCCGATGCCCGACTGGTTCGTGACGATGATGAGGAGAAAGCCCGCGTCCTGAAGCCGCTTCAACGCCGGCCCCGTGCCGGGGATCAGCTCCAACTGCTCCGGGTCGCTCAGGTAGTGCTTGTCCACGTTGAGCGTCCCGTCGCGGTCGAGGAAGACGGCGCGCTTCATCCTTCGCGACGGAAGCTCTCCGCCAACTCCGCTGGTGAAACCGTCGCCGTGCCCACCTTGCCCACGACCACGCCCGCCGCGTGGTTGGAGAAGATCGCAGCCTCGACCGGCGACGCGCCCGCCGCCACGGCCAGCGTGAACGACGCGATGACCGTGTCGCCCGCGCCGGACACGTCGAAGACTTCGCGCGCCACCGTCGGGATGAGGAACGGCTTCTGTCCGCGCTGGCACAGGAGCATTCCCAAGTCGCCGAGCGTGATGAGCAGCAGCGCCGGGCTGAGTTCCATCAGGAGCGTCTCCGCGACGCGCATGAGATTTGTGTCCTTCAGCGGGTCGGCGCAGCGCGTGCCATCGGAGATGCCCGTCAGCTCGAACGCCTCTCGCCGGTTCGGCGTCAGCAGCGAGAGGCCCAGCAGGCTCAACTCATGCACCGGCTTGGGATCGAGGCTCAACCACACGCCGCGCGCGCGGCAGAGCCGGTGGACGCCGTCGAGCAACGTCTGCGTCACGACGCCCTTGCCGTAGTCACAGACGATCACGGCATCCGCACCTGGTAGGCTCTGCTCGATGGTTGCAAGCAGCCGCCCCGTGTCGCGCTCGTCCACCGCGCCGCGCGTCTCGCGGTCCACGCGCACGATCTGCTGCTGGTGCGCGATGATGCGGGTCTTGACGCTCGTGGTGCGCGCCGAGCTTGCGAGCAGGCCGTCGCAGAGAATCTCCTGTTCGCCGAGCAGCTTGCGGAGCTGCCGCGCCGAGTCGTCGCGGCCTACGTGGCCGAGCAACTCCGTCTTCGCGCCGAGCGTGTGGACGTTGCGCGCGACGTTCGCCGCGCCGCCGGGCATGAAACTCTCGCGGTCAAACTCGACGACCGGCACCGGCGCCTCCGGCGAGATGCGCCCGACGTGCCCCCAAATGTATTGGTCGAGCATCACGTCGCCGACGACGAGGACGCGGGCCTTGGCGCAGCCTGCGGTGAGTTCATCGAGCCGGCTTGAGGAGATGGCGGGCAGCTTCATTGGCCTGAGCTTGCGTTGGGGCGAACTGCTTTCAATTCAAAAACGCCGTGAGCGGGCTGGTCGCGCTCGCGGAGGACTGTTGCGCGCCGAGGCCGACCTCGAACGCGGTGCGGCCCGCCTCCACCGCCTGCTTGAACGCGACGGCCATACGGTTCGCGTCGCTCGCGATGGCGATGGCGGTGTTGACCAGCACGGCGTCCGCGCCGAGTTCCATCGCCTCCGCCGCGTGACTGGGCGCGCCGATGCCCGCGTCCACGACGACGGGCACGGTGGCCTGCTCGATGATGATGCGAAGCTGGTCGCGGGTCTGGAGGCCGCGATTGGAGCCGATGGGCGAGCCCAGCGGCATGACGGTGGCGCAGCCGACTTCTTGCAGCCGCTTGGCCAGCACGGGATCGGCGTTGATGTAAGGCAGCACGGTGAAGCCTTCCTTCACGAGCACCTCGGCTGCTTTCAGAGTCTCGATGGGGTCGGGCAGCAAGTAGCGCGGGTCGGGATGAATTTCGAGCTTCACCCACTTGGGCAGCCCGGCAGCGACGGCGAGGCGCGCGAGGCGGATGGCTTCCTCCGCGTTCATCGCGCCGCTGGTGTTGGGCAGCAGCAGGTAGCGCTTGGGATCAATAAATTCGAGGATGTTCGCGAACGGGTCCTTCTGCCCGCTCAAGTCTGCGCGCCGCAGCGCGACCGTGACCACCTCCGTGCCGCTGGCAGCCAGCGCGTCGCGCATCGCGACGGGCGAGGGAAATTTTCCGGTGCCAAGGATGAGCCGCGAGCGGAACTCACGGCCGGCGATGACCAACGGGCGGGACGCCAAATTCATGCGCGGGGAAAGTAGGCGGCGCAGTGCAGCACGTCCAGCGCGGTCGGGGAGCTGCGGTCTCCGTCAGAACATGGATCAAGGTTGCCGCGTCCAACGGCGACTTGTTATGCTTCCCGTCGTGAACACCTCGCCCTTCGCCTCGCGCCAACCAGCGTTCAATCGCCGCGACTTCCTCGCGCGCTGCGGCATGGGCATGGGCACGGTGGGCCTCGCGGGTTTGCTGCCGTCGGCGGGCGCGGCGGAGTCGGTCAGCCCGCTTGCGCCGAAGTCGCCGCACTTTCCCGGCCGGGCCAAGCGCGTCATCCACTTCTTCCTCAACGGCGGGCCGTCGCATGTGGACACGTTCGACCCCAAGCCCGCGCTCGCCAAATACGCCGGCCAGCAGTTGCCGAACGAAAACCTCCGCACCGAGCGCAAGACCGGCGCGGCGTTTCCCTCGCCCTTCAAGTTCCAGCCCTACGGCCAGAGCGGCCTCGAAATCAGCGAAGTCTTCTCCCGCACCGCGCAGTTCGCCGACGACATCGCGGTGGTGCGCTCGATGTATGCGCAGGTGCCCAACCACGAGCCGTCGCTCATGCTGATGAACTGCGGCGACTCCGTGCAGGCGCGGCCCAGCTTCGGCTCGTGGCTGCTCTACGGGCTCGGCTCGGAGAACCAGAACCTGCCCGGCTTCATCGCGATGAGTCCCGGCGGCTATCCCATCAAGGACACGCAGAACTGGCAGAACGGTTTCCTGCCCGGCGTGTATCAGGGGACGTTCATTGACCCGCAGCACACGCAGATCGACAAGCTCATCGAGAACATCCGCAGCCCGCACGCGACCGCCGAGATGCAGCAGCGGCAACTGGGCTTGCTCCGCCAGTTGAACTCCGAGCATCAAGCAGCGCGCGCGACCGACTCGCGGCTCGACGCGCGCATCCAGTCCTTTGAACTCGCCTTCCGCATGCAGATGGAGGCGAGCGACGCGTTCGACCTCAGCAAGGAACCGGAGCATCTCCGGTCGCTCTACGGCGAGCACGTCCACGGGCGGCAGACGCTCATCGCGCGGCGGCTGCTGGAGCGCGGCGTGCGCTTCGTGCAGCTCTGGCACGGCGCGGGCCAGCCGTGGGACAACCACGACAACATCGAGGGCAATGTCCGCAAGCTCGCCGCGCAGATTGACCAGCCCATCGCCGCGCTCATCGCGGACCTCAAGCAGCGCGGGATGTTCGAGGACACGCTCATCCTCTGGGGCGGCGAGTTTGGCCGCACGCCCACGGTGGAGCTGACCGACGCCGGCAAGTCCAAGCTCGGCCGCGATCACAACCACTACGGCTTCAGCGTGTGGATGGCCGGCGGCGGCATCAAGGGCGGCACGGTCCACGGCGCAACGGACGAGTTCGGTTTCAAGGCCGTGCAGGACCGCACGTCCGTCCACGACCTGCACGCGACGATGCTCGACCGCCTTGGCTTCGACCACGAGCGCCTCACCTATCGCTACGCCGGCCGGGACTTCCGGCTGACGGACGTGCACGGGCATGTGCTGCGGGACATCGTGGCGTGATTTGACGCAAGGGCGCAAAGGCGCGAAGACGCAAGGAAAGCAAACATGGTGTGACTTCTCACCAAGACCACCGTGCCGCGCGTCTGGCTACTCGTCAGTCCCGTCTCTCCGCGTCTTTGCGCCCTTGCGTCTTTGCGTTAAGAACTTGCCGCCTTCGCGTTGGACTCCGCCTTCCAGCTTGCTACGCTCCGACCATGAAACACCTCCTCTCCCTCGCGCTCACCGCGCTGGCCCTCCCGCTCTTCGCCGCCGACAGCGACGGTTTCGTCTCCATGTTCAATGGCCGCGACCTCACCGGCTGGACCAACATCAATTGCGCGCCCGAGACTTGGACCGTGAAGGGCGGCGTCATTCATTGCACCGGCCGGCCCGTCGGTGCGCTGCGCACGCTGCGGCACTACGAGAACTTCATCATGGAGGTCGAGTGGCGGCACCTCAGCAGCGGCGGGAACTCCGGCGTGTTCATGTGGGGCACGCCCATCAGCGCGCCGGGCGTGCCGTTTCTGCGCGGCATCGAGGTGCAGGTGCTCGACCACGGCTACGCCACGAACTACGAGAAGCAGCAGGGCAAAAAGCCCGACTGGTTCACCACGCACGGCGATGTCTTCCCCATCCACGGCGCGAAGATGATTCCGCTGGGCAAGCATCGCGGCGACCGCAGCTTCCCCAGCGAGGACCGCAGCAAGCCCTCGCCCGAGTGGAACCACTACCGCATCGTCTGCACCAACGGCTCGCTCCGCCTGCACGTCAACGGCAAGGAAGTCTCCGGCGGCGACGACTGCAACTATCGCAAGGGCTACCTCGCCCTCGAAAGTGAGGGCGCACCCGTCGAGTTCCGCAATATCCGCATCAAGGAGCTTCCCTCCAGCAACCCCGCGCCCGAACTCATCGCGCCCCTCGACCCCGGCTGGGCACCGCTCTACAACGGCGTGGACCTGCGCGGTTGGAAGAGCGCCGGCGATGCGAAGTCCCGCTGGCAACCGAGCGACTGGCGGCTTGTGCTGAAGGAGGGATCCAACGCCCAGAAGGAAACCCTCTGGACCGACGCCGAGTTCGGCGACGTGGAGTTCCTGATGGACGTGCGCGCGGGCAAGAACGCCACCGGTGACGCCGCGCCCGCGCTCCTCCTGCGGGGTCGCGATGGCAAAGGCACCGAGATCAAGACGGGCATCGAAGCTGGCAAAGGCGGTCGCGTCCGCGTGCAAGTGAAGGGCAGTGAAGCCGTCGTGTTCCTCAACGACAAGGAAACCTCCCGCGTCCCCGTGCCCGCCGGCAAAGGCGCGCTCGGACTGAAGGACACCGGAGCCGGCCAGGACTTCGGCAATCTCCATGTGCGGAAGCTGTGAACTGTGGCGGCGATCTGCGACCGCCGACCCGGCGCTCACAGAGCGCCGCTACAACTTCAATTCCGCGTCTCGCCTGTGGGCAGCGCCGTTGACAATCTTCGGCCGCAAGCGCATGAAGAACGGCATGAAATCCTTCGGTGCCCGCCCCCGCCGCTCGCGTGGCTTTACCCTGATTGAACTGCTCGTCGTGATCGCCATCATCGCGATCCTGGCCGGGATGCTCCTGCCGGCGCTCTCGAAGGCGAAGATGAAGGCCGGGGCCACCAAGTGTTTGAGCAACCTCAAGCAGATGGGCGTGAGCCATCTCATGTATTCGTCGGACAACGATGACACCCTGCCTTACGCCTTCGTCCTCACTCCTGCGGCCCAGAACTGGTCCTTCGATGACTTGATCTCCAAATACGCAGGTGGTTCAAAGGACCTTGCGCAATTGACCGGCGGCAATATGCCCGTTGCCGAATCGGTCAAGCTTTTCGAGTGCCCGGCTGATAAATACATCCGCATCAACACCACGCTGGCCAAACGCAGCTACTCAATGCCACGAACCGGAGCCGTGGGGGTGTTTCACAATCCACTGGCTGCTGGAGCGGTCGTGAACAAGATACGCATCAGCATGGTTCTCGCTCCCGCAAACACTCTCATGATCCATGAGCGCGCGACGCCCAGCAATTTTCAGGGCGGTTCCAACACCAGTGTCACTGACAGCCCCGACCAGCTCATTTTCAATCCGGGAACCACCACTCCCATTGTTGGCATGGACCAGAACTATTATCACAACGCAAAGTTCAACTGGTTGCTTGTGGACGGCCATTCGGAACTCCTCCCGCTGGACAAAACGATCAGAGCGGGTGCGCCCCTCAACGCCCCATCCGGGATGTGGACCATGATCACCACGGACGACTGACCGGCCACTTGCTTTGCATGCACATATTTACCCGCCCGTTTCTACTGACCTTCTGCGTCACCGTCGCCGTCTGCGGCGTTGGCTGTAAACGCCAGAAGGCCCCGCAACCTGAACTCACTGCGCCTGCCGAAGCCCCAGTTGCCACCGTCGCGCCACAGCCCGGCCAGCCTTCGCCCCTTCCTCCACGAGGAGGGACCACGCGGGAAGCCGACGTAGCCGCCTCCTACATTCAGGAGATGACTCAGACGCTCAACGACTTCCTCGGCGACTACATCCGTGAGAAGAAGCGCATGCCGAAAGACATCAACGAGATGGTCAGCCTCAAGATCATCACCTCCATCCCTGTGCTTCCCGGCGGCAAGAAGTGGGTGATCAACCAGCAGACGGGGAAGATTTCGGCGCAGTAGTCCGGACAGGGCTGCGGTGCTGTTCGTTTACCGGGCGGGGAATTGGGCTTGGAGCAGCCCTCGCCAGAGGTTAAGAAGGTTCCACCTTGCTCATGAATCTTACCGACGCGCAGAAACAACAAATCTCCGGCTGGCTCGAACAGGGCCTCAAAGTCGCCGACGTGCAGAAGAAGATGGCCGCCGAACTCGGCGTGACCATGACCTACATGGAACTGCGCTTCCTGCTCGACGATCTCCGCCTCAAGCCGAAGGACCCCGAGCCGCCGAAGCAGCCCGCCCCCGCCTCGCCCATCGCGCCCGCATCCGCCGGTGCGCCTGTGGCCGCCGCTGACGGTGCCACGGCATTGCCCGCGCCCGCTGCTGGAGCGCCGCCGCTAGGCGCGGTGAAGCTCGCGGTGGACACGCTCGCGCGCCCCGGCACCGTGGTCAGCGGCAAGGTGACGTTCAGCGACGGCCAGACGGCGGACTGGTATCTGGACCAGATGGGCCGCATGGGCGTCGTGCCCGCGCAGAAGGGCTACAAGCCGTCGCAGGCGGACGTGATGGATTTTCAGGAGCAGTTGCAGATGGAGCTGCAGAAGCTGGGTTTCTGATCCTCACATCCCATGCTCGTCGTCCACGTCCACGTCCAGGTGAAGCCGGAGTGCGTCGAGGCGTTCAAGGCCGCGACGATTGCCAACGCGCGCGCCAGCGTGCAGGAGCCGGGCATCGCTCGATTCGATGTGGTGCAGCAGGCGGATGATCCGACGCGCTTCGTGCTCGTGGAGGCCTATCGCTCGGCTGACGCGCCCGCCCGCCACAAGGAAACCGCGCACTATGCGGCGTGGCGCGACGCGGTGGCCCCGATGATGGCGGTGCCGCGCAGCAGTGTGAAGTTTGGGAATGTGTTTCCTGCTGCGTGATGCGTGCTGCGTGATGCGTGATTTAGCACGAGCGCAACCGGCCTAACTCACGCATCACGCATCACGCATCACCCCATGTCCTTCGAGTTCGCCACTGCCCAGCGCGTCATCTTCGGCCCCGGCACGTTCAAGCAGGCCGGGGCCATTGCGAAGGAGTTCGGGCGTCGTGCGCTGGTGGTGACGGGCAAGTCGGTCGCGCGGGCCGGGCCGCTCTGCGAGCAGGTCGCTGCGGCTGGCGTGGCGGCAGAGGTCTTCCCGATTGCAGGCGAGCCGACGACACAGGCGGTGCAGGCGGGCGTGGAGAGAGCGCGCGCGGCGGGATGCGATTGCGTCATCGCGTTCGGCGGCGGCAGCGCGATTGACGGGGCCAAGGCCATCGCGGGCCTGCTGACGAATGGCGGGGAGTTGCTCGACTACCTGGAAGTCATCGGGCGTGGCGCGCCGATCACGAAGCCGGCTGCGCCGCTGCTTGCGATTCCAACCACGGCGGGCACGGGTGCAGAGGTCACGCGCAACGCGGTGCTGGCCTCGCCGGAGCATCGCGTGAAGGCGAGCCTGCGCAGCCCGCATCTGCTGCCGCGAGTTGCGCTTGCGGACCCGGAGCTGACGCTGAACCTGCCACCGGACTTGACTGCCAGCACGGGCATGGATGCGCTGACGCAGCTCATCGAGCCATACGTGTGCGTGCGCGCGAACCCGGTGACGGACGCGTTGTGCGTGGAGGGGATGCGTCGCGCGGCGCGGTCGCTGAGAAGGGCGTTCGAGCGCGGCGATGACGCGTCGGCGCGCGAGGACATGGTGCTGGCGAGCCTGTTCGGCGGGATGGCGCTGGCGAACGCGGGCCTCGGCGCGGTGCATGGATTCGCCGCGCCGATCGGCGGGATGTTTCCCGCGCCGCACGGAGCGGTGTGCGCGGCGCTGCTGCCGGGCGTGATGGAGGCAAACATCCGCGCGCTGCGCGAGCGTGCGCGGGACAACGGGGCATTGCGCCGTTACGACGAAGTCGCGCGGCTGGTCACCGGGAGTCCGCAAGCCACCGCCGATGATGGCGTGGCGTGGGTGCGCGGGCTTTGCGGCGAGCTGCGGATCGCCCCGCTGCGCACATGGGGACTGGTGGAACCCGATGTTCCCGCCGTGGTGGAGAAGGCGGCGCAAGCCAGCAGCATGAAGGCGAACCCCGTGGTGTTGACGGCGGCGGAACAGGGCGCGGTGCTGATGGCTGCGCTGTAAGGGGGACACTGCTGTCCCCCATCCCAAGCTCTTCGCAGTTCTCCGCCGGTTTGTCGAAGGGGACAGGCGTGTCCCCTCCACTCACTGCTTCAGCGTCAGAACGAAGGCCTGGATGTCGGCAAGCTCCTGCGGGCTGAAGATGTCGCCCATCGGCGGCATTGGCGAGATCTTGAGCTGCTCGAATCCCTTCGCCATCACCTTGCTCGGCTCCAGCAGACTCTCGCGGATGTAGGCGGCCGTGCCGCGCGTGGCGACACCGTCCAGTGCCGGGCCGACGGTGCTGCCCTGCCCCTTCAGGCTGTGGCAGAGAACGCACGCGGCCGGGTGCTTGTGGAAGAGCTGCTCGCCGCGCTTCGCATCGGCCACGACGGGCTTGCTGTCCTCCTCGGTCGGGAGCAGCTCGCAGAGACGCACGTCGTCGAAGTAGCCATCGCCGCGCGCGACGTGAAGGATGTTGATGCTGGCCGTCGTGCGGCTGCCGCTGTTGAACACAACTTCAACCTCGCTCCAATCGGACTCGCGACGGCGCACCGTCTCGGTCTCGGCGCGGCCGAGGTGGTCGTTGAGGCTGATCTTGCCCTGGAGCGCGTGGGTCTTCACCCAGCCGGCGAGGCGATACTGCGTGTTCGGCTTCACGGGCACGTCGGCGTGAAGGCTCGTGTCAGCCCCGTCGCGGGTGATGCAGCGCACAGCCTGCTTGCCGCCGTGAAACTGCCGCTCGCCGGTCACAACCTTCCACTCGGCATTCTGGCTGCCCTCGCTCCGGTTGTAGTCGCGCCGCTTCCAGCCCTCGGGCAGGCCGTCGCTGCCGACGATCTCGAAGCCGGGGTTCGGCAGGAGGTTCGGGCCTTCGCGATGCAGTTCCGCGCCGTGGAGCTTGGTCAGGACGCGGGTGATTTCCGAGAGCCACTCGTCAGCGCGGTTGGCCGGGTTGCGCGCGATGCTGGCGACGACGGTCTGGATCGCCTTGGTGTCGGAGAACTCCGCGACCTTCACGAACGCGGCGAGCTTGGTGAGCGGGTCGGGATCGCTCACGACGCCGGCGCTGAAGAAGAGCTTTTGCGCGCGCTCGTCCTTGCCGAGTGCGCGCGTGGCGTTGCGGCGGACTGCGGAATCGCCGTGGTTCAACGCCGCGCGGTGCGTGGCGTCGTCGAGTTGGCCGAGGCCGTGGAGCGCCCAGAGTGATTGGAGAGCGGCGAGCGGCGCGCTGTTGGTGACGGCCTGCTTGAGCGCGGGCGCGGCGTCGGTCTTCTTGCCTTCCACCAGAAGGCGCTGTGCGGTGAGCCGCCAGAACTGGTTGTCGTTGGCGAGAGCGGCGACGAGCTGTGTGGAGTCCGCTCCCTTGAGCGAAGTGATGGCGGGCTTCTTCGCCTGCGCCCAGACGACGCGGTAGATGCGGCCGCGGGCGTGGTCGCGCAGCACGTTCTCATGCGCGCCGCCCACACCGGTCTTCGCAGCGAAGCCGCCGCGCTCGACGCTGGGCGTGGGGTTGTGCTGGATGATGTAGTTCTGCCAGTCGGCGAACCACACCGCGCCGTCGGGGCCGACCTCGGCGAAGACTGGCGACATCCACTCATCGCTGCTGGCGACGAGGTTGTAGCCGTCCTTCGCCACGTAGCCCGCGCCGTCGCGCTGCACGTCCATGAGCGCGATGTTCTTCATCGTCGGCTCGCAGACCATCGCCTTGCCTTGGAGTCGCGGCGGCAAGTTGCCTGAGTGGATGAACGCGCTGCCCGCCGCCGCCGTGAAGCCGCCGAAGACGTCCACCTGCCGGAAGTTGGGCGTGATGGTGTGGCACTTGTCCTCGACGTTGATGCGCTTGGCGGTCATGGCGCGCAGGCCACGCGGAACGACGGTCGCGGGGATTCCGCCGAAGAAGATGGGCGCGTTGTTGGCCGTGCCGCCGAACTGGTCGCCGAACTCGTTCGCGCTGTGGCCCCAGGCGTTGTTCGAGAACTGGTGGAGGAACTCCAGTGCCGAGCCGTCCGCCTTAAAGCGGAAAGTGCCCTGCGCGAAACGGAGTTCCTTGCCTCCGACCGTGCCGTTGAAGCCCGAGTAGCCGACGCAGCCGTAGAGCCAGTTGTCGTGGCCGTAGTGAAGGTTGTTCGCCTGCGCGTGGGTGTCGTTCACGCCCCAGCCCGTCATGATCTCGGTGCGCACGTCGGCCTTGTCGTCGCCCTTGGTGGACTTGAGGAAGAGGAAGCGCGGCGGCTGCGAGACGATGATGCCGCCGTTGGCAAAGACGAAGCCGGTGGGGATGTTCAACTTGTCCGCGAAGACTGTGAACTTGTCGGCCTTGCCGTCGCCATCCGTGTCCTCGCAAATCTTGATGCTGTCGTTGCCCATGCCGTCGGGCTTCACGGCGTGCGGGTAATCGCGCGACTCGGCGACCCACAGGCGGCCGCGCTCATCCCACGCCATGAAGATGGGCTTGGCGATGTCCGGCTCGGCGGCGAAAAGCTGGAGGCGGAGGTCGGCCGGGACCTGCGTGCGCTCCATGCTGCCCTTCACGGAGAGCGGGTGCTGGAAGGTGACGGGCTGGGAACGCCGCTCGTAGTTGGCGACCGTCGGGCTGGCCTCGCGTTTCTCCGGGTCGCGCTGCGCAAGGAATTTTTCCCAGTCCGCCCTGCGCGTGGCGGAGATCGCGGCGAGCACGCCGGCACGCACCTGCCCAGGCGTGGTTGTCTCCGCGAGCTTGAGGACGGGGATCAGCGCGCCGGAGGGGAGCTTGATGACGTTGTTGAGCGCGGGCGAGCCGTCGGGCTTCGGGCGGAGGGCGAGCACGTCGTAGTGCGCGAGGTCCGCCGAGCTGGGCGTGTATCCGGTGGCGTAGTCGAACCAGATGGCGTCGCGGCCCAGGTCACGCATCGCGCCGTGGAGCGGGCCGTTCGTGGGGCGCTCGACGCCGGCGGCGTCGAAGTAGAGCACGCGCAGCGGACCGGTGGCTGCGGAGGCGGAGGCGAGGAGAAGGAGTGCGGCGCAGGAGCAGGCGAGGCTGCGCTTCACGAGCGGGGCGGGGCGGCGGAGTTCCAGCATAGGTTTGGAGCGTAGCCAGACCACCGATCCGCGCCATTAACTTTCGCGCAAATGAATTGAGGTTTTTCCGGCGGGGCGCGGATCAGAGCGGCGAGCGCTGGAGGGGATCCCAGTAGCGCGCGTTCTTGATGCTGGCAGGGGTCGCGTTCGGATTTCTGGGAGGGTTGATGTTCTCGTCCTTGCGAGACTCGGAGTGCCCGTCGTTGAACGACACCATGCCCTGACCGCGGTGGCGGTTGGGGTCAACTCCCTCGAAACTTCCGGTGCCAGCCTTCATCCCGGCGGCGGGCCACCAAAAGCTGGTGCTCCAAGTGACTGCGGCAGTTGGCATGGATTCACCCGTCACCATGCTCTCGGCAGGGTTGACTACCTGGCTCCGACGAAAGTTGTCCTGGGATGACATGTTGACGCCCCCGAAGCTGGCGTTTGCGGGTGCGTTGGGTCGCGTGCCATGCCAGTAGCCGTTGTAGGCGTAGGCAGCCCGGTGGACGGTGAACGCCCACTGCCACGTCACACCTTGGTCCACACGATTCCCCTTGAGCATCGGGCAGAGGAAAATGTTCGTGTGCTGGACCCGGCCCATGATGTGCGGCCCCCACCAGTCATCGAGCGTCGTGGTGCCCGACCCGGCCCCGGTGCGGTTGTTCCGGTGCCACGGATAGACATCGCTGGCATCCTCGGTGTAGAGCTGCATGTAAACCCCGATCTGCTTGTTGTTGTTCATGCACACCGTGCGCTGGCCTTTCTCCTTGGCCTTGGACAGGGCGGGCAGGAGCATCCCGGCGAGGATCGCGATGATCGCGATGACGACGAGAAGTTCGATGAGCGTGAAGCCGGGCGGGCGGCGGGTCGCAGCACGGGAGGGGTGATGGGTGTTCATGGCACGTAGCGAACGGGTGACGATTGGCTGCGACCGTAGGTTCGCCGGGAGGGCCGGGCCATGAGATTTCGCGCATTCCACTTGAACTTTTTTCTGCATCAAAAGCTCAGGACAAAGGCGCAAGACCTCATGGATTCGGAACGCGGCGTGGACGAGGATCACGGCCAACAACCAGCGCTGGTTCGTGATTGTCCGAACCGGCGCGCAACCAAACCAAACCAATGAACTGCCCGCCAAACCAACGCCCGGTCCTGCGCCGTGCCTTCACCCTGATTGAACTGCTCGTCGTGATTGCGATCATCGCGATCCTCGCCGGGATGCTCCTGCCCTCGCTGGCGAAGGCGAAGGAATCCGCCAAGCGGACCAAGTGCCTGAACAACATCCGGCAGTTCGGCCTCGGTGTTGCGATGTATGCAGATGACCACGAGAACAAGATCATCAGCGTGGCCCGCACACAGGCCAACGCGCTCGCGGGCGGCTGGCCCTGGGACGTGACCAAGCACGCGATCACGAACATCTCGCGCTTCGGCCCCACCAAGGAGGTCTACTATTGTCCCTCCTACAACAACCTCAACGACAAGGACCAGTCTTGGAACTTCAACGTGAACTTCAGCATCATCGCCTACGTGCCGTTGCTGCTGGAGGCGAGGGGCGTGCCCGTCGCCATGCAGGTATCCAACACCTTCAACATCCCCAAGACGCCAGTCACACAGGAGATCATCGTGGACGCCACCATGTCGCAGGGCGGGAGCTACACGACGGTGCAAGGCACTCTCCTCAACCGCACGGCGCACTTGAACAGCACCCGCCCAGCCGGTGGGAACATCGCATTCCTCGACGGGCACGCTAGCTGGCGAAACTACGCGGAGATGAGCAGCTCCTTCGGCAACGGTGGCGCCGGCCAGGCTCCGCGCTGGGAGTTTTAGTTGCATCCGGGGGGTTGCCAAGTCGTGGCGCATCCGTATTATCCCCGCGCAAGCAAGCCGAACCGGATGCGACAATTCATCACAATTGCCACGAATGCGTTCATGGAACTGGTGCGCCAGCCCATCTTCCTGCTGCTGACGACGGGTTCCTCGCTGTTCATCGTGTTTCTGGCGGCCGTGCCTTACTTCGGCATGGGCGAGGACACCAAGCTGGTGAAGGACAGCGCGCTGGCGCTGATGCTCATGGTCGGGCTGTTCGTGGCGGTCCTCAGCGCGTCGGCGTCCGTGGCGCACGAAATCCGCACCGGGACGGCGCTGGCGGTGCTGGCCAAGCCGGTGGGGCGCGCGAAATTCCTGCTGGCCAAATACTGCGGGCTGGCGGCGGCGCTGGCGGTGCTGGCCTACGTGAACACGCTGGCGACGCTCCTCGCCAGCCGGATGGCGTTCGATGCCTACGGGGAGGCCGATCTCCTTGGAACGGGAATATATTGCGGGGCTGTGGCTCTGGCATACGTGCTGGCCGGGTTCACCAACTACTTTCTGCGCCGTCCATTCGTGTCGGACGCGGTGCTGCTGCTCACGGTGCTGACGACGCTGGCTTTTTGCGCGCTCGCCTTCCTGATTGAGCTTAAGCGCCCCGGCGCGACGGAGCCGGGGATGTATAAGGTGGACTGGCGGCTCCTGCCCGCGTGCGTGCTGGTGCTGCTGGCGTTGCTGCTGTTCGCCGGGCTGGCTTTGGCTTGCTCGACGCGCTATGACACGGTGCCGACGCTGGTGATCTGCACGGCTTTGTTCCTGCTTGGCTTGATGAGCGACTACCTGTTTGGGCGTCAGGCGGAGGCTGGGGCGTGGTGGGCGACGGTTTTTCACACGGTCCTGCCGAACTGGCAGTTGTTCTGGCTGGCCGATGCGATTGAAGGCACGCGGTCGCACGCGATCGAGGGTGTCTGGGGCTATGTGGGCAAGGCCACCGGGTATGTGGTGGGATATTTGGGCGCGTCGCTGGCCGTCGCGCTGATGCTGTTCGAGGACCGTGAGCTGAGTTGAACCAATGGAACGCAACTTGAAACCGACCGGGCTGGTCAACCTCCTCATCGCGCTCGCCGCCGCTGGCGGGGGCACTTACATCGCGGGCCGGACCGCGTCGCTCACCGACGAGGTGGTCAGCGTCTTTCTGGGGCTGGGCTTCCTGGTCGCGCTGTTCAGCTATTTCCAGATGCGGATGGAGGCCCGCGAGAAGCTGGAGAAGCTCGAACTGGACGAGCTGGCGAAGTCCGCGCGCAGCACGACGCTTTTCGACGGGACGGATGCCGAGGCTTTCCCGGCCCGTCGCGCGCGGGAGCAGTTTGAGAAGTGGCTCGTGCCGGCGTTCTGCCTCGTGCTGCTGGCCTTGCAGGGGCTGGGCGCATGGTGGGTCTGGAGCAAGACCATCAACCCCGTCGCCTCAGAAGTCCGCGCGTCGCTGCCGATGATGGCGTCGTTCTTCGGCTTCCTGTTCTTCCTGCAGTTTCTCCCCGGCCGCTACTCGGTGAACGTCGCGCGATTGGAAGGCCAGCGGCTGTTGCAGCCCGCCGGGAGCTTCCTGCTTCTGGGCGCGTATCTCTCGCTGCTGGCGGCTGGCGGAAATGTGTCCATCCACTTCAGCCACTCGAGGGTTGACCTGTATCTGGCCCGCGCGTTGTGTGTGATCCTCACGCTGGCGGCGTTCGAGAACCTCCTCACGCTCATCCTGGAGATTTATCGCCCGCGCATCCGTGGCCAGGCGGTGCGCGTGCTTTACGAGAGCCGCCTCGTCGGTCTGCTGGGCCAGCCGGAGAGCGTCTTCACCACGGCGGCGCACGCGCTGGACTACCAGTTTGGCTTCAAGGTCTCCGAGACGTGGTTCTACCAGTTCCTTCAAAAGAGGCTCGTCTGGCTGCTGCTGATCCAGGCCAGCCTGCTGTGGCTTTCGACCAGCTTCGTCTTCATTGAGCCGGAAGAGCAGGCGTTGCTCGAACGCTGCGGCCAGCCCGTCGCGAGCCGGCCCGTCCTCAATCCCGGTTTCCATGCCAAGCTCCCGTGGCCGCTGGACTCGGTGTATCGCTTCCAGACCCATCGCGTGCAGACGTTCACCGTCGGCGTGGTGACCAAGGATGACGACCACGGCGCGACGCCGGCGGAGAACACGATTGTCTGGACCAAGAGCCATTACAAAGAGGAGTTCAACCTGCTCGTCGCCAACAAGGAGGCGGACAGCGCCTCGAACACAAACGCCGCCGGAGAGAAGTCCGCCCCGCCCGCCAACCTCGTCACCGCCAGCGTCCCGGTGCAGTATCAAATCACGAACATCGTCCACTGGGCGCGCAACCACGCCGCGCCAAACGACCTCCTCGAACGCCTCGCCACCCGCGAAGTCGTCCGCCACCTCGTCAGCGTGGACTACTTCGACTTCATGTCCGCCGGCCGGCAGAAGGCCGCAGACAGCCTGCGCGCGAACATCCAGAAGGCTGCGGATGCCGAGAAGCTTGGCGTGAACATCCTCTTCGTCGGCTTGCAGGACGTGCATCCCCCCGTGAGCGTGGCGGAGGCTTACGAGGCGGTCATCGGCGCCGAGCAGACCCGCGCGGCGAAAATCCTCACCGCCCAAGGCGAGGCCGCGAAGACCAGCGCCATCGCCGCCGCCGAGGCTGTGAAGATCCGGGACACCGCCATCTCCTTCCAAGTCCGCCGCGTCGCAGAGGCGGGGGCCATCGCCGGCCAGTTCCAGCACCAGATCGCCGCGTTCAGTGCCGCGCCGACGGTCTATCCGCAGCGCCTTTACCTCCAGACCCTCGCCAAGGCCATCGGCAAGTCCCGCAAATACATCATCGCGACGACCAACGCGAACGAGATGATCCAGCTCAACTTGGAAGACAAGATTCGGGACGACATCCTGAGCAGCCTGGAAATCCCCGCGAAGAAATGAACCCGAGTAATTCCCAATGACCGATTCCCAATTCCCAATGAATGCCCAATGTCCAGTGCCCGGCGCAACAACGCTCTCCGGCTCTTTGGTCATTCGGGCTTGGTCGTTCATTGGACATCGGACATTGGCTATTGGTCATTCCCTCCTCCGCCCGCTTACCACCTGACACTATTATTTCAGCCATGCGCAACCCAGTAACATTCGCCGTCGGCCTCGTCATCCTGATCATCTTCGGGTCCATCTCGTTCTTCTTCCAGGTGCGGCAGAACGAGGTCGCCTTCCTCACCACCTTCGGCAAGGCCGACGAGGGGGTCATCAAGCCCGGCCTGCGCTTCAAGCTCCCGTGGCCCATCCAGAAGGTCCACCGCTTCGACGCCCGCGTGCATAACTTCGAGGGGAAGTTCGAGGAGGTGCAGACTCGCGACCAGCGCAACGTCCTGGCGCTCGTCTATGTCGGCTGGCGCGTCGCCGATCCGCAAAAGTTCAACCGCAGCTTCCCCGGCGGCGTGGACGACGCCAAACGCGACCTCGAGAACCTCGTGCGCAGCGCCAAGAACGCCGCCGTGGGCCGCCACGACTTCAGCGACTTCATCAACACAGACCCGGCCCAGCTCAAGTTCGAGGCCATCGAGAAGGAGATGCTCGACCAGATCGCCCCCAACGCGAAGGAGAAGTTCGGCATGGAGGTGAAATTCCTGGGCATCAAGCGCCTGGGCTTCCCCGAGAGCGTCACCCAGAAGGTTTTCGAGCGCATGAAGGAGGAGCGCCAACGCCTCGTGAAGCAGTTCGAGGGCGAGGGCGACCGTGAGGCGAACATCATCCGCTCCGAGGCGGATCGCAAACGCAGCGAGCTTCTCGCCAAGGCTGAGGCCGAGGCCACCACCTTGCGCGGCCAGGCTGAGGCCGAGGCCGCGAAGGCTTACAAGACACTCGAGCAGAACCCCGAGCTGGCCGTGTTCCTCCAGAAACTCGCTTCGATGGAGCAGGTCTCCAAGGAGCGCGCCACGCTGATCCTTGATCAGAACACGCCACCCTTCGATCTCCTTCGCGGCACCAACTCTATCGTCCGCCCCGCCGGCAAGAAGTAAGCAGCCTGCCATGAGCGACCACGACCATTCCCATTCGCACGGGCCCAACGACCACAGCCACAGCCACGGGCCGGGCCCGGACGATCACGCGCATTCGCACGGCCCCGGCGTCGAGCACCATCACCACGACGCTGGCGCGCCCGATCCAGCGCCGGAGTCGCCGATCGAGGACTCCAGCACACAGGCCCTCTCCGACGCGCTCAAGAGCAGCTTCGTCGTGGTGCGCGTCGTGATGGCGGGTCTCATCATCCTGTTCTTCGTTTCCGGCATTTTCACAGTTGGCCCGCAGGAGGTCGCCATCAAGCTCCTCTTCGGAGCGCCCACCGGCACCGGCGACGCCGCGTTGCTCAAGCCGGGCCTGCACTGGTCCTTTCCGTTTCCCGTCAACGAGATCGTCAAGATCCCACGCGGCCAGGTCCACACCGTCGTGTCCAGTGTCGGCTGGTATCCGGTGACGCCGCAGCAGGAGCTTGCCGGGCAGGAGCCGCCCGCCGGTGGCACGCTCAATCCCGCCGCCGACGGCTACACGCTGACCGCCGACGGCAACATCATGCACGTCAAGGCCACGCTGCGTTATTACATCAGCGACCCCGTGGCGTATGCCTTCGAGTTCGTCGCCGTCTCGAACCTCGTTCAGGACGCGCTGAACAACGCGCTGCACCACGCCTCGGTTCAGTTCACCGTGGACAAGGCCACGCGCCAGGACATAGCCGGCTTCAAGGAAAGGCTCATGGGCCGTGTGCAGCAGCTCGTCACCGCGCATGGCCTGAGCATCGAGTTTGATCCGCGCGGCTGCGACGTGCTCGCCATCCCGCCGCGCCAGGTGAAGGCCGCCTTCGACGCCGTCCTCGAGGCCGAGAACGACAAGCGCAAGGCCATCAACACCGCGCAGGGCGATGCCAACACCACGCTCACCAAGGCCCAGGCCGAGGCCGACGCCATCAAGAACGGCGGCCGCGCGGACGCCACGCGCATCGTGCAATCCGCCAAGGCCGACGCGGACTACTTCCTCGCGCGGCTGCCGGAGTTCAACAGCAACCAGCAGCTCTTCCGCGACCGTCGCCTCACGGAGACCATGGCCGTCGTCCTCGGCAACGCGCAGGAGAAATACTTCCTCGTCGAGCGCGCCGACGGCACGCCCCGCGAGCTGCGGATACTGTTGAACCGCGAACCGCTCAAGGCGGCCGCGCCGAAGCAACCGTGAACCCTGAAACGAAGAAGTAATTAGTGCTTAGTAATTAGCCTCCCACCATGCACCAGCCGCCACTAATCACTAATCACTAATCACTTTCCCCTCCCTCCCCATGCAAGTCACCAGCCTCCTCAGCCAGCAGGAACACAACCACGCCGACGGCAAGGACTGCTCCTCGTGCGGCCACGATCACGAGCACATCGAGGTGCAGCTCGGCTGGACCCTCGTCGGCCTCATCCTCATCATCAACTCGTTCATCATCGAGTGGTTCACCGCCAACGGGAAGACCATGGCCGACCTCAGCGCCGGCGCGGGGGCGATCATCCTCGGCTGGCCCATCGTCTGGGTCGCCGTAAAGGATTTGCGCAAGGGCACCTTGAGCACGAACGAGCTTGTCGCGCTCGCCGTCCTCGCGTCCTTCGCCTCCGGCCACTATCAGGAGGCTGGCGTGGTCAGCTTCTTTATGATCCTCGGCCAGATCATCGAGACCCGCACCGCCGAGGGTGCGCGTCTCTCCATCGAGTCGCTCATCAAGCTCACGCCCACCAAGGCCCGGCGCATCGTCGGCGGCAAGGAAGAGGAAGTCGCCGTCCACGAACTCACCAATGGCGATGTCATCCGCGTCCGCCCCGGCGACAACGTCGCCGCCGATGGCCAGATCCTCTCCGGCGAAGGCTCCATCAATCAGGCGAACATCACCGGCGAATCGCTCCCCGTGGACAAGAAACCGGGCGACCAGGCCTTCGCTGGCACGATCAATCTCACCGGCGTTTTGGAGATCAAAGTCACCCGAGCCGGCACCGACTCCACGCTGAACCGCGTGCGCGAGCTGATCCTCGCCGCCGAGAAGACCAAGCTGCCCATCATGCGGATCGTGGACCAATACATGGGCTTCTACACGCCGCTCGTGCTGGTCATCGGCGCGCTGGTCTGGGCGTTCACCGGCGAGTTGAGCCGCGTCATCGCCGTCTTCATCGTCGCCTGCCCGTGCGCGTTTATCCTCGCCACGCCCACCGCGATGGTCGCCGCGCTCTCCGCCGCCGCGCGCCTGGGCATCCTCATCAAGAACGTCGCCGACATCGAACTCGCGGCGAAGATCAACGCCTTCGTCTTCGACAAGACCGGCACGCTCACCACCGGCAAGCTCGCCGTGAGCCGCCTTGCCCCTGCGAGCGGCACGGCTCCCGCCGAGTTGCTCCGCATCGCCGCGAGCGCCGAGCAGTTCAGCAATCACCCGACGGCCAAGGCGCTCACCGCGCTCGCGCTGGAAGCGGGCGTTCCGCTGAGTGACCCGAAGAACTTCGCCGAGACCGCCGGCCGCGGCGTGAAGGCAAACGTGGACGGCACGGTCGTCCTCGTGGGCCGCGCGCAGTGGCTGAAGGACAACGGCGTGACCGGCGACATCCTCGGCTCCGTGGACGTGAACGAGACCGAGGGCTACAGCCTGCTCTTCATCGCGCGCAACGGCGCGTGCATCGGCTGGGTGGGCTTGCAGGACGAGACGCGCCACGAGGCGAAGGAGGCATTGCACGACTTGAAGGAGATCGGCGTCCGCCGCGTGGCAATGGTCTCCGGTGATCGCCAGCCCGTGGCTGCCCGCGTCGCGAAGGAGATCGGCTGCGAGGAAGTCGTCGCCGAATGCCTGCCGCAGAACAAGGTCGAGTATGTGAAGGCGATGCGCGCCAAGGGCTACCGCGTCGCCGTGGTCGGCGACGGCGTGAACGACGCGCCTGCGCTGGCCGCCGGCGATCTCGGTATCGCGATGGGTGCGGCCGGCAGCGAGGTGGCCATCCACAGCGCGACCATTGCGCTGATGAACAACGACCTGCGCCGCCTGCCCTTCCTCATCCGCCTCTCGCGCATGACCCGCAGCGTCATCAACCAGAACTTCCTCTTCGGCGTTGTGTTCGTCCTCGGCGGACTGGTGCTCGCGGCGTTGAGCTACATCAACCCCATCGTGGCCGCGCTGATGCACGTCGCCGGCTCGCTCATCGTCGTCTTCAACAGCGCCCGTCTCGTGCGCCAGGGCGAGGAACTCGAACCCTTCCAGGCCGGAGCGCCGGCAAACCCGCCGTCCGCCGGTGGCGCGAGCAAGCACGAGGCCGCCGGCCAGTTGCAGCCGAAGATGGCGTGAAGGGAGGCGCGATGTTCTACCCTCCGAAAGAGCCGCAGTTTCGCCAACCTGACGCCGCCGAACCAAACGACGAGCTGAGGCGTAAGTTGAGCGAATTGATGTATGGCGCGTTCGTGGAAATCCGAGCTTTGGAACTCGATGGGAAGCATGAGCAAGCGCGCGCCGTCGCCGACCTCTTCCACAACGTCCCGATGGTGATGTGGACATCTTCGTTCAGCTTCGGCTTTCTTCGCGAC
>JBEBFV010000243.1:0-9183 GCA_040081795.1 Limisphaerales bacterium | reverse complement strand
GCTGCTTCTGCTTGAGCATCTCCTGCAAACCAGCGGGCGGGTCGAGCTTCGCGAGCGCCTGATTCACCTGCTGCTGCGCGGCGGCGACGGCCTCGGAAGCCTTCGCGAGCTGCGGGGTGTTGTTCGGCGGCGGCTGGCCGAGTTCTTTGGCCAGCTCCTGCTTCTTCTGGTCCACGGCGTTCTTGGCGGCCTGAAGATTCGCCATCGCCTGCGCCTGGTCGGGCCGGGCCTTCGCGGCGTCAGGCTTGTCCAAGTTCGCCTTCGCGGCCTGCATGTTTTCCTTCGCGGCGTTCAGGTTGCTCGCGGCCTCGGGCGCGACTTCGGCGGCATCGGCCTTGGCGGCGTCGGTCTGCTTGGCGAGGTCGCCCTGGTCCTTCGAGGTCTGCGGCGCGGTCTTGTTCTCCGGCTTCTCGGCGGCCTTGGCGGTGTCCATCGCGACCTTCTGCTGCTCCTGCATGATTTTGCCGATTTCCTTGCCGAGCTTGTCGAGTTTCGCGAGGTCTTCCTTGGCCTTCTCCAGCTTGGCGATTTGCGCGTCGAGCTGCTGCGCGGCCTTGTCGAGCGCGTCCTTCGCGGCCTGCTGGGCCATCGGCGCGTTGGCCTTGTTCTCCAACGCCTGCTGGGACTTCTCCTGCTGGCGCACGGCTTCGCCGAGGGTCTTGGCGGCGTCCGGCGCGTTGGCGGCGGCGTCCTGCTGGGTCTGCTGCGTCTCGGCCTTCACGGACTCCTGCTTCGCGGCTTGCTCGGCGAGCTTCTCCGGCTTCTTCTCAGCAGCGGCGGCTTTCTCGGCTGCGGCGGCGTTCTCCTTCACCTGCTCCTGCTTGGCGGCAAGTTCCTCGACCTTCTTCTTCAGCTCCTTCAAGTCGGCGAGCTTGTCCTTGGGCTTCTGCTGCTGCGCCTCGGCCTTGGCGATTTGCTGCTCAAGGGTCTTCTTCGCATCCGCCATCTTGGCGAGCGCCTGCTCTTGTTTCTCGGTAGCAGCGGGCTCGTTTTGGGGCGTGCGACGGGTGGGCTGCTCCTGCAACTGCGCGCGGGCCTCCTGCTGTTTCTCGACGGCGGCCTTGAGTTCCTCGGCGGCCTTCGGCGCGGCCTTCTCCACGTCCTCGCGGATGGAATCCGTCTTGTCCACGACCTCAGCCTGCTTCTTCTCGGCTTCGGCCACGTCGGTCTTCTCAGCCTTGGGCTGGGTGGCCTGCTTGGTCTCCTCCTTGACTTCCTTCTGCTGCTCGATGGCCTTTTCCAAATCGCGCAACGCCTGCTTCATCACCTCGAGATTGTCGCGCGCGGGCTGGAGCAGCTTGGCGAGATCTTGGAACACATCGCGCGCCCGCTTCTCGTTGCCGGCGGCGGAGAGCAGGTTCGCGGACTTCAAGTCGCCCGTGGCCGACGCCAGCGTGGCCGCGAGCCGGGAATCCTCGGCCTTCGTCAGCGCGGTGCGGGGACGCTCGGCGGCGGCGCCGTCCATCGAGGCGACGACCTTCGTGAGCTTCGTCAGAATCATCTTCGCCTCGTCGCCGATGGTGCTCTGCTCCGTCTCCTGCAACTGAAGCGCGACGGTGTGCGCCGTCTCGCTGCGGCGGGCATCACGGCCCTTGGTCAACGTGGCGAGGCCGACAACTTCCTTGAGGTTCTCCCCCTGCCGCCGGGCCAGCGCGGCGAAACGGGCGGCAATCTCCTGCAAAATCTGCTGGCGCTGATATTCGAGCAGCAACGCGCGGAGCTGGACGGTGACGCCCTTCTGCCCGGCGAAGGCGTCGAGGGCGTTGCGGCGCGACGCGTCGGCGTCGGTCCCGGTGCGCGTCTGCTGGAGCAGCGTGACGACGCGGGCGATTTCCTTCTCGGTCAACTTGTCGAGCACGCTGCGGATGGCCTTGAGCACGACCACGTCGTCGCCTTCGAGGCCGTTGCGCTCGTATTCCTCGATGACCGCGCCGAGCTGCACGCCGACGCGGCTGGTGGTGGCCTTGATTTGCTCCTGCCGAAGCTCTTGCTGGAGCAGCTTGTCGCCGCTCGTGGCGAGGTCCGCAGGGGCGGACGTGGTGGACAGGGCGAAGGCGGCAACCGCCAGCGCGAGGAAGGTTTTGCAGTTCATTGTTTGGGCAAAGTTCGCAGGACGATTGACACGACCCACAGGAACAGCGACACGGTAAGCAGACGGCAGCGGGAGGCAATGGGATTCAAGTTGTTGCGGGCGGCTGAAATCTCACCCAATTAGCCGATGGCTTGAGCTTCAGGGGGGAGCGCCATGTGTCGTAGAATCGGCAATCCGAGTAGGGACTCCCCCCAGCACGACGGCGACCGCATTGATTTGCCACCTTCGGCCTCGACGGCTTCAAACCGCTGCGCAGCGGTGGGTCGCGCACTGGACGCTTGCGTGCGTCTCGGAGCATTTGGTAGGTTGCCTGCCGATGCGGGTGTTTGCGCGGGACCGGACCGGCTGAATTGTTCCGTGTTTCATGGGATCGCCCGGCGTTGCAGCGGCACAATAGTCGGTGCGACGTCGAATGCCGGGATTTGGAAGACGCGGACGCCCAAGCATCAAGCAGTGCGCACGTGGCGGAATTGGCAGACGCGCTAGATTCAGGTTCTAGTGAGTAACATCATGCAGGTTCAAGTCCTGCCGTGCGCACCAAACAAACTTTTCCAAGCGACCAGCTTTAAGACCGCATCGCCCGGCACGTATTATGGCAGCAAACATCCGCAAAGCAGCGACTGAGGATGCAGCGGCCTGGATCCATTTGGTCAACGTGACGCTGGGCGACGACCATCCGAACAAGCAAATCTACGATCCCGCCTGGGTGGCTGCGGAGCTTGCCTCCGGACTCCCCGGCAATGAGACATGGGTGGCGGAGGAGGGTGGCAATATCCAGGCCAGCATCTCGGTTCTCGGCGCAGTGACGGCGAACGAGAACCCAGTCTGCAATCTCGGGCGCAATCTGTTCCACCCTTCCAGCCACACCGACGGCTCGGCTGAGGCGCTGCTCCATAAGATCACTGAGCTAGCGGTGTTGCGCCGGCAAATGTGCGTCACACGCGTCCTGGCTTCGGACAATACGCAGCAGCGCCTTGTCGAGAAGCTGGGTTTTGTTTGCGTCGGCTTCCAGCCGCTCAAGCACATCGCCAAGACCCGCGAGGAAGTGCTCTTTTATGTCAAGCGCGCCCGGGCGATGACCTCCAACCGTCTCCCGCTCTCGGAGTCGCTCCCGCAGATCGGCGAGCTTGCGACTGCGGTGCTGCAACACTTGTGCATTCCCGGCGCGCCCGCCATGCGCGATGGCGGGACTGGCTATCCGTTGCAGACGGACGTCGTCGTCAGCGCCGTCAGCGAGGAGGATTACAAGGCCGCCCGTGAGGGAGTTGCCTCCCAAAACCCGCCGCAGGAAATCTCCAGCAACTTCAACTGGGGCACCGGCTTCATGCGCGTGTCCTCTGCCGTGACGCTGCGCACCGTGGTCTGCCGCCGCGAGGAAAAAGTTGTTGCCGGGATGCGCTATCTCTACGACGAGCAGGACCGGTGCGTGCGCATCATGGACGGCTTCTGCACGGACAACCTCTCGATGGGCGCGGTGCTTCAGCACGTCTCGAAGGCCGCGCAGACCGAGTTGAGCGCCGCCTACGTGGAGATGGACGTGCTCACCAGCGCGGTGAAGCTCCTCATCAGCGCCGAACAACTTGGGTTCGTCCCTGCCGCTTATCTCCCGGGATTCCACAAAGTCCAGGACGGCACGATGGATCTCGTCAAGATGGTGAAGCTCAACCAGACCTACAGCATCGAGCATGACAAGCTCACCGCCCACGCGCTCGTCATCGTCAACGTCATCAAGCATTGCCTCCAGGACCAGAGCATCGGCGTCGCAATCATCAACCTCCTGCGCGACCTCGAGCTGTTCAAAGGCCTCGGCGATGGCGAGCTGCGCAAGGTCGCCCGGCTCTTCACGCAAAAACTTTTCCGGCCCGGCGAAAAAATCTTCGGCAAGGACGACTCCGGCCACGAAGCCTACGTCGTCATGCGCGGCCAGATTGACATCCTGCTGGAGGAGAACACCGCGCCCATCGCCACGATGGGACAGGGCCAGGTGTTCGGAGAGCTGTCCTTCCTGGACGGCGGCAAGCGCGGCGCGATGGCGCTGGCCAAGCAGGCCAGCATCGTCCTCGTCATGCAGCGCCCGCAGTTCTTCGAGATGACCCAGCGCGAGCCGAACCTCGGCCTCGCCGTCATGCGCAACATCGCCTTGGAACTCACCGTCCGCCTCCGCCGCACAAACGCGGCGCTGACCTCCGCGAAGCGCTGAGTCTGCGCGGCATCACTGCTCGCCCAACGGCGACAGATGCGGGGCGACGTGCCGCCAGACCTCGTCATGCACCGCCTCGATGCCCTGCGTTGCGTCCACGATCTTCACCCGCTCCGGCTCGTCCTCGGCGATTCTCTGGAAGCCACGCTCGACGCGATGAAAAAACGCCCGGTCCGCCTCCTCGAAGCGGTCACGCGGCCCGGCAGTCGCCGCTTGTCGCGCGTTCCGCCGCGACTCGCTCACCTCCGTCGGCACGCGCAGCAGCAGCGTCAAGTGCGGACGCGTGTCGCCCACCGCGAAATCTATCACTGACTTGACCAGCATCAGATCGAGCTGGCGTCCGTGGCCTTGGTAAGCCGTCGTCGAGTCGTAGAAGCGGTCGCAGAGGACGATCTCGCCAGCAGTCAGCGCGGGGCGGATCACCTCCAGCACGAGCTGCGCACGGCTGGCGTTCATCAGGAGCAGTTCGGCCTCCGGCATCATCACCTCATTGGCCGGGTGATGTTTGAGCAGATGGCGGATCTCCTCGCCGATGGGTGTCCCGCCGGGCTCGCGCAGCACGCGCGCACGGTGCCCAAGCTGCCGAAGCCGCCCGGCCAGCAGCGCGACCTGCGTGCTCTTGCCGCCGCCTTCCGTGCCTTCAAATGTGATGAACAGTCCGGACATTGGAAACTGCGGGGAGGATTAAGATTAGGATTAGGATTAAGAGCAAGAACCACCACGGGCACCGTCCCTCTTGCTCGTAATCCTAATCCTACTCTTAATCCCTCCCTCAAATCCTCTTCACTCGCGGCCCCTTCGCTGTGTCCTCTACCGCCCAGCCCAGAGCCTTGAGCTGGTCGCGGACGACATCGCTGCGCTTGAAATCCTTCGCCTTGCGCGCGGCCTGCCGCTCCTCGACCAATGCGAGCACCTCCGCGGACGCCTCCTCTTGGCGCGCGCTGCCGAGGCCGAAGACTTCGTCCACGCGGTTCCACGCCTCCAGCGCCGCCGCCGCCTGCGGCTTCGTCAGCTCGTTCGCCGCCAGCCTTCGGTTCACATCGCTCACCCACTCGAACACCGCAGCCCACGCGGCGGACACGTTCAAGTCGTCGTCCATCGCCTTCGTGAAGTGCATCAGCAATCCCTGCTCCGGCGGCACCGTGACCGTGCCCGCCAGTTCGCGCAGCTTGCCGATGCACTCGTCCAGCCGTGCCAGAGAGGCCCGCTCGCCAGCGAGGCCGTCGACCGTGAAATTGAACTGGGCGCGGTAGTGCGCCTTGAGCAGGAGGTGGCGTATTTCCCGCCCGCTGAATCCTTTCGCCAACAGGTCGCGCAGCGTGAAGTAGTTTCCCAGCGACTTGCTCATCTTCTTGCCCTCGACGAGCAGGTGCGAGCCGTGCATCCAGTGCTTCACGAAGCGCTGGCCCGGCGGATACGCCAGCGCGCCCTCGCTCTGCGCGATCTCGTCCTCATGGTGCGGGAACATCAAGTCCTCGCCGCCCAGATGCAGGTCGAAGCTCTCTCCGAGATGTTTGATCGCCATGGCGCTGCACTCGATGTGCCAGCCGGGGCGGCCCTCGCCCCACGGGCTGGACCAGAAGACTTCGCCGTCCTCCGGCACGCGCTTCTTCCACAACGCAAAGTCGGCGACGGCCTCCTTCTCATACTCATCGCTTGCCACGCGTTCGCCCACGCGCATCGCGTCGAAGTTCAGGTTCACGAGCTGGCCGTAGCAGCAGCCGCAGCCGCGATACTTCTCGATGCTGAAATAGACCGAGCCATCCGCCGCCTGATACGCGATGCCGCGCGCGACGAGCTTCTCGATGAGTGCGACAATCTCCGGCATGTGCTCCGTGGCGCGGGGCAGGACTTGCGGGCGCCTGCACTGGAGCGTGTCGAAGTCCACCAGAAACTCGGCCTCATATTTGCCGGTGAACTCGCGCAGCGTCGTCCCCCGCTGCTGGACGCGCTTGATGATCTTGTCCTCCACGTCCGTGATGTTCATCACGTGCTTCACGTCGAAGCCGCGAAACTCCAGGTAGCGCCGCAGCAGGTCCGTGAAGACAAACGTGCGGAAGTTCCCGATGTGGGCGAAGTCGTGGACCGTCG
This sequence comes from Limisphaerales bacterium, assembly GCA_040081795.1. Lineage (GTDB taxonomy): Bacteria > Verrucomicrobiota > Verrucomicrobiia > Limisphaerales > SXTU01 > SXTU01. The sequence continues at coordinate 2,800 of JBEBFV010000243.1, read as the reverse complement.
GCCCGCAGCAATACATCCCCACGTGCCGCCCGGCCGGATCCAGCGGGACGAACTTTTCCACCGTGCGGGTCAGCGTGTTGAACAGTTGCAGAGCCATGTAAAACGGGCCGGACGGTAGGGTTCAGGGTTCAAAGTTCAAAGTTCAAAGTTCCGCTCGAACGGAGCGGCGATGCGGTTGGAGCGCGGCATTCATGCCGCAGAATCGTGGGCAAGCCCGTGGCATGGCGGATTTCTGCATGATCGGCCGGGGAAACCCAATCTTTCGAGGGGCGGATGGGGGGCGGCGTGCGACGGAACACTGGGATGGCCGCTTGATTCTGCGGCATGAATGCCGCGTTCCTGTCACGTAAACTGCATCGCCCCACCTCAGTGCATCCCGCTGGCCTTGAGCAGCGCCTCGTGCACCAGTTCGTCCTCCTCCGGCGTCACGGCGAGCGGCTTGCCTGTGCGCACGCAGGCCGCCAGCTCGGCGAACTCCGGCACGTAGCGCTTGTAAGGCGGGAAGTTGATGGCCTGGCTGCCTTTCTTGTAAGGCCCGGCATCCTTCGCCAAGTCCACGGTCAACACGGGCTGCTCCAGCGGCTTCACGACGGCGATGCCGTTGGTTCCCTGAATCTCGAACGTGCGGTGCGCGCCTGCCGTGGGCTGCATCGTGGCGCTGCTGAGGATGCCGATGGCGTGCTGGAAGTCGAAGACTGCCACGCAATTGTCGGCAAGCTGGTCGTTGTCTTTCGAGTCGTGGCGCAAGACCGGCGTGATCTTCGCGTGCTTACCCATCAGCCGGATCATCGGGTCAACGAGATGACAGCCCAGCTCGAACATGGTGCCGCCGGCGATCTCACCGAAGGACCGCCGCGATTCGGCGTTGAGGTTGGTGTTGATGACGCCGCGCACGAGATACACGTCGCCGAGCCAGCCTTTCCGTGCGGCTTCAAGCGCGGCGTTGATGCCGGGATTGAAGCGCCACATGTAGCCCATCTGCATCAACACCCTCTTCTCGCGAGCGAGCGTGAGCAGTTCGCGGAACTCGGCGAGCGTCACGGTCGGCGGCTTCTCGATGTGAACGTGCTTGCCAGCGAGCAAGGCAGTCTTCGCCAGCGTGTGACGGTCCTTCGCGTCGCACTCGACGGCGATGACCTCGCTGGCGGCGAGGACTTGCTCCTGCGAAAGCGCCTTGGCCCCGAGCTTCTCCGCCGCCGCACGATACTTCGCGCCCGGCTCGAAGACACCCACGCACTCCCAGTCCGCCGACTCGATCGCGAGCTTCACCTTCGGCATCCCGTGCGAGTGGCTGCATCCGAGGAAGCCGATGCGGACGCGGCGCGGCGCATCGGCGGCGGCAGCGGACAGCGTGAGCGTGGAGAGAGCGGCGGCTTGGAGAAAGGAGCGGCGATGCATGTGGAATTGAGGGCGAACAATAGCTTCACGCCATCGAGTCCCGCACCACGTTGCCGAACACATCCGTCAGGCGGAAGTCGCGGCCGGCGTGACGGTAGATGAGGCGCTCGTGGTCGAGGCCGAGGAGGTGAAGGATGGTCGCGTGGAAATCGTGAACGTGAACCGGCTTGTCCGCCACGGTCAGGCCGATGTCGTCGGTTGCGCCATAGGTGAGGCCGGGCTTCGCGCCGCCGCCTGCGAGCCAGCAGGTGAACGCGCGGCAGTGGTGGTTGCGCCCGCCGTTCGTGCCGTCGGGCGAGCGGCCAAACTCCGTCGTGAACATGACGAGCGTGTCGTCGAGCATTCCGCGCTCCTTGAGGTCGCGGATGAGCGCGGCGATGGGCTGGTCCACCTTCTGCGCGAGCCTCGCGTGGCCTTTGATATTGCTGTGCGCGTCCCAATTGCTGCTAGCACCCACGTCAATCAGCTCGATGAACCGCACGCCGCTCTCGGCCATGCGTCGCGCGACGAGCGTCTGCCAGGCGAAGCTCTTGTTGTCGCCGCGCTCCACTCCGTATTGCTTCAGGATGAAATCCGGCTCGTTGCGCAAATCGAGCAGGTCGGGCGCAAGCGTTTCCATGCTCGCAGCCGTGCGGAAGCTTAACATACGCGCGGCCAGCTCGCCGTCATGCGGGCGCGTGGCGCGGTGGCGCTCGTTGAGGCGCTGGAGCATCGCGAGTTCCTTGTCCTGCAAGGCGCGCGGGTTGTCCGCGTGCGGCTTGAGGTTCGGGATGGGGTCGCTGCCCGGCGTGATGCAGACGCCTTGGTGGTAGGCAGGAAGGAAGTTGCTGTCCCACACCTGCGAGCCGGCGTAGGGCTTGTCTTTGCAGAACACGACGTGCGACGGGAGGTTCGCGTTCTCCGTGCCGAGACCATAGCTCACCCACGCGCCGATGCCGGGCAACGCGGAGCCTTGCGAGCCGGTGTGCATGTGCAGCGTCGCCTCGAAGTGGTCGTTCTTGTCGCCGGTCATGGAGCGGATGACGCAGAGGTCGTCCACCACGCCGTTGATGTGCGGGAAAAGCTCCGTGGTCTCGATGCCGCATTTCCCACGCGGTGCGTGCGCCCACGGGGAGGCGGTCAAGGCACCGCGCCCGAATTTCTCGCCGTGGCGCTTCGCCAGCTCCGGCTTGGGGTCGAACGAATCCATGTGCGACATGCCGCCGGTGAGGAAGAACATGATGACGCGCTTGGCGCGCGGCGCGAAGTGCGGGGCGCGCGGCGCGAGCGGATGCGGCTCCGGGTCCGGCGCGGCGAAGAGCGGGAAGAGCCGCTCGGCGAGGCCGAATCCGGCGCACGCGCCCGTGGCCATCGCGGAGCGACTGAGCCAGGAGCGGCGGGAGAGGGCAGGGGAGTTCATGGG
>JBEBFV010000242.1:0-9186 GCA_040081795.1 Limisphaerales bacterium | reverse complement strand
GCTCTCCGAGCCGCAGCGGCGACGATGGTTGAGGAGCGTTCGGCGATGTTCGATGCGTTGAGGGCGAAGGCGGCATGCTGCGGCTCGGAGAGCCGCGCTCCACAAAACCTGGCGCAAGTCGCCTGCGCCACTAACCCAGCGCCTCAATCGCCGCTTTCGTCTGTGCCAGCTTCGTCTGCCAGTCAGCAAGCCGCTGTCTGTGTTCTTCCAGCACAGCGGGCGGGACTTTCTGCGCGAAACTCGGGTTGGCGAGCTTCTGCTCCACCTTCTCAATCTCGGACTGAATCTTCGCCAGCTCTTTGGTCAAGCGCGCTCGCTCGGCTTCCGTGTCCACTAGGCCATCAAGCGGAAGGAAGAGCTTGTTTCCAAAACCCGGATAGATCACGGGAGTCCCTTTTGGCGGTTGGTAATCGTAGGAATGCTCGACTGACTCGGCGTTCGTCATTCGGCAAATTAGCTCGTGGATGTCGCGAGGCATTGGCGAAGGAGCGTGGTATATCAGCCTAAGTTTCTTGCCGGCACCGATGTTGAATTGGGTCCGAAGTGCACGGATGTCATAGACCAACTTCTGAATCGTAAACTGGTCACGATACACTTGCTCGCCCAAGCTCCCCTCAATACCAAACAGGAGCTTCTCCTCGTCGGAGAGCGGCTTGGGCCAGTGGGCGAACATGACTGTCTTCCCGCCCTGGTCCTCCGGCATGTCCGCCGAGTAACCCATCCCGTGCCACAGCTCCTCGGTGATGAAGGGCAGCAGCGGGTGGAACATCCGCAGCAGGTGCGAGAGGACGAAGTCAATCACCGCGACCTTGTTTGCCTTGAGTGTGGCGTCTTCGCCGAAGAACGCCGCCTTGCTCGCCTCCACATACCAGTCGCAATACTCGCTCCAGAAGAAGCGGTAGAGCGTTTGCACGGCGGTGGCGAAGTTGTAGCCCGCGAGCGCGTCGCTCACCTCGCGGATGGCCTGGTCGAGACGGAGGAGAATCCACCGGTCGTCGCTGGAGAGCAGCGCGGCGTTGATTTCGCCCTGCACCTCGCCGCCCTGCATCTGGCGGAAACGGCAGGCGTTCCAGAGCTTGTTGCAGAAGTTGCGGCCCAGTTCCACGTCCTTCTCGTCGAAGAGCACGTCCTGGCCGAGCGGCGCGCTGCGCATCGTGCCGAAGCGCAGGGCGTCGGCACCGTATTTGGCGATGAGTTCAAGCGGGTCGGGCGAGTTGCCGAGCGTCTTCGACATCTTGCGGCCCTGCTTGTCGCGGATGATGCCGGTGAAATAGACATTCTTGAACGGCAGGTCGCCCATGTATTCGTAGCCCGCCATGATCATGCGGGCGACCCAGAAGAAGATGATGTCCGGCCCGGTGACGAGGTCGGTTGTCGGATAGAAGGCGCGTAGGGTTGGGGCGTTGGCGTCGCTGGCCTTGTCGCCGGTCCAGCCCATCGTGGCGAACGGCCAGAGCCAGGAGCTGAACCAGGTGTCGAGGACGTCGGGGTCTTGCTGCCAGCCTTGCCGTTCCAGTGCAGAAATGACCGTCGTATCAACGGTGCAAACTTGCGCTTCGATTTCCCGAATCTCCGTGTCGGACTCCTGTAACTCAACACCCGTCTCCAAGAGTTTCTTCGCGTCGGCTGAGACTGGCTTGCCATCGATCGCAATCGCCACGCTGGAAGAATCCTTGCCGATGAATTCTTGTGTCTTCACGCCCAGAGAAAGCAAATCCGACACATCGACATAAACAGAGCCGAGGCTGAAACAATCAAACGACTTGCGCCACACCGGCACCCGATGCCCCCACCAAAGTTGGCGGCTGATGCACCAGTCCTGAATGTTCGACAGCCAGTGGTCATACACCTTCGCCCAGCGGTCGGGATGAAACCGCATCTTGGGGACCGCGCCCGCCTCGGGCGCAGCGGCGGACGCCCCGTCCGCCGCCCCGGCGCGTGCTGCAAGAGCCGGGGCATCGGTTGACTTCGCCGCACCCGAGCTGACCGCGAGGGCGCGGTCAGCAACGCCCGGGGCGGGCGTGCTCCCCGGCTGCTCGACGCACGCCTTCGACACCGCCACGCTCGGATACTTGAGAAACCATTGCTCGCTCAGGCGCGGCTCGATGGGCACGTCGGCGCGCTGGCTGAAGCCGACGTTGTTCTCGTAGGGCTTCTCCTCCACAAGCACACCCAGTTCCTTGAGCCGCTCCACGGCAATCGCCCGCGCCTCGAAACGGTCCAAGCCTGCGAGCGATTCGCCGGCCAGCTCGTTCATCGTGCCGTTCGCGCTCATGATGTCCACGATGGGCAGTTTGTGGCGCTGGCCGATGTCGAAGTCCGCCTTGTCGTGCGCGGGCGTCACCTTGAGCACGCCGGTGCCGAACTCAAAGTCCACATGCTCGTCGCCGATGATGGGGATGAGCTTTTGCTCGCGCGGCAGTTCGGCGGGCAGCGGGCGGATGATGTGCTTGCCGATGAGATGCGCGTAACGCGGGTCCTTGGGATTCACAGCCACGGCGGTGTCGCCGGGAATCGTCTCCGGCCGCGTCGTGGCGATGGTGAGCCAAGTGTCGGTGAGCTTGATGTCGCCTTCGCTGTAGCGGCGGTCTGTGACCGCCGAATTCGGCGCTGACACAGCGCCGCTACAGTCCGCAACTTGGACCTTGAAGTGATACATGAAGCCCTTCTGCGGCTTCATCTCCACCTCCTCGTCGGACAGCGCGGTCTGCGTGGCCGGGCACCAGTTCACCATGCGCTTGCCGCGATAGATGAGGCCCTTCTTGTAGAGGTCCACGAACACGCGCTGCACGTTGCGCGCGTAGTCCGGGTCCATCGTGAAGCGCTCGCGGGTCCAGTCGCACGAGCAGCCGAGTTTCTTGAGCTGCTGGATGATGATGCCACCGTGCTTCTCCTTCCACGTCCATACGCGCTTGATGAACTCCTCGCGGCCGATGTCCTGCTTGGTCTTCTTCTCGTCCTTGCGGAGCTGCTTGGCGACCATGCCCTCAGTAGCGATGCCCGCGTGGTCGGTGCCGGGGAGCCAGAGGACTTCCTTGCCGTCCATGCGCGCCTTGCGGCTGAGGATGTCCTGGATGGTGTTGTTCAGCACATGTCCCATGTGCAGCATGCCCGTGACGTTCGGCGGCGGGATGACGATGGCGTAGGCCGGGCGCTGGGCGGTGACGCGCGCGGGGTCGGCGGTGAAGCAACCTTGCTTCACCCAAAAGTCATACCATTTGTCCTCAACGGACTGCGGCTCGTAGGATTTGGGAACTTCATTCATGAAAACTCAGCTGATGATTTCAAACTCGCCAAACTGGCGAAAGTGGTCGTCGAAGGCTGCGACGCGCTTCACTTCAAGCCGTTGCATCAGCACGAAGGACACGGCATCGCAAAAGGGATAGGACTTGTCCGCGTGCTGGCGCAGCAGGGCGATGGCGGCCTGGTGGTCACTCGAACTAATTTCTGGAAGGTGCATCAGCTGGTTCTCCCAAAAGTCGGCAATGATGCGCTCCCGAACCGCTTGTGATCGGCTGAAAGTCGCATGGACTTCGGCGAAGACAAACGGCGTGCTCAGGAACTGCGCCCGCTGTTTGAACAGCACCGGGAGAATTTCCCGCGCCCGGGCGTGATGCGTCTGCCGGTCACTTCGCAGCGCAATCCAAAACGACGAATCGATGAAAACCCGGTGGCCGTGCATCAGCGCCTCGGTTTCCCGGCTTCCTCCGCCAGCACCCATTGGCCTCGCGCCTTCACGTATTTCTTGGCCGTGCCGTAGAGATAGTGGTCGTGGTTGATGGCCGCATCCTCCGGCAAATTCAGAGCGGGGTCGTGCGGCGTTGGCTCCAGCATCGGGTTGCTGGTCCAAGCGTCCGACGGCAGTTGCATCTTCTCGTCAATGAACGCCCGGATGACTGCGGCCATCGGTTCGTTGCGCTGAGTTGCCTGCGCTTGCACAAAATCATACTCCACTCGGCTCAGGTATATCTGGGTGCGCACCATCGCCGGCGGACCAGCAGGCAGCGCCAGCGCGTCATTGAGCACCAGTGGTTCTGTGGTCAACTGCGGGTAGCCCGTTTGCCGTTTCATGACCGCACCATATACAGCGTGCTGTATATGCGTCAAGCCCTCTTCAGCAGCGCGAACTCCAGACTGTCCACCAGTGCTTGGAGGCTGGCCTCGATGATGTTCTCGCTCACGCCCACGGTGCCCCACTCGCGCTTGCCGTCGGTGGAGGTGATGAGCACGCGGGTCTTGGCGGCGGTGCCGGCGACGCCGTCGAGGATGCGCACCTTGTAGTCGGTGAGCGTCACCTTTTTGAGCTGCGGGAAGGACTTCGCCAGCGCGCGGCGGAGCGCCCCATCCAGCGCGTTCACCGGACCGTCGCCCTCGGCGACTTCGTGGTGAACTTCCTTGCCCACGCGGACCTTTACGGTGGCCTCGTTGGTCGAAACCTTGCCGTTGCCGCGCGTGGAGATGTGGTAATCCTCCACGGTGAAGAGCAGTTCGGGGTTGTGGTCGAGGATGCCGCGGATGAGCAGCGCGAGCGACGCTTCAGCGGCCTCGAACTCGTAGCCGGCGTGCTCCAGTTCCTTCACGCGGTTCAGGATGGCTTTCGTCTCCGCCGCGTCGTCCGCCAGCTTGAAACCGAGGTCGCGCGCCTTGAGCAGGATGTTGCTGCGGCCCGAAAGATCGCTCACGAGGATGTTGCGCTCGTTGCCGACGAGTGCGGGGTCAATGTGCTCGTAGCTCGCGGCGAGCTTCTGCACGGCGTTGACGTGCGCGCCGCCCTTGTGCGCGAAGGCGGACGAACCGACCCACGGCTGGCGCGGGTTGTGGCGCAGGTTCGCGATTTCATCCACGAACTGGGAAAGCTCCTTGAGCTTGCGCAGTGACGTGGCGGACAGGCAGGCCTTGCCCATCTTCAATTGCAGGCAGGGAATCACGCTCGTCAGGTTGCAGTTCCCGGTGCGCTCGCCATAGCCGTTGATGGTGCCCTGCACCTGACACGCGCCGACTTCGATGCTCGCCAACGCGTTGGCCACGCCGAGGCCGATGTCATCGTGCGTGTGGATGCCCACGCGGCAGTTCAGCCGACCGATGGCGGTCTTCGTGATGGCAGAAACTTCACTTGGCAGACAACCACCGTTCGTGTCGCACAGCACCACCATGTCCGCGCCCGCTTGCTCTGCTGCCTGCCACGTGGCGAGCGCGTATTCGGGGTCGAGGTTGTAGCCGTCGAAGCCGTGCTCGGCGTCGTAGATGACGAACTTCCCGTGGTCCTTCAGGTAACGCACGGTGTCGCCAATCATGCCGAGGTTTTCGTCCGGCGTGCAGCGCAGGACTTCCTTCACATGCAGCATCGAGGTCTTGCCGTAAATCGTGACCACCGGCGTCTCGGCCTCGATGAGCAGGCGCACTTGGTCGTCGCTCTCGACGGGCGTGGCCTTCTTCCGCGTGGAGCCGAAGGCGGCGAGTTTCGCGTGCTTGAACTTGCGCCGCTTGGCCTGCGCGAAGAACTCGATGTCCTTCGGGTTGCTGCCGGGCCAGCCGCCCTCGATGTAGTGAATCCCGAAGGCGTCAATGCGCTCGGCGATGCGGAGCTTGTCCGCAACCGAGAAGTTGACGCCTTCACCCTGCGAGCCATCGCGCAGGGTCGTATCGTAGAGCTTGACTGCTGGTTTCATCACATGCCGCCGCAGCGGGAGCGTGTTTTTTACGGGAATGCCATGAAGGTGGCAAATCCCAAAAGCCTGCTTCCGGCTGGCCGGGCGAATTGCCCTCTCGTTCGCGGCGTCCATATCTCGCCACAAATGCTCATCTGCACCACGCGCAAGACTGCTTCACCCCCGCTGGCCTGCCCAGGGCCCGTGAAGCGCCGCGAGTTCCTGCGAGTGGGCCTGTCTGGGTTCGCCAGCCTCTCGCTGCCAGGCCTGCTACGGCTTCGCGCTCAGGCCGCGCCAACGAAGCGCGAGCGGCGGGCGATCATTCTAGTCTGGTTGCGCGGCGGCCTTTCGCACCTCGACACCTACGACCCGAAGCCCAACGCACCCGAGGAGTATCGCGGCGTCTTCCGCCCCATCGCCACGCGTGTGCCGGGGATGAACCTCACAGAGCTGCTGCCGCTCCACGCGAAGCTCGCGGACAAGTTCACGCTCGTTCGTTCCTTTTCGCACAACGGAGGCGGCCATCCCGCCGGCTCGCTCCAGATGCTCACGGGCGACCCCGACCCGCAGGACAAGCCCAAGCCCATTTACCCGGACTGGATGACGGCGGCGAACTACGTTCTGGCCGACCGCACGCGGCGCATTCCGAACTGCGTCGGCGTGAACGGCATCACGCGCTACGACAGCTTCACCATCACAGGCAACGCCTACGTGGACCCGGCCTACTCGCCGTTCATGGTCACGGGTGATCCGAACGACCCAAGGTTTGAGGTGCAGAACATCGGGCTGAAGGACGCCGCGCAGTCCGCCCGACTCAACGACCGGCTCACGCTCAAGCAACGCCTCGACACGCTCGCCCGCGAAGCCGATCGCTCCGGCGCGATGCGCGCTGTGGACGACTTCGAGGCACAGGCGCTAAACCTTCTCACCAGTCCCGAGGCACGCGACGCGTTTGACCTGAACAAGGAGGACGCCCGCACCCGCGACCGCTACGGCCGGCACCAGTGGGGCCAGCAATGCCTGCTCGCGCGGCGGCTCGTCGAGGCCGGTGTGGAGATCATCACCACCACGTTCGATGGCCCGCTCTGCGGACGCGTCGGCAACTGGGATGACCACGCGGTAAACCACCATGTCTTCGACGCGCTGCAATTCCGAGCGCCCTACTTCGATCAGGCGGTGTCCGCGCTCATTGAAGACCTCTACGCGCGCGGATTGGACCGGCGCTGCCTTGTCGTGGTCTCCGGTGAATTCGGCCGCACCCCGCGCATCACGAACGTGGCCAGCAGCGGCGGCGGCGTGGCGAGCCGGCCAATGGGCGTCGTCCAGCCGGGCCGCGACCATTGGCCGCGCGCCTTCTCGAACCTCTGGTCCGGCGGCGGCATCCAGACCGGTGGCATCATCGGCGCGAGCGACAAGCGCGGCGAGGATGTGACCGAGCGCCGTCTCGGCCCCGGCGATTTCCTCGCGACGCTTTACCACCACCTCGGCATCAACGCGGAGGAAATCAGCATCCCTGACTTCACCGGACGTCCGGTGCCGCTGCTCTTCCGCAGCGGTCAGCCCATTGCTGAGTTGCAAGGCCGCGCCTGATTCGCGCGACGCGGCGGCCACGCTTTGACTTGCCGACAGCCTGTGGGCAACCTTCCGGCGCGATGTCCTTCAAGCTCGTTTTCCTCGGCACCGGCACCTCCAACGGTGTGCCGGCCATCGGCAAGGAGCATGCCCCCGCGTTCCTCGCCAACCCGAAGAACCACCGCACCCGCCCCTCCATCTACGTCGAGACGCCCCACGTTCGCCTCGTCGTGGACACCACTCCGGAGTTCCGCGTCCAGTGCCTGCGCGAACGCATCACGCGCCTCGATGCCGTGCTCGTCACGCACGCGCACGCGGATCACATCATGGGCATGGACGACTGCCGCCGCTTCTGCCAGCTCGCGGGGGAGAAGCCGCTGCCCATCTACGCAAGCGCGGCGACGATGGAGCATCTCCGCCGCATCTTCCTCTACGCATTCCACGACGGCCCGCACTCGGAAGGCTATTTCATTCCTGCTCCGTGCGAGTTCAACGGCCCGTTTGAAATCGGCGACTTGCGCATCACGCCGCTGCCGCTGCCGCACGGGAAAACGCCGTGCCACGGCTTCCTCTTCGAGCAGGGCGGGCGCAAGCGGCTCGCGTATTGCAGCGACTGCAAGGAAGTGCCGGACGAGGTCATCGCCCAGATTCGCGGCGTGGACATCGTCGTGCTCGACGCGCTGCGCAAGACGCCGCACTGGACGCACATGAGCCTTGACGAGGCGCTCACCACCGCCCGCCGCATCAACGCCGGCCAGACCTGGCTGACGCACCTGACCGACCATTACGACCACGACCTCGACCAGGCGGAGATGCCTCCGAGCGTGGCGCTGGCGTGGGATGGGTTGAGGGTGGAGTTATGAGACGTGCTGCGTGCTGCGTGCTGCGTGTTTTGAACCGGGTTGCCGGACGGCTCGGGCAACACGCAACACGCAACACGCAACACGCTGCCCGTCTGGTCACGGTCGTCCTGATCACCATCGTGTCCCTCTGCCGCGCCGCCTCCCCCGGCGACTCCGCCATCGTCCTCTACAACAGCTCCGTCGAGGACTCCAAGACCGTCGCCTCCCACTACTTCACCGCGCGTGGCGTTCCAGCGAACCAGCTCATCGGCCTGCCGCTGCCGGCGGGCGAGACGATGACGCGCAAGGAATTCCGCGAGCAGTTGCAGGAGCCGTTGCTCAAGGCGCTCACCGAGCGCGGCCTTTGGAAACTCCGTGCCGATGCTGCGACGCGCGAGTTCAGCCTGACGAACCCGCCCGCCGTCACCGAGTCGCAAATCCGCCACCTCGTCCTTTGCTTCGGCGTGCCGCTGAAGATTGTCCGCGACAACTCGCTCACCGAGGCCACCGCCGAGAAACTTCAGCCCGAACTCCGCCGCAACGAGGCCGCCGTGGACAGCGAACTCGCCGCGCTTCCGCTCGCCCTCGGTCGCCACCAACTCACGAGCGCGCTTCCGAATCGCAACTACGCTGCCACCAACACCGCCGCCCTGCACCCGACCAACGGCGTCCTTCTCGTCGCGCGGCTCGACGGCCCGACCGCCGCCATCGCGCGCGGCCTTGTGGACAAGGCGATGCAAGCCGAGCGCGACGGACTCTGGGGCCGCGCCTACTTCGACGCGCGCGGCATCCGCGACGGCGGCTACCTGGCCGGCGACGAGTGGCTGCGTAAAGCGGCAGACGTCGTGAAGCGCTTCGGTTTCGAGACAGTGCTCGACGACGCTCCGGCGACGTTCTCAGCCGGATTCCCCCTCAGCCAAGTCGGCCTCTACGCGGGCTGGTATGACGGCAACGTGTCCGGCCCGTTCGCGCGTGAGAAGGTCGAGTTCCTGCCCGGCGCGGTGGCGTATCATCTGCACTCGTTCAGCGCGCACACGCTGCGCTCGGCGGACAAGAACTGGTGCGGCCCTCTGCTCGCGAAGGGCGCGACCGCCACGATGGGCTGCGTGGAGGAGCCGTTCCTC
>JBEBFV010000241.1:0-9207 GCA_040081795.1 Limisphaerales bacterium | reverse complement strand
GGCTGGTCGAGGACGACACAGCCGCGCTCCGGGGTTTTCAGACAGGCTCTGAGCAAGCTCAGTGCAGTTGGGTTAATCATACTCGGCGGACAACCGGTGAGACTTGGCCGCCGCCGCCACGCGTTCCATGTAGCCCGCACGCGGAGTGCCGGGTTGTTCGTCTTTGGCGATGTAGATCAGCGCCGTCGTGATTCTGCCACTCTTCTGTCGCACACGCATGGTCGCTTTGCAGTAGAATCCGGACGCCACGCCCTCGTAGCGGTCCAAGCTTGCCTCGTCAGCCTTGGAGATTTCCCAGAGCACGCCGTGGACCGTCTTTCCCCGCGACGGGACAACCGTGGCCACACCGTGCGTGTTGATGAGAAACCGATGCCCCTGCAAGCAGGCAGTCCCGACAACGACGGCGTCGGGGCACCGCACCGCCATCTGTTGCACGTCCATGTTCGAGCCGTAGGCGAAGTAGTTCATGCTCACAGTTTCCAGGTCCCGTCGCGTTCCTGAAAGGACATCCGTTGTCGGCAACGGGAGTCCTATCTCGTCTCCGCAGCGAGGCCCATACTGCGGCCATTAAGTGCCACTGTCGCCATGAACGAACGCAAACAACCCAGTCTCTTCGATGCCGCTACGGAGACCGTGCTCCTGCTGCCCATCGTCGTGGTCATTGTGATGGTTCCGCTGCTGCTCTGCGAGTGGGTCGCCCGGCTGGCGTTCCCAATTCCCGTGGCGGCCACGCCTGAAATGCAGCGCTCGCTCACCGAGCAGCGTGAATCCATGTCCAAGCTCCTGTTCGCCTTCATCTGGGCGATCCTCATTGGCTGGGCCGTTATATCGAGTTAAACAGACAACACCTCATGAGCACCACGACCGCCCAAATCCTGATCGGCAAGAGCGACCCCTACCATTACTGCATCCGCCCCACGTATGTCCTGACGCTGCACGAGAACTCCCGCCCGTTGTTGGTGCTGCGTCCCTACCCTGTGACGATGCCGGAGCGGCTCCTCGACGGGGTTGCTCCGCTGGGAGAAGTGCATTGGGTGCCCACGCTCAAGCACATGTTCGAGGACGCGCTGCTCATGGTGGCTGTCCATGCACTGAAGGTTCCAGAGGTCGTGAAACCGGCGGCGACCTTCCTGCGGATGCACGAAGTCCGCTTCCTGGACCTGTCCAAACAGGAGAATTCCAGGAGGCTCAAGGTGCTTCATGCGCGCTGCCGGTCAAACTTCCCCGACCGCAGCAAGCTGGCGATTTCGCTGTTCTACCGCTCAAGCTTCTTCAGTCACGTCAAGGTGCTGAAGACCTACCCCATGCAGGTGGAACTCTGCACGCCGGTCTTCGAGCGGTGCTCGCACACGTTCGACGAGGCAATGGTGGAAAAGGGCACGTTGGACATCCCGACGTTCGACGAACGTGACCCGGAGGCGGACGACGAATTGGTGGCAGAAGTGCGCCGTAAGAATGAAAAGCGAGCGCGCACCGACACCCAGCGTTGATCGTATCGCCCACCAACCAGCCATGAACCGGACAACAGTCAAAGTTCTCACCGTGACCGACCTTCACCGGGTGCGTGCGCTCTACGAGTTGCTCGAAAAGGCCGTGGCGTCACACCAGCCGGACATCGTGGCACTCGTGGGGGACTTTCTTGACGCTGGCGGTGAGCACGCTGACCAGTTTAGCACGGCAGAGTGCGCGGCGTTCCTTGGCCGTCTGGCCTGCAAGAAAGTGGTCTTCGTCCGAGGCAACCACGAGGACAGTAATTGGTGGGAGTTCCTCGCTGCATGGCAGGCCACCGGGCGTCCGCTACACGCGCTAGACCGCTCGGTGTTCGTGCATGGACCGCTGGTGATGGTGGGCTTCCCGTGCCTGATGGGTGACGAGACGGCGTTCGTCGAATCGCTCGATAACGGGGAAGTCCGGCGCAAGGTCTGCGAAGAAGACCCGCTGGCTTGGCTGCCCAAGGTTCTTCTGCCGCACGGCGCGGCAGCGCGCACACTCTGGCTGATGCACGAACCACCGTCGGGCACCCCGCTGTCCAAGGCCGGAAGTGTCGTGGGGGGCAATCAGGAGTGGGTAACGGCGATTGAGCAATACTCACCATGGCTGACAATTTCCGGCCACGACCACGTTACGCCGCGCAAATCGAAGCGGTGGCATCATCGCCTTGGGCGCACCACGTGCGTCAACGCCGGGCAGTCCGACTCTGGGCCACTGCATTACTGCGTCATCACGGCGGAGTTTGCGTCTGACCGACCCACGTTGCCCACGTGCATGACAATCCAAGTGCAACCCGGTGGGGAAACGGTCAAGCTGCCGACCTGATACCCGACCATGAAGACTCCGAACTGGATTTACCTGGATCTCGAAGCGCAACACCCAGCGACGGATGTTGGCGGCTGGGATCACATTGACCGGATGAAGTGCTCCGTCGCCGTCACCTTCAGTCTTCGTGAGCACCGCCTGAGCATCCACACCGAGGACGCTTTGCCTGAGCTGGCCAAGAAGCTCAAAGCAGCGGACTGCGTCATCGGCTACAACCTGCTGCGCTTCGACTTGGTTATACTGGAGGGCTACGAGAGTGTGGATCTCACCGGCATCCGGTGTCTGGACATGGTTCACGAGTTTCGGCGGGCGATGGGACACGGAGTGCCGCTGGATAATCTATTGCAGGCCACGTTTGGCATGCCGCCGGGCATCGACGGGAACACGCTCATGCGCTGGTGGCGCAAGGGAAAGACGCTGGCCGTCGCGGGAGAGTGCTGCAACGACGTGCTGGCCATGCGGCGATTGCACGCGCACGCACTGGAGCACGGCACGGTGCGGTTTCGCAACAAGTTCGAGAAACTCCAAACTGCGCCCGCCAACTGGTCAACGCGCCGGGCCGTGCGGTGGCATGGCGAGCACCACGCGCCCTGAGAAATGCTGGAACGTTGCGCGCTGCGCGCTGAACGCGTCCACCAGCCCGACCACGCCCGCGAAAGTGCCGCCGTAGAAGTCATGATTGCCCAACAGCAGATACACCGGGCACGTCACTGCCGACCGCAGTCAGGCAAGATGCTTCGGGAGCAGGTTGGCCGTCGAGAGGTTGCCGGTGACCAGCAAGGCCGAGGGACGGTGGGCACGGATGTGCTTCGCCAGCGTGAGCAGGCCCAGCTCGCCCACAAAGTCCAAGTAGGGATCGCTGATCCAAACGAGTTTCATGTCGGTGCGTTCAGGCCGCGAAGCCGATGCGACGTTCGGTGACTGCCACGTCGGCTTCGTCACCCGGATTGTAGATCTCCGCCAGCGAGTAGTCGGCCCGGCTGGGCAGGCTCACGCCCTTCGCCGCCGCCAGCCGCTGCGCCTGCGCGGGATTGAGCCGCTTGAATTCACGACTGATCCGCATTCTGCCGGGGCGGATGATCGCCGGGTCCAGCTTGCCGGGGTGACAGTTCACCGTGCAAACCAGATGCACCGGCAGAAACTCGCCCAGCAGGCCATCCGAGATGTTCAGCAGGTTGGCGAGGCTGCCCCGGTTTTCCGCGTTGCGATGCTCTAGCAACGCCTCGGCGTCCTCCAGCAGCACGACGCAGCTTGCGCGTTGTGTGCCTCGGAGCTGGCCAGCCCAGAATTCCGTCAGCGCCGGGCTGCTCAGAAGGCGGTGCTCCGTCACGGGGATGAAGTAAAAGCGGTGCGAATCCGCCAGCTTGTGGATCAGGTGCCGCAGGAAGCTGGTCTTGCCGCAGCCCGGCTCCCCGCGCAGCAGCGCGATTCCGCTGCTCTTCAACTTGAGGCACTGAAGGAAACGCCGCTCCCAATCCGGGAAGTCATCCCCGTAGTGCAGCACCAGCTCGGCGTCTTCCATGACGGAGGGCCGGAGCAGCTTGACGGTCTCCACGCCCACGTCGTTACGCTGCTGCCGGAGCAGGTGGAAGCGTGGCTCTGGCTTGGGTTGCCGGAGGCACTGTTTGACGAGGTCGGCCAGCAGCCCGGCGGCCACCTCCCGGCGAGGGGCGAACACGGTGAGCTGGTCATCGTCCAGATCCACGAACACGTCACCCTCCAGCTTGAAGAGCAGCTTCCGCATGCGTTCGGCCTCGGTGCCGACTGACTTGGCATCCCGGACGACATCCGAGCGGCGCAGGTGCGGCCCGAACCGCTCGACCAGCTTCGGCGCGTCCCAGTCCCCCGCAGCGCACTGGGCGTGGTAGTCGCCGCCATTGAAGTGGTCGTAAATCGGTAGCCGGAAGAAACTCACTTCACGCGGGATCATGTAGTCCCAGAAAGGGGCGGGGGATGGATCAAGCGATTCGCTCATTCTTACACAATACCATCCGCGCCGTCGCCTGTAACGGACTGGCGTTGTCAGCAATGATTGTCCTTACCCCAGAGCTGGATTTCTGTTCCCCTCACGCTGCCAGCTCACGCAGCTTGTCGGTGAGCCACACCATCGCCAGCGTGTCGAGCTGGCAGTATTCTTCGAGGTGCCTGCGCACCCTGGCCCGCTCCTCGGCACTCACATCGGTGAACGTCACCCGGACGTATTCCAAACTGGCCGTGCCGCCTTCGCCGATGGCCAGTGCGCTGTAGTCCTTGCCGGTGAACGCCGGAAGAACCGCCTTGATGGAGGCCGAGCCGTGCTGGGCCGGATGATAGCATTGGAACTTTCTGAACGGCTCCAGCAGGTCCACGATGCGCGATGGTAGTGAGCGCACCCACGCGGCGTGCTGGGGCAACACCTTTGCGCAACCAGCGAGGACGCCGCGCTCAAAGCCAGCGTTGTAGGCGATGATGCTGCCCGCTGCACCGATGCGTTCGGTTAAAGCTGCCATGAAGGCAGGGCGCGGGTCTTCCCGCCCCTCAGCCAGAAACGAGTGGTGCTCCGGCTCTGCTCCGGGGTGGCGCACGACATGCAACGAAAATTGAAACGGGATCTGCTCGAACGGCTTGGATCCGTCGAAGAGCGGCACCGCCGAACCCATGGTCTCGAAATCGAGATAGTGCAGCGGATATTGCAGGCGACCAAGGAAGGCCCGGACTTGCGCTGGGTCGGTCTGGGCCTGATTGGCTAGGATGGCATTCTGCTGGATCTGCTGCACCTTGCTGAGCTTCGCCGTGGCCGGGATGTCTGCGATGGCCGTCACGCCCTCGTCGAGGAGCTTGAATGCCTTCTTGGTGCCCCGGTAGAGCGTGGTGACGTTGTGCTCTGGCAGAAAGCTCCAGCACACATGAGTCAAAGGACACTCGTAGGGGCTGTTGCAGTGCGGCCCGATGTTCACGACCGGATGCTCGGCGGCCCCGATCACACGGGCGAACGTGCCGAGCCGGTCCTCGATGTCGGCACTCAACGCGGAGACCTCCCGTGTCACGTCCACCTGGGTGAAGAGTCGGTGCGGATCAACGTCGCCCTGCCGCACGTAGCTGGAGTTGATGTGGAGCACGTAGCACCGCCGGATGGTCAGGCCTGCTGCCGTGCAGACGTGCGCTTGAAAGGCCACGTCCTGCAAATACACGTCCTTCACGCTGGTGGAACTCTTCACCTCGATGATGTCCCAGGCGTCGCCTTCCACCGGGTTCAGGATGTCAATGCGTGCGTAGCCACCCGCTGCTCGGAAGGCCGGTTCAAAAAGTGGTTTGCGCCGTGCCAGTTGCTGCCGAGTTTCAGAACACACCTCGTCGAAGTCCGCAGTGCCGCGTGCAATCTCCAGCCCGTCCGGAAACCTTCGCTTTGCCCAATCACCGACTTCGTGTCCCTGCTCGAAGATGGCCTGTGTCTGGGCACCGGGCGGCTCAAGCTGGTCCTTGGCGTTGTAGCGGAACCAGAGGAGCTTCTGGCACTGTAAGCCTTGGACGTAGGTGGATTTGGAGAGAACCAGTGGCTTACTCATCAACAGGTTTTTCGAGAAGATCCATTTTCGTAATACCTTGCTTCCTCGGCTTGCCAAATTTTACCAAATCCTCTCCGTTGGGGCCTGCTCCGGGTCGAACTGTTGGAGGAGTCAAATGTAGCATGGCGAGATTGCCGGTAATCATCCAATTTTGGATGTTCATTCTACCCGTCCAAAGTCGGAAATGAGCCGCGACGGCCTCAAGCCCGTGGCCTATCCAAACGGCAGACGCATCGACTTTCTGTAGTTTCTCATGAAGGGCAGTAAGATGGCCGAACGGATCCTTACTGCGGAGGCTATGAGGCGGGTGCGCCAGAAGGTCCGCAGCAATAGCTGGACTGAAGGATCCGGCGATTACCGACCACCATGAATGGGTGGTAATCCAAGGGGAGAAGTTCGTTGCCACGAGGTGGAATTCCCTTACCGGTGGATTCGCACTCAGATTCAGCAACAAGGGATTGGTTAGTGCTGTGGAGCAAAGGCACGTCTTCTCCCACGCATCACGTTCTTGGTTACAGTGAGCAATGCACCGCTTTTCGGCGTCGATGTTGTTCAGGTCCTTATCGACAATGTCGTATCCCGGGACCCACTCCTTGGCCTGAGTGTAATTGATGCCCACGTCAACCACCACGGGCAGGTCAAGGTCGGGGTTACCACGGTCATCACTACACGCGAAGTATTGAATGTTATTGCTGGGGCGCACCCAGGCTCCCGCCAGAGGAGGCAACGGAGGGGTCGAACCAGGAGTCACCGAGCCGTAAGTGTTCCAAGCCCGTTCGAGGCCTTTCAGTAGATCGACAAGGTCCGAGTGCTTCATAGGTTATTCATCAATCGGTCGGCCTTGGTCGGTCAGTAAACCCTCCTTCGTCACTTCGGCTACCGCCCTTGGGGTGGCAGGTAACCGATCATTGACGAGGAGGGATGCGAATAGTTTAGCTGTCAGGAGGTCACACAGTTCATCCGGTGTTACCGTGCTCGGCGCTTGCGCCAGCAAGAGAGCCTTGCACCAGCCCTTGGCATCGAAGTTCAGGTTGTTCCAACCCAAGCGCTGTGGGCCGCTGCCTTCCTGCCCTTTCACTAGCCCCTTTCCGAAGCTGACCTTGCATAGGACAGCAGCAGCTTCCTTGGCGACGCCGGGCGACGTGCGGAGGGTGCCCAAGATGGGGGGCGAATTGAAGTGGCAGCCCGCTAAAACCTCATTGAACGCCGCGCCGCACTCGCCTGTGTCTTGGGATATGGCATTTTCGAGATCTCCCGCACACTCATCGACACGCTTACGGAACCGTTCTTCTTGCTGCATCATCAGACTGCGAAATGCGTTCTCGGTCTCCTTGAGTGCGTCAGTGGGATCGCTCATGTGCGTTCTTTATCGTGAGCCTCGGTGTGCGGCTCCTTCAAGGCTGAAATCACTCCTGCGGCAATCAGCTTGGCCGAGTCCGGCTGCGGCTCAACCTGCGCTGCCACCGGGAACGGGCTGTCCGCAGATGGCGGCGACAGTGTCGCACGCGGGATCCGGGTCAGGCCCTGTTCGGCGGCGAACTTGTCGAGCGCCTGCTCGATCAGCGGATCGGGTGGGTCGTTAAGTTTCATGGCGATTCCTTGGGCCAGTCGGCTGCGCCTGGCGGTTCGACATCACTGCGGGATGTTGGCCTTGAAGCGTCCCTGCGCATCGTAGATTTTCACATTGCCGCGTTCAAATGTGATGGCGACCGCATCACCACTGGCCACGGCGCTCTTCGCGTGCGGTGCCGGGATGCTGCAAATGTTTCTGCCCTGGCCGTCATACAATTTGACGTTCTGGCCCGCGATTTTGGCTGCTGCTGCTTTCTGGTTCATACGTTCACTTTCGTTTTCTTCTCCACTTGGTTGATTGCGCATTTCATCCACGCTGTGGCCCGACCAGTTGAAGCCTCGGTCAAGGCTCGGCGTTGCATTGTTCAAAACATAACGCATGAGTATCCGGCGTTGTGGAGGGCCGAAAGGACGGGCGTTGTTGACAAGTGCTGTCCTTTTGCGGCGCTTCAAAGCCGCGACGATACGGCAGGAGCGTGAGCTACGGTGTGGCATTGCAGCAATGTGCGGGAACAGGCTGCCGAATCGAGTTGTGTGGAGTCGCAAATCTGCTACAACCCCTGCCCAGCATTGCAACTCAACCCAACCTTCGCCGGGGCCATGGCGCTGATCAACGAACGACACGCGCCCTTCCCAGTTCTGGCCTCATCCCGCGCCTCCTCTGACATGGCAGCTTCATTGTCCACCCCACCCGCAGCCCGCGTTAAGAAGCCCGTCGCCCGCGTGCTCGTGGTCGAGGACGACGCGGAGATTGGCAACCTGATGCAGCTCGCCCTGAGCCGTTCCCTCATTGACGCCACACTCATCGCCAGCGGCGAGGAGGCGCTCACGCGGCTGGCCACGGAAACTTACGACCTCATCCTGCTGGACATCGCGCTGCCCGGCATCAGCGGGTTGGAGCTGTGCCGCCAGTTGAAGGCCGATCCGCAGCTTCAGGACATCCCGGTCATCTTCGTCAGCGGCCAGCACAGCCCGGAGAACAAGAAAGAGGCTGAACGGCTCGGTGCGGTCGAGTTTATCGAGAAGCCGGTGACGCTCCTGCGCTTTCTGTCACGGGTCATGGGCCAGTTGAAGCTCAAGTCAAACGGCGAGCGGGAAATCAGGGAACTGTGGCCGGTGGCAACGCCTTGACAGTGGCAGGCCGCGTCCTAGCTTGGTGGCCAGACAGCATTTAAGATTCGGGTGGCAGCACGTTTCTTCAGCGGGATTCCCCATCCCCACCTCCTTGGCGTCTGCCGCCCGGATCGCTCCACCTGAGTCACAGCCCGGCGCGAATGTTCCGGAGGTTGCCTGGCTTCACAGCCTTGCCCTTCGACGAAAAATCACGCGCCCTGTAAGCAAGCACGGTGGACGAACGTCGCTCTGACCAGCTTGCCCGGATGCTCACTGTGATTCCATCGCTGGCCAGCCGGAGGTCGCCGCGTTTCTTGAATCAATTCACATCGTGTTCAAGAACTCGGAGCGCGTAGTGCTTGAATTATTCGGCTGCGGCTGTCATCCAAGCCCCGTCTTGTTCAAGCGCGCCGCCAAAGTTGCTGTGATCCTGGCCGTGGCCCTCTCCATCGGGCTGCACTGGGCGTTGCTCCAATCCGTTGCGTGGACGGGCATGTTCGTGAGTTTCGCACAGCAGACCACGTTTCAGGAGGCCTTCACCAAGACCTTCAGCGGCAAGAACCCCTGCCGCCTCTGCAAACTCGTCCGAGAAGGCCAGCAGTCCGAGAAGCAGCAGCAGTCGCTCCTGCCGCTGGTGAAGATTGAGTCCCTTCCGTGCGCG